>NZ_JAVREM010000039.1:0-58510 GCF_031845425.1 Streptomyces millisiae
GGCGGGTGGGGGAAAAAACCGCTCGGCTCGGCCGCAAGGCCACGACCGGCACGCGGCCCCCGTCCCTTCGAGGCACAAGCCGCCAGGCGCACCGTCATTCGCGGTCCAGCCCCCCACCCCGACCCCCCAGCGCGAGGTAGACGTCCTCCAGACTCGGCGTGGTCAGCGTGAAGTCGTCGAGCGCCGCGAAGGCCGGCCCCTGCGTGAGGGTGGTGACGAGGGCGCGCGCGTCCTCCGCCGGGAGGCGGAGCGTCCAGCGGCGGCCCGCGACCGTGGCCGTGGCGTGCGCCGCGGCGAGGGCCGGTACCCGTAGCGGCGGCTCGTCGCGCCAGACGAGTTCGAGCCGCACCTCGGTGCTGACCAGCGCCCGCAGTCCGGCCGGGCTGTCGCAGGCGATGACCCGGCCGGCGTCGAGCACCGCGACCCGGTCGAGGACGGTCTCGGCCTCGGTGACGTTGTGGGTGACCAGCAGCACCGTGGTGCCGTCCCGTTCGCGGCGCCGGTCGAGGGCGGCCCAGACGGCGCGCCTGGCGACGGGGTCCATGCCCGCGGTCGGCTCGTCGAGCACCAGCAGCGGCCGCTGCCCGGCCAGCGCCGCGCCCACGCAGGCGAGCCGCCGCTGGCCGCCGGAGAGCCGCTTCAGCGGGCGGCCGGCGAGCGGCCCGAGCGCCAGCTCGTCCAGCACGGCGTCCCGCTCGCGGCGGGCGGTGACCGCGTCGAGGCCGCGCAGCCTGGCGGTGGTCTCGACGGCGAGGGAGACCGTCAGCTCGTCGAGCGCCGTGGACTCCTGGCCGAGGTAGGCGAGCAGCCGGGCGGCGTTCCCGGGGTGGCGGACGAGGTCGTGGCCGAGGAGTGAGATCGTGCCGGTGTCGGGGCGGAGCAGCCCGGTGAGCTGCCGGACCAGGGTGGTCTTGCCCGCGCCGTTGGGGCCGAGGAGGCCGAAGATCTCACCGCGGGCCACGTCGAGGTCGATGCCGTCGCTGGCGACGACCGGCGGGGCGGGGGTCGCCCGGCGCCGCCCCGGGCGCCAGCCGTGGCGTCTGGCCCGGTAGGTCTTGACGAGTCCGCGCACGGTCAGCGCGGCCGGGGTGGCGGCGCGTGGCGGTGCGGGGGTTCGGGCCTCGGCCCGTGCGGTAGATGAGGCCACGGTGTACGAGCCTACGCCGCGCGGCGGGCCGGCCGGACGCCGGGGCGGGGGACAGACCGGGTCAGGAGGCGCGTTCGACGCCCGTCCTGGTGTCGACCTCGCGCCAGAAGCCGGCCCTGATCGCGTAGCGGTCCTGCTCGTCGATCTGGTCGTCCTTGTGCGCCAGCAGCCCGAACCGGGCGGCGTAGCGGAGCAGTTCGCCGTCGATGCGGTGCGGGATGCGCGGGTACTCGGTGGAGAGCCGGTCCAAGTGGTTGCCCGAGACCAGACGTTCGGCCCAGCGGCGGGCGAACACCTGGCCCACCTCGAACGGGTCGCCGCTGACGGCGGTGATGTCCTCCTCGCGGTCCGCCCACCGCTGCTCGGCGGTGGTCAGCTGGGAGAGCATCGGCAGGGCGGCGGCCTCGGCGGACTCCTCCGGCGCCCCCCGGTCGACCCAGCCGCGGTCGGAGGACCAGCGCAGGGTCGCGGTGGGCGGCGGGCCGCCGTGCGGCGCGACGGGCGCGGGGCGGCCGAGGGAGGCGAGGTCCTTGGGGGTGGGGACGCCCTTGCCCGCGGTTCCCGGGGCGCCGGCCGTGGCCGGCTCGCGGTCCGCGGGGCCGCAGCCCTCGGCGGTCTCGGGTGCCGAGCCGTTCTTGCCCGCCGTGGCCCGGGGGGTGCTGGCCGGTTCGCCGCCGGTGCCGCGGGTCTCGGGGAGCGGCGCGGCGAGGATGGCGGCGATCTCGGGGCGCGGGGTGGGGTGCCCGGGGTCGGCGGCGGGTGCCTCGTTGACGCGGACGGCGCGGGTGATCCAGGCGCGGTCGAGGACGCGGCGCTCGTCGGCCTCGGCGACCAGGTCCTCGGACTGGTTGTAGTCGCCGTCGGCGGCCTGCACGGCCCACAGGTGGACGGCGACGCCGTGTTCCTTCGCGGACATGAGGCCGGGCAGCAGGTCGCCGTCGCCGGTGACCAGGACGATGTCGGCGCAGGCGCGGTTGCGGGCCAGCTCGGTGAGCTCGGCGTGCATGGCGGCGTCGACGCCCTTCTGCGCCCAGCGGCCGTCGCTGCGGGTGAGTGCCCCGAGGCGCACGGTGACCCGCGGCATCACGCGCAACCTGCGGTGTTCCGGCTGGGGCACCCGGTCGGGCGCGCCGTCGAACCAGTAGATGCGCAGCAGCTCACGGCCCGTGTCGGCCTCGGCGCGCTCGCGAAGGGCCTGGATCAGCTCGGCGTGGTCGACGGTGATGCGTGGGCGGGCCGGTTCGCCCGCGAGCAGGCTGGCGGCGGCGCCCAGCAGATAGCCGGCATCTACCAGGACGACGCAGCGGTCCACGTTGCACCTCGCTCACCAGAACGTTCACAGAAGTGTCTTCTTCAGTCTGCCCGCCTTGAGTCTGCCCGACCGAGGCGCCGTTATCTGCGCCAACTCGATCTTCGGCGTGGCGAATCCGCCGGGCCCTCCGCCCGGAATGCGAACTATGGTGCGCCGTGCGAATCTGGTCGCGGGCCCGTGGTCTACCCCACGTTTCCGTCTGTCCCAGCCTGGAGGCGATCATGGCCAAGAACAAGAACCGCGACCGGCGGCAGCAGCAGGACGTCCGGCGAGCCGACCGGTCGAGCTCCGGTTCGGGGGCGAGTCCCTCGCCGTCCGACGCGATGACGGACCAGCCGAAGATCCGCAAGCGCGAGCGGCGGTTCGGTCACAACTGACGCGGCGGCACGGCACACGTTTCAGGGCGCACCCCGGTACGGGGTGCGCCCTGAAGCACGCGGTCGCCGCCGCGGCCGCGTTTTCCGACGCCGTTCCTAATCCGTGAAGGCGTGCCGCTCGTGCGCCGCCGCGAAATAGCGGGCGTCGGAGACCTCGGAGTGCGCCGAATAAACCGGCACCGGGGGCGCGCCGCGGTGCACGATGTCCCACGCCTCGTGCACGCAACGGATTCGGTCCTCGAATGCGGAGCCGGGGAAGTATTCCAGCAGCGCGTGCACGGCCGTCTCCCGCGAAGCGTGCGCTTCACGGACCAGGAAAACGGCCTTCTCTATCATTCGGGCATCCACGGCAGCCCACCCCTCTAACGGAGATTCGCTCATTACCGAAGGTAGACCCGCGAATGCCCCGTTCAGGTAAAGCGCTATCCATCATCCAGCCAAGCAGGTCGGCCCCAGGAGCGCTTTGAGATCGCCGAAGAGCGCCGGATCCGCCTGTACCCGGTGGCGGTCGAGCCGGAGCACGGTGGTGCTCCGTTGGCCCTGCAGCTTGACCCGCACCTCGGTGGGTCCGCGGTGCTGGCCCAGCACCTCGCCGAGCCTGGCCACCAGCGGCGGGGTGACCTTGACCGCGGGGATGGTGATGGTGACCAGCGTGTCGGCCGAGGCCTCGGAGAGGTCGGGTACCTGGAGTTCCATGGCGACGAGGCGGGGGACGTCCTCGCGTTTGTCGAGGCGTCCCTTGACGAAGACGACGGCGTCCTCGACGAGTTGGGTGGAGACGAGCTGGTAGGTGGCGGGGAAGAACATGCAGTCGAGGGAGCCGCCGAGGTCCTCGACGGTGGCGATGGCCCAGGGGTTGCCCTGCTTGGTCATCTTCCGTTGGAGCCCGGAGATGATGCCACCGATGGTGACCACGGCCCCGTCCGGGTAGTCGCCGCCGTTGAGCGCCGAGATCGCCGCGTCCGCCTTCTCGTCCAGGATGTGCTCGATCCCGAACAACGGGTGGTCCGACACGTACAGACCCAACATCTCCCGCTCCTGGGCGAGCAGGTAGGTCTTGTCCCACTCCTCCTCGGAGAACTCCACGTCGAGGCCGAAGCCGGGCCCGTCGTCGGCGCTGTCGTCGCTCATGCCGCCGAACAGGTCGAACTGGCCCTCGGCCTCCTTGCGCTTGACCTGCACCACGTTGTCGATCATGGTCTCGAAGTGGGCGGTGAGGCCCTTCCTGGTGTGGCCGAGGGCGTCGAAGGCGCCGGCCTTGATCAGCGACTCCACGGTGCGCTTGTTGCAGACCACGGCCTCGACCTTGTCGAGGAAGTCGGGGAACGAGCTGTACTTCCCCTTGCTCTTCCGGGTCGCGACGATGGAGTCGACCACGTTCTGCCCCACGTTGCGGACCGCGGTGAGGCCGAAGACGATCGTCTCGTCACCGCGCGGCGTGAAGAACGCCTCGGACTCGTTGACATCGGGCGGCAGCACCCTGATGCCCATGCGGCGACACTCGTTGAGATAGATCGCCATCTTGTCCTTGTCGTCGCGCACCGAGGTGAGCAGACCGGCCATGTACTCGGCCGGGTAATTGGCCTTGAGATATGCCGTCCAGTAGGTGACGAGGCCATATGCCGAGGAATGCGCCTTGTTGAACGCGTACCCGGAGAACGGCACCAGCACGTCCCAGACGGCCTGGATCGCCTCGTCCGAGTAGCCGCGTTCGCGCATGCCGGCCTGGAAGGGGACGAACTCCTTGTCCAGGATCTCCTTCTTCTTCTTGCCCATGGCGCGGCGGAGCAGGTCGGCCTGTCCGAGCGAGTAGCCGGCGAGCACCTGGGCGGCCTTCTGCACCTGCTCCTGGTAGACGATCAGGCCGTAGGTGACGTCGAGGACCTCCTTCAGGGGCTCCTCGAGCTCGGGGTGGATCGGGGTGATCTCCTGCTGGCCGTTCTTGCGGAGGGCGTAGTTGATGTGGCTGTTCATGCCCATCGGGCCCGGCCGGTACAGGGCGCCGACGGCGGAGATGTCCTCGAAGTTCGTCGGCTTCATCATGCGCAGCAGTGAGCGCATGGGGCCGCCGTCGAACTGGAAGACGCCCAACGTGTCGCCGCGCCCGAGGAGTTCGAAGGTCTTGGGGTCGTCGAGCGTGAGGTCGAGCAGCTTGATGTCGACGCCCTTGTTCTTCTTGATGAGCTTGAGGGCGTCGTCCATGATCGTGAGGTTGCGCAGGCCGAGGAAGTCCATCTTCAGCAGGCCGAGCGCCTCACAGGTGGGGTAGTCCCACTGGGTGACGACGACGCCGTCGTTCTTGGGCGCGAACAGCGGCACGTGGTCGACCAGCTTCTCGCTGGACATGATGACGCCGGCCGCGTGCATGCCCATCTGCCGGACCAGGCCCTCCAGGCCCTTGGCCGTGTCGATGACCTTCTTGACGTCCGGCTCGTTCTCGTACATCGACCTGACCTCGGCCGCCTCGCTGTAGCGCGGGTGGTTCTTGTCGGTGATGCCGGAGAGCGGGATGCCCTTGCCGAGGACGTCGGCGGGCATGGCCTTGGTGATGCGGTCGCCCATCGCGTACGGGTAGCCGAGCACGCGCGAGGAGTCCTTGATGGCGGCCTTGGCCTTGATGGTGCCGTAGGTGCCGATCATCGACACCTTGTCGGCGCCGTACTTCTCGGTGACGTACCGGATGACCTCGCCGCGCCTACGCTCGTCGAAGTCGATGTCGACGTCGGGCATGGAGACGCGCTCGGGGTTGAGGAACCGCTCGAAGATCAGCCCGTGGTCGAGGGGGTCGAGGTCGGTGATGCCCATCGCGTACGACACGATCGAGCCCGCCGCCGAACCACGCCCTGGACCCACCGCGATGCCCTGCGACTTGGCCCACATGATGAAGTCCGCGACCACGAGGAAGTAGCCGGGGAACCCCATCTGGATGATGATGTCCATCTCGTAGTCGGCCTGCTTCTGCCGGTCCGCCGGCACCCCGCCCGGGTAGCGGCGGGCCATGCCGCGCGCGACCTCCTCGCGGAACCAGGAGACCTCGGTGTGCCCCTCGGGCACGTCGAACCGCGGCATCAGGTCGCGGGGCTTGAACCAGTCGGTGGTGTCCACCTGCTGAGCGACCAGCATGGTGTTGGCGCAGCCTTGCTGCCAGGCGTCCGAGGAGTCGATGGCGTACATCTCCTCGGGCGACTTCAGGTAGTAGCCCGTGCCGTCGAACCGGAAACGGTCCGGGTCGGACAGGTTCTTGCCGGTCTGCACGCACAGCAGCGCGTCGTGCGCGCTCGCCTCGTGCGCGTAGGTGTAGTGCGAGTCGTTGGTGACGATCGGCGGGATGCCCAGCTTCCTCCCGATCTCCAGCAGCCCGTCCCGGACCCGGGTCTCGATGTCGAGACCGTGGTCCATCAACTCCAGGAAGTAGCGGTCCTTGCCGAAGATGTCCTGGTAGTCCGCCGCCGCCTTCAGCGCCTCCTCGGGCTGGCCGAGCCGCAGCCGCGTCTGCACCTCGCCCGAGGGGCAGCCGGTGGAGGCGACCAGGCCCTCGGAGTACTGGGAGATGGTCTCCTTGTCCATCCGGGGCCACTTGACGAAGAAGCCCTCGGTGTAGGCGTCCGAGGAGAGCCGGAACAGGTTGTGCAGGCCGGTCTTGTTGACCGCCCAGATCGTCTTGTGGGTGTAACCACCGGAACCGGAGACGTCGTCCTTCTTCTGGTGCGGCTGTCCCCACTGCACCCGCCGCTTGTGCCGCCGCGACTCCGGCGCCACATACGCCTCGATCCCGATGATCGGCGTCACCCCGGCACCCGTCGCCTGCTGGAAGAAGTCGTACGCCCCGTGCAGGTTCCCGTGGTCCGTCACGGCGATATGGGACATGCCCATGTCGTTACAGGCCTTGAACATGTCCTTGAGCCGCGCCGCACCGTCCAGCAGCGAGTACTGGGTGTGAACATGCAGGTGTGTGAACGGCTTGGTCACTCCAGGGGCCTTCCGCAGCAGGGTCAGGGGCCTTTGACCCTACCCCCACGCGGCCCCGTCGTACGCCCTCGGGGCACCCCGGCCCGCCGCGGCGTTTCCGCAGGTCAAAGGCGGCGCCTCGGACGTTTTCCAAGGTCAAGAAGGCCCCTGCGAATCCCCACCCGACACGCGCGACCCGGGTGCCGGTGGGGGCCGGCACGCCCGGGCCCCACCGGCGCCGGGGCCACCCGTTCCGTCAGCGGCCAGCGTCATGGCACACTCGGCTCGATGGGCATGTCGGCTTCCTGGATACGCGTGCTGCGCGCGGCGGTGTTCGCCGCGCTCTCCGTCACGCTCGCCACCGGGGCCCATGTGCTGCTGTCCGGCGCGCCGCTGCCGCTGCCCACCGTGGCCCTGGTCGCGGCCGGCGTCTTCGCCGTCGCGGTGCTGCTCGCCGGCGACCGCGAGCGGGGCTTCTGGCCCATCGCCGGGCTGCTCCTGCCGCTGCACCTGGCGGCCGACACCGTCTTCACCTCCGGCCAGGCCACCTGTTACGGCCCCGGCGGCGGCCCGGTCACCGGCCCGCTGCGGCTCCTCGGCCTCGACCTGATCTGCGGCGGCGGCGACCTCGGCGCCCCGCTGGCCCGGCTCACCGCGAGCGGTCCCGGGCCGCTGACCGCCAGCCCCTGGCTGCTGCTCGCCGCCCACCTGGCCGTGGGCCTGCTCGCCGCCGGCTGGCTGCGCTGCGGCGAGGCCGCGCTGGCCAGGCTGCTGCGCGCGGCCGTCGCCGCCGGCTTCCGGCCGCTGCTGCTCGCGGTGGCCGCCCGCGTCGACCGGCGGCCCGCCCGCCGGCCGCTGCCCCGCGCCACCGGCGCCGACCGCCCGGCCCCGGCGCTGCCCGCCCTCGCCCACTCCGTGCTCCGGCGCGGTCCGCCCGCCGCCCGGCGGTACGCGCCGGCGTGATCTCACGCCGCCGCGCCACCGCCCCGCGCGCGACAGCCGACCGACACACCACACACACGGAGACAACCCCACCATGAGCAAGCGCAACTCAGCCGAGGCCAAGCGGGCCGCCAGGGAAAGGCTGCGGGCCGAACGCGAGCGTCAGGAGAAGAAGGCCAGGCTGCGCCGGCGGCTGGTCGTCGGCGGCGTGGCGGTCGCCATCCTCGGCGCCGCCGGCGGCATAGGCGTCTCCGTCGCCAGCATGGGCGGCGGCGGTGACAACACCGACTGGGGCGCGGTGCGCTCCCAGCTGGAGGACGGCGCCGGCGGCGAGCAGGCCGAGTTCGCCACCGCCGCGCCCGCCAACGCGACCGGCGACGACGGTCTCACCGTCCGGATCGGCGACGAGGACGCCGCCAACACCCTCACCCTCTACGAGGACCCGCGCTGCCCGGCCTGCGCCGCCTTCGAGCAGGGCACCGGCGAGACGGTCAGGCAGGGCGTCGAGAACGGCGACTACGCCGTCGAGTACGTCTTCGGCACCTTCCTCGACGACCGGCTGACCGGCAGCGGCTCGAAGAACGCCCTCAACGCGCTGGGCGCCGCGCTCGACGTCAGCCCCGAGGCGTTCGTGGCCTACCACGACGCGCTCTACTCGGCCGAGTTCCACCCCGAGGAGTCGTCCGACGAGTTCGCCGACGACGACTACCTGCTCGAACTGGCCCAGTCGGTCCCCGAGCTCGCGGACAACCAGCAGTTCGAGGACGCCATCCAGAACAGCACCTTCGCGGTCTGGGCGCTCCAGATGTCGGACAAGTTCAACGCCGACGAGGAGGTCACCGGCACCCCGACCCTGAAGTTCAACGGCGAGGTGGTCGACACCCCGCAGACGCCGGAGGACTTCACGGCCATGGTGGAGGCCAACAGCGTCGACTGATCCGCGCCACGGGCGGGCGGCCCACCCGGTCCCGGAACCGAACACCGGGTTTCCGCCCGCCCGTTGGCTCCCCTTACGCTTCTGCCCATGCCAGGGGGAGAACCGGGACAGGTGATCGACGCCCGCTTCGAGCTGCGCGAGCGGCTCGGTCGCGGGGGCATGGGCACGGTGTGGCGGGCCATGGACCTGGCACTCCACCGGGAGGTGGCGATCAAGGAGGTCCGGCCCCCCGAGGACGCGGCCCCGGCCACCGAGGCCATGCTCAGGGAGCGGGCGCTGCGCGAGGCCCGGGCGCTGGCCAGGCTCAACCACCCCAACGTGGTGCGGATCTACCACATCGTGGACCTCCAGCCGCACCCCTGGCTGGTGATGGAGCTGCTGCCGGGCGACACCCTGGCGTCCAGGGCCGCCGGGGGCCCACTGCCCTGGGGCGAGGTGATCCGTTACGGCCGCGACGTGCTCGCGGCGCTGCGCGCCGCCCACGAGGCCGGCATCCACCACCGGGACGTGAAACCGGCCAACGTGCTGCTGCGGCAGGACGGCTCGGCCGTGCTCACCGACTTCGGCATCGCGGCGGTGGCCGACGGCGGCTCACTGACCATGACCGGCGGCATCGTCGGCTCCCCCGAGTTCATCGCGCCCGAGCGACTGCGCGGCGCCCCCGACCACCCGGCGGCCGACCTGTGGTCGCTCGGCATCACCCTCTACCTGCTGGCCGAGGGCGTCAGCCCACTGCGCCGCGCGTCGACCGTCAACACGCTCGCCGCGGTGCTCGAGGACCCGGTCCCGCCGCCGGTGCGGTCCGGACCGCTGGGCGACGTGCTCAGCGCGCTGCTGGTCAGGGACCCGGCGGCCAGGCCGACCGCCGCCCACCTGGACGCGATGCTGGCCATGGCGGCCCAGCAGGCCGCGGCCGCCCCCGCCTGGCAGCCGGCCGCCACCCCGGAGACCAGGCCGACCCGGGTCTCGCCGCCCCCGCCCGGCACCCCGGGGACCGGGCGGTCCAGGACCGCGCTGGTCGCCGGGCTCACCGCCGGCACGGTGCTGCTCGCCGGCGGCCTCGCCGCGGCCCTGCTGCTCGGCGGCGGTTCGGACGCGACCGCGGACCCCGACCCGACCGTCACCGGCGAGCCCACGGACCGCGAGGTCGATCCGGTGCCGCCCTCCCCCGGCACCCCCGAGGGGGCGACGCCCTCCCCCGGCCAGACGACCGCCGAGCCGACGGAGGAGCCCGTCGAGCCGACCGAGGAGCCCACGACCGACGCGCCGGAGGACGGCCCGGACGACGACGACGGCGGCGGCGCCGGTGCCGACGCCGGCTTCTGGATGGCCCAGCTGTTCTCCGAGCCGGTCGAGAGCGGCCCAGACGTGCGCGACCAGCGGCTGGCCGCCGTCCGCGCCGAGGGCATGCCCGAGGCCGAGGTGGTGCTGAGCGACGACTTCGCCTCGCTCAACCCCGGCTACTGGGTGATCTACGCGCCGGGCCCCTTCGCCGACGGCCGCGACGCGCTCGCCTTCTGCGCCGACCGCGGCCGCACCACCTCCAACCAGTGCATGGGCCGCTACCTCAGCGACGACCCGGCGGACGGCGTCTACATCTGCCAACCCGGGGACGACGGGCCCAGCGGCCGCTGCGAACGGGAGTGAGCCGGCTCCCGTCCTCAGTCCAGGTCGCGCAGGAAGTCCTCGGCCACCCGCCAGGTGCGCTCGGCGGCCTCCGCGTCGTGGTCCGGCAGCCCCCGGTGCGTGTAGAGGTGCCCCGCGCCCCGGTACCGGAAGACCTCCACGTCGGCCCCGGCGCCCCGCATCTTCAGGTACCAGACGGTCAGCCAGTCGTGCGGCTCGAACGCGTCCGGGTCGGCGACGTGCAGCTGCACGGGAAGCCCGTCGACGTCCGCGTCGTCCTGGACCTCCCCCGTGCCGTGCAACAACAGCAGGCCACGGGCCTTCTCGTCGCCCATCGCGATGGTCTGCGCCAGCCAGGCGCCGAGCGAGAAGCCCGCGTAGACCAGGCCGCCCTCCGAGTGCGGAGCGGCCGCGGCGATGGCCCGCCGCAGGATCTCGTCCTGGCCGATCTCGTCCTTGAGCTCCGTGCCCGCCTCGATCGACTCCGGGACGCGGCCGTCGAACAGGTCGGGGGTGAACACCCGGTGGCCCGCGGCCCGCAGCCGCTCGGCGGCCTCCTCGACGGCGGGGTGTAGCCCGACGACGGAATGAAAAAGCATGATATCGGTCACGGTCCGAAAATCCCTCGGGTGATAGCTATGGGTCGGGGCAGGCGCAATCCTGCCAGGCGGGATCGACAGGCCCCGCCACACGAAGCGGCGAAGAGGAGCTGAGAGCGCCGATGCACGACGTGTTGCGGCCGCTGCTCGCGATAGGCGGCACGATCACGCTCACCGTGGTCATTGGCTGGATGATCGACCGGGCGTTGCGCGCGGCCGACGCGCGACACCCCGACACGCGCCTGTGGGGGCTGCTGCGCCGCTGCCAGCTGCCGCTCCAGGTGCTGCTGGCCTCGGTGGGCACCCAGGTCGCCTACGACATGTTCGACCTGGAACTGCGGCGCGGCGACGTGATGCGCAGCCTGCTGGCGCTGGTGGCCATCGCGTCGACCGCCTGGCTGACCATCAGGGCGGCCGGCGCGGTCGCCGAGAACTACCTGGCCCGCTACGAGGCGCGCACCCACGACCTGGCCCGGGTGCGGCAGTTCAGAACCCAGCTGACGATGCTGCGCCGGGTGATCACCTCGGTCCTCGCGGTGGTCGCCGCCGCCGTCACCATCCTGGTGCTCTTCCCCGACCTGCGGACCCTCGGCACCTCGATGCTCGCGTCGGCCGGCGTGATCGGCATCATCGCCGGTGTCGCGGCGCAGTCGATGCTGAGCAACCTCTTCGCCGGCCTCCAGATCGCCTTCGGCGACTCGGTGAAGATCGGCGACACCGTGGTGGTGGACGGCGAGTGGGGCACCGTCGAGGAGATGTCGCTGGCGTTCCTGACCGTGCGGATATGGGACGACCGCCGGCTGACGATGCCGGTGTCCTACTTCAACAACCGCCCCTACGAGAACTGGTCGCGCGGCGGCAACGAGATCACCGGCACCGTCTTCCTCCACCTGGACCACACCACGCCGGTCTCCGAACTGCGCAAGCACCTCGGGGAGTTCCTCGAAGGCCGCGCCGACTGGGACGGCAGGCACTGGGACCTGGTCGTCACCGACACCACCCCGTCCACCATCGAGGTCAGGGCGGCCATCTCGGCGGCCAACGCGAGCGACGCCTGGTCGGTGCGGTGCGCGGTCCGCGAGGAGCTGGTCGCCTGGCTGCGCGACAACCACCCCTACGCGCTCCCACGGATCAACACCAGCCCGGCCGCGGCGCCGCCCGAGCCCGCCTGAGAACGGTGGCCCGGGGTCAGTCGGCCGCCGCGAGCGTCGAGGCACGGGGCACGAGCACCGGCTGGAACACCATCTGGGCCGGGGAGTCCCGCGGCTCCTCCCCCATCTCGTCGACGAGCAGGTCGACCGCCGTGTGGCCGAACTCCTCGTGCGGCGCCCTGATCGAACTGAGCGGGATCAGGGACGACTCCGCGAACTCGATGTCGTCGTAGCCGATGACCGCGATGTCCTCCGGCACCCGGATGCCGTGGCCGAGCACCAGTTCCTGGATCAGGCCGAGCGCGATCAGGTCGTTGACCGCGAAGACGGCGTCCGGCCGGCGCTGCGGTCGACGCGCCGCCAGCAGCCGGGCCACGGCGCGGCCCTCCGCGATGGTGCGGTGCGCGACGTTGATCACCTCCAGCGTGCCCTCGGCGCTCTGGCCGATCACGCTGCCGGCGCCGTCCAGCCGGTCGGCGACCTGGCGGATGCCGAGCGGCCCGCCGACGAAGGCGATCCGGCTGCGCCCGAGCTCCAGCAGGTGGGCCGCCGCCATCCGGCCACCCGCGACGTCGTCGACGGACACCGAGGGCTGGTCCGCGAAGGTCCCCCGCTGGCCGACCAGCACCGAGGGAACGCCGCGCTGCCGCAACGTGATCAGGCGGTCCTCGATCGGCTCGTGCGAGGCGACGAGCAGTCCCTGCACGCGCTGGGCCTGGAACATCTCCAGATACGCGTCCTCCCGGGCACGGCTGCGGTTGGAGTTGGCGATGAACACCGACAGGTCGTGCGCGGCGGCCCGCTGCTCCACGCCCTCCGCGATGGCGGCGAAGAACGGGTTGCTGACGTCGGGGACGATGTAGGCGATCGTGGTGCTGCGCCCGAGTCGGAGCTGCCAGGCGGCGTTGTTCCGGACGAAGCCGAGCTTGTCGATGGCCCGCTGGATGCGTTCGCTCTTCTCGGGCGAGACCCGGGACGGATGGTTGAGGTAGTGGGAGACGGTGCCGACGGACACCCCGGCCAGCGTCGCCACCTCTCGAATGCCGACCCTCGCCACGCCATCCTCCCTGACCGCCGAGACTTCCCGTGTTCCGCCCGCGGTGGAGCACGCGTCCACCGGCGGCGCGTCGCCCATCCTGCCGCACGACGGCCCGGTGGCCGTAATCCGTGCGCGCCCGGCCGTCGGCGGCCGCGGGCGGTCGCGCCCCGGGCGACCGCACCGGGGTTTGAAACGTATCAAGATGTTATCGCCGATCGCAAGCCGCACGTGGCAGCCGCTGTTACCCTCCCCGCATGACCCATGAGGCGACGAGTTCCCTGGTGGTGGCGGGTGCCGTGCTCGAGCACCTCTACCACGGCGCGGCGTGGACCGAGGGCCCGGTCTGGCTCGCGGAGTCCCACCGGATACGTTTCAGCGACATCCCCAACGACCGGATCCTCGAGTTCGACGCCGCATCGGGGAGCACCTCGGTGTTCCGCCGATCGGTCGGGTACGCCAACGGCCGGACCCTCGACCGGTCCGGGAGGGTGGTCGAGTGCAGCCACGGCCGCCGGGCCGTGGAGCTGGCCGACCGGGACGGGACCCCGCGCACCATCGTCGACCGGTGGGAGAACCACCGGTTCAACTCGCCCAACGACGTGGTGGTCGCCTCCGACGGCGCGGTCTGGTTCACCGACCCGCCGTACGGCATCCACTCCTCGGGCCGCGAGGGGTACCCCGGGGAGCCCGAGTACGAGGGCTGCTTCGTCTTCCGGCACGACCCCGCCACCGGGACGACCCGCCCCGTCATCACCGACATGACACACCCCAACGGGCTCGCCTTCTCCCCCGACGAGTCCGTGCTGTACGTGGCCGACTCCGGCCGGCTGTGGATCGACGACGGCCCGCACCACGTCCGCCGGTACCGGGTCTCCGGCACCGAGGTCGGCGAGGGCGAGGTGTTCGCCGTCGTCGAGCACGGCGTGCCCGACGGGATGCGGGTCGACGAGCACGGCCGCCTGTGGGTCGCCGCCGCCGACGGCGTGCACGTCCTCCGCCCGGACGGCACGCCCGCCGGTTTCGTGCCCGTGCCCGAGGTGGTCGGCAACCTGTGCTTCGGCGGGCCGGACGGCCACGACCTCTACATCACCGCGTCGACCAGCCTGTACCGGATCCGCACCACGACGCGGTCCGCCTGACCGGTCGGGCCGCCCGGGCCGACCGGGCCGGAGGGCCGGGCGGCTCAGTCCGTCGCGGCCTCGCGCCCGGGCGGCAGCTCGACACCGAGGTCGACCAGTTCGTCCGTGACGACGCGGATGGCGTTGAGGGCCTTGGGGAACCCGCAGTACTGCACGGTGTGGATCACCGTCTCCAGGATCTCCGTCGCCGTGCAGCCCACCCGGACGGCGCCGCGCGTGTGGCCGCGCACCTGTGGTTCGAGACCGCCGATGGCGACCAGGGCCGCGAGGGACAGCAGTTCACGCTGGGCGAGCGTGAGCCCTGGCCGGGAGTAGATGTCCCCGAAGTTGACCTCGATGCCCAGCCGCGCCAGGTCGCGTGCGAGTCCGGACTGCATGTCGATCAGCCCCTCCGCCCTCCCCTCCCCGTACACCTGGTCGAACCAGTACCGACCGGCCTCCAGCCGCTCGTTCATGACACACCACCTCCTGTGACCGTCGACGTTCAGATCGAGTGGCCGCCGTCGAGCGGCAGGATGACGCCGGTGACGTTGACGGCGGCGGGCGAGGCGAGGAAGAGCACCGCCTCGGCCAGGTGCTCCGGCTCACCGAGCAGGCGGGTGGGGATCTGCGCGAGCAGGGCCGCGCGCCGTTCCTCGGTGTCCCGCTCGCGGCCGGGGGTGGCCTGCGCCCCCGGTGCCAACGCGTTGACCGTCACGCCGTGTTCGGCCACCTCCACCGCGAGGGCCTTGGTCAGCCCCACGACACCCGCCTTGGCCGCGGCGTACGCGGTGGCGCCCCTTACCAGGCGGCCACCGGAGACGGCCGCGACCGAGGCGATGTTGACGATCCTGCCGAACCGCTGCTCCAGCATGGCGGGCAGCACCGCCCGGGTCACGTGATAGACGCTGTCGAGGTTCCGGGACATCATCGCGTGCCAGGTCTCCGCCGACATCTCCGCGAACGGCGCCACCACGCCGCCCCCGGCGCCGTTGACCAGCACGTCGACCCCACCCCATGTGGTCAGGACCCGGCCGGCCGCGGCCTGGACGGCCGCGTGGTCGGTGAGGTCGACGCCGATCGGCAGCGTCCGCCGGCCCAGGCGCGCCACATCCCGGCACACCTCGCCCGCGCCCGCCTCGTCCAGGTCGAGGACCGCCACGTCGGCGCCGGCCCCGGCCAGCCGCCGCGCGATCACGCTGCCCAGCGCGCCGGCGCCACCCGTCACCAGGGCCCTGCGGCCAGCCAGAACGGCCGACCCGGTGGGCTCGACGCCCGCGCCCGCACCCGGCCCGGTCACGCGGCCACCTCCTGCCAGGCGGCGCCGGTGTCCGCCGCGCCCTCCCTGGCGAAGACCGGGATCCGCCGCAGGGGGGCGGGGACGGTCACCGTGGTCCCGCCCGGGTGGGTCCGGCCGGTGGCGACGTCGCGCCAGTCGGCACCCGCGGGCAGGTACACCGCTCGTTCCCGCACGCCGGGGCCGAGGACGGGCGCCACGAGCAGGTCGGGCCCGAACAGGTAGGCGTCCGCCACGTCCCAGGCGGCCGGGTCGTCCGGGTAGTCCACGAACAGGGGCCGCATCAGCGGCACGCCCGTGCTGCTGACGTTCGCCATCTCGCGGTGGATGTAGGGACGGAGGGACTCCCGCAGGCTCAGCTGGCGGCTGAGGATCTCGTAGACCTCGGGGCCGAACGACCAGACCTCGTTGGGCCCTCCGGTCATGTCGGGCCCCGGGGCCATCCGCGGCTCCCGGTCCCCGTGCAGGCGGGTGATCGGGCAGAAGACCCCGAACTGGAACCAGCGGGCCATCAGTTCGCGGAACTCGGGGGAGTCCGGGTCGCCGCCGTGGAAGCCACCGATGTCGGTCGTCCACCAGGGGATGCCGCTGACGGCCATGCTGAGGCCGGCGCGCACCTGCTGGGCGAGCGAGTCCCAGTCGGCCCTGATGTCCCCGGACCACACCGCGGCGCCGTACCGTTGGCTGCCGGCCCAGGCCGAGCGGTTGAGCGTGAGGATCTCCTCGTCCCCCACCTCCTGCATGCCCTCCCAGATCATCCTCGCGTTCTCGCGGGGGTACAGGTTGCCCACCTCCTGTCCTGGCCCGGCGTGGTAGAGCAGGTTGTCGGGTGCCGCGGGCCGCATCTCCGGCTCGCTCGCGTCGAGCCAGAAGACGCGGACGCCGTGGTCGTGGTAGCCGCGCTTGACCTGCTCCCAGACGTAGGCCCTGGCCGCCGGGTTGGTGGGGTCGTAGAACTGCATGTAGGTGCGGTTCTCCACTCCCTTGTCGCGGGAGAGCACGCCGACCTCCACCCCGCGCTCGTTGCGCACGAAGTAGCCGCGTTCGAGCATCTCGTTGAAGTTGACGGAGACGGCGGTCACGGAGGGCCACACGGACATCATCAGCCTGACGCCCATCGCGGCCAGTTCCTCGACCATGCCCCGCGGGTCGGGCCACTCGGCCGGGTCGAGCCGGAAGTCCCCGATGTGCGGGCCGTGGAAGAAGTCGCAGACGATCACCGAGAGCGGCAGGCCACGTCGGCGGTACTCCCGGGCCACCGTCATCAGCTCGTCCTGGGTGCGGTAACGGAGCTTCGACTGCCAGAACCCGCTGGCCCAGGCGGGGAAGGTGGGCGCCCTGCCGGTCGCGTCGGCGTAGGAGGACAGGATCTCCGCCGGGGTCCCGGCCGTCACCCAGTAGTCGATCAGGCGGGCGCTGTCCGCCACCCAGCGGGTGCCGTTCCCGGCCAGCTCCACCCGGCCGACGGCGGGCGAGTTCCACAGGAACCCGTAGCCGCGGCTGGACAGCAGGAACGGGATGGTCACCTCACCGTTGCGCTGCACCAGGTCGACCACGGCGGTCTTCTGGTCGAACATGCCGTGGGTGTGCTGACCGAGGCCGTAGAACCGTTCCCCGTCCGCGGCGGCGAACCGCTGCTCGACGCGGTGGTAGCCGTTCCCGGTGGCCGCGAACAGCCGGGCTCCCGGCCACCAGAAGTGGGCCGCCTGCTCGGCGAGGAACGGCTCTTCCGCGCCGGGACGGGCGAAGGACACCTCGCCCGCCCCGGTGACGGTCACCTCGACGCCGGCGTGGACGAAGCGCGCGGTGTCCGTGTCGATCGTGACCTCGACGGTCGGGCTCCCCTCCCGGTCCAGGAGCGCGGCCGGCGGGCCCTGGGGGATCTCGTGGAGACCCGCCACCACCCGGATGCCGCGCCCCCAGGCACGCACCACCAACGTCTCGTGTCCGGACCGCCGTTCGACGCCGTCCGGACGTGCCGTGAGGCAACCCATGATCATCAGCCTTCTGGTCGTAACCCCTGTTGCCCTTTAAACGTTTCACCTGCGGGCGCGAGAATGTCAACACCTCGGACGGCACTCGCCACAGGCACGGGCCGACGACCGCACGGAACCGCTTCTCGTCACGTCAGACGGCATCCGGCCGGGTGAGCGAGGCGCCGTGTGAGCATCCTTGACACCCCCCTGGGCCGGGGCTAGCATGCCGCGCACTTGAAACGTATCAATGCATGGCGGCAATTCGAGGAGGAGCTGTGGCCAGAGCGTTTGGGGTCCGGGGGCGCCGGGTGGCCCTCGTAGGGGTGTCGGGCATCGCTCTGGTGCTGTCGGCCTGCGGCGGGACCGGTGGCGGAGGCGGCGCCACGCCCGAGTCCCTCACCTATCTCCGCAATGTCGAGAACGGGAACATCGAGCCGGTCCTCCAGACCCTGGCCGACGGGGCCTGCAGCGAGCAGAACGAGCGGCTGCCGCTCGAGGTGAGCACCATCCCGCAAGCCGAACTCGACGCACAGATACAGATGCTGGGCGGCCAGGACGCGCTGCCGGTGATGTTCGCGGCGGGTGGCACGCCGGCCGAGGGAGCCCGGCTCTGGGACGCCGGGATGCTGGTCGACTTCGAGGCGGAACTCGAGGAGCTCGGCGTCCTGGACATGATCGAACCGGCCGCGATATCGACCATCGAGTCCCTCTACGGCGGAGCGTTCAACTTCCTGCCGTTCCAGTTCAACATCGAGGGAATCTTCTACAACAGGGAGTACTTCACCGAGAACGGCTTCGAGGAGCCACAGACCTGGGACGAACTGCTTGACATCGCGGCGGCCTTCGAGGCGCGGGGCATCACGCCCTTCGCCGCCTCGGGCGAGCAGGGCTGGCCCATCACCCGGCTGGTCTCCGGCTATCTCTACCGCTCCCTCGGCCCGGACGCCCTCCAGGCCGTGGCCGACGGCGACGCCAGGCTCACCGACCCCGAGTACGTCGAGGCCGCGGCGGCCGTCGCCGACCTCGGCGCCCGGGGCTACTTCGGCGAGAACATCGCCTCCCTGGACTACGACAGCGCCCAGAACGAGTTCCTCACCGGCAACGCCGCCATGTTCTACATGGGCACCTGGGCCCTCACCGCGATCAACGACCCCGAACAGAACCAGATCGGTCTGGACAACGTCGGCTTCATGCCGTTCCCGGCGGTGGAGGGCGGGGCCGGAAGCATCGACCAGTACCCCTCCAACGTCGGCCTGCCGTCGACGTTCAACGCCCGCACCTACACCCCCGAGGTGGGCGACTGGCTGCGCTGCATCACCGAGAACTTCGGTGAGCTGTCCCTGCGCGACGAGCAGACCATCTCCGGCTTCAAGCCTCAGAACCCGGTGCCCGACCTCCCCGAGCTGACGCAGGACGTGCAGCAGCGCATCGCCGACAGCTCGGAGACCGTGCTGTGGTTCGAGGCCCTGTTCAACGCCAAGGCCGGACAGGACTCGTCGAGCAACGCGGCCCTGTTGGTCAACGGGCAGCTGAGCCCCGAGGACTTCATGTCGACGCTGCAGACCGACCTCGACACCGACTGACGTGGCCCGCGGTCTCCGCACGCGAGGGCGCACGCCCCGGCGTCGTGTGCCCTCGCCCGACGGCCCCTCGTCGAAGGAGCGCGCGTGAGCGACGCTCCCCCGCGAGCGGGGGACGCCCCCGACGCGGCCCCCCGCCCCCGTCTCCCACACCACCCGCACCCACGCCGCGCGGGCGGAGAAGCGCACAAGGAGAACACGTGACACCCGTCCTCGGCGACCGGCGCGCCATCCTCATCCTGCTCGGGCCGGCGCTGCTCGTGTACACGCTCGTCATGCTGGTCCCCGTCATCTGGTCGTTCGGCTACACCTTCGTCACCGGCAACGCGATCGAGGGCTTCACCTTCACCGGCCTCGACAACTTCCAGCGGCTGGCGGAGGACCCCGACGTCCGCGACGCGCTCTGGTTCACGCTGAAGTACGCGATCTGCGTCACCGCCGGTCAGATCGCCCTCGGCTACGCGCTCTCGCTGCTCTACGTGTTCGTGCTGCGCAAGTCCTCGGCGATCATGCGCACCCTGGTCTTCTTCCCGGTGGTCGTGCCGACCGTCGCGATCTCGCTGCTCTACCAGAAGCTGTTCCAGTCCGCGCCGCGTGACGGGATCGTCAACGAGCTGCTGGTCAACGTCGGCCTGGGCAGCGTCGACTGGCTGGGCTCCGGCACCACGGCGTTCCTCGTCATCGTCATCATGGACGTCTGGCGGTCGGTGGGCTTCTACGGTGTCCTGATCTACGCCGGACTGCTGGACATACCGGGGGAGATCCTGGAGTCGGCGCGCATCGACGGCGCGCGGGCCTGGACCCTGTTCCGGCACATCATCCTGCCGCTGTCGCTGCCGATCCTGCTGTCCTCGGTCATCCTCAGCATCAACGGCACGATCAAGGTGTTCGACTCGGTGCTGGCGCTGACCAACGGCGGCCCCGGCACCAGCAACACGCCTCTCACCCTGTACATGTACCGGACCGCCTTCGCCTTCGGCGACTACGGCTACGGCAGCACCATCGCCCTGCTGCTGACCATCCTGTGCTTCCTCGTCACACTCGTCATCTTCCGGTCGGCGCGCCGCGACATCACAGCCTGAGAAGGATCGCCCGTGTCCATCATGACTCGCACTCCCGGCCCGCAGGTGGCGACGCCGGCATCCCCCCGGGCATCGAGGCCCCGGCGGCTCGGGCCGAGGCTCCGGCGCGCCCCGGTCGTCCTGGTGATCCTGCTGCTCCTCGCGGTCGAGGTCTACCCGCTGTTCTGGCTGGTGATGAACTCGCTCAAGTCCAGCCAGGAGTTCCTCAACACGCCCTCGTGGCAGCTGCCGACCGAGTTCCGCTGGGACAACTACGCGACCGCGTGGGAGCAGGGGATGCTCGCGACGACGATCAGGAACAGCCTGGTCGCCACCATCCCGTCCCTGCTCCTCATCATCGTCCTCGGCGTGGCCGCGGGCTTCGCGCTCGAGGTCATGGTGTGGCGGGGGCGGCACGCGGTGCTGCTCGCCGTGCTGGGCGGGATCATGATCCCCGGCCAGATGATCCTGCTGCCGCTGTTCACCATCTACCTCAACCTCGACCTGACCGGCAGCCTGTGGCCGCTGATCATCACCTACACGGCGCACGGGCTGCCGTTGACGATCTTCATGATGGCGACCTACTTCCGGGCGATCCCCCGGGAGATCTTCGAGGCCTCGACCATCGACGGGGCGAGCGTCCTGCGGTCGTTCGTGTCCATCGGCTTCCCCATGGTGCGCAACGCGGTGCTGACGGTCACGCTCGTACAGTTCTTCCTGATCTGGAACGACCTGCTGTTCGCCATCACCTTCGCCAACCGCCGGGAGCTGAACACGGTCCAGGCGGGACTGTTGAACTTCAGCGGGCAGTACGGCGCTCTGGACTACGGTCCGCTGTTCGCCGCGATCTGCATCGCCATCGGCGGAGTCCTGACGCTGTACCTGTTCCTCAACCAGCGGATCATGCAGGGCCTGGTGGCCGGTTCGGTGAAGGGCTGACCGGGTCGCGCCGCGGGGCGTGGAGAAGGGGCCCGGGTGGCCGGCGGGAAACGCCGGCCACCCGGGCCCTCTCGTGTCCGGTGCCCGTCAGCCCACCCGGCGGATGCGCAGGGCCAGCGGCCGGCCGGCCGGCAGTTCGATCGTCGCGTCGGCCCTCGCCCCGTTGCGCTCCACGGTCGTGAGCGTGAAGGTGCCCGGCACGGTCTCGACGGACATCTCCCAGGTGTCGATGACATCGACCGCGAACCGGTCCCCCACCACCAGGCGCTCCCCGGTCACCCCCTGGGGCAGGGCGAACCGCCAGCGGGCCGGCGCCGAGGGGCCCAGGTAGCGCAGGTACTCCACCCTGGGGACCCCGGCGGTGTGGGTGGTGTCGTCCCACTTGTCGATCGGGTCGAGGCCCACTCCCCGGACCTCCTCCAGGATCCGGCGCAGGAAGGCCAGCCGGGGCGGGCTCTCGCCCCGGAAGGCGCCGCCCTCGACGATCGAGAGGCTGCCGCTTTCGGTCAGGAAGCTCTCGCCGTGGCTGGCGTAGGTGCCGCTGACGGTGGCGACCCAGAAGCGGTGCACCAGCTCGGGCCCTGACAGGTGTCCCCAGCGCTCCGGGATGTCGCCCTCGTACTTGATCTCGTCGAGGACGATCGGCTTGCGGTACACGTCCCGGTAGAGCAGTGCCCGCCCGAAGTCGGCGACCGCGAAGCCGTTCTGCAGGGAGACGTGCGTCACCCACGGCTTGTTGTGGTCGTAGATGTCGATCCAGTTGTGGATCGACCGCGGCCGTTCGTGCGCGTCGTGGTCCCGCACGACCTGGAAGGCCCGGTCCCAGCGGTCCTCTGGGCGTTCCATCTGGTCGTACTCGTTCGCCATCGACCACCAGACGTTCCGGTACGCCGACAGCCGGGCCACCACGTGGCGCAGATAGGCGGCGTCCTCTTCCTCGGACAGCGCGTCGAGCCCGTAGTCGCCCTGGTCGTAGGGGTGCAGGAGGATGACGTCGGCCTCGATCCCGGTGGCCAGCAGATCGGCGACGGCGCGGTCGAGGGCCTGGAAGTAAGCGACGTCGACGGCACCCACGTCCCAGCGGCCGTCCGCGTCGCGGGCGAACGGGAAGCGGTCCGGGCGGTGGGCCACGTGCCCGCCGCCCTGGGGGAACACCAGGAAGCGCAGCTTGTTGAACCCGGCCCCCGCCACCGCCTCCAGGGTCGCCCGGTACCGCTCCTCGGGCTGGTGCAGCCAGTTGTACACGGTCGTGCCGACCGGCCGGTACGGCGTGCCGTCCGCGTGGGCGAAGTGGTACGTCCCCGCCACTCGGACCGGGCCGTGGTTGCCCGCCGCCGGCGGCACGCACCTCAGGCGTCCCTCGTGCCCGTCGAGCGCCGGTTCGGCGGAGCGGGTCAGGTAGCTCCAGGTGCCCTCGGCGTCCGGCGAGAAGCGGATGACGTACTCCCCCGCGCCGTCGTGGAAGCCGGGGGCGGAGACCACTCGCTCGCCGTGTCGGAACTCCACGGTGAGTACGGTGTCGAGCGGGCGCTCCGGCTCCGGCGCCGAGAACCGGCGTTCGAACACGCCCCAGCGTTCGACCTCGTCGTCGCTCGGTTGTGCCGCCATGCTGTGGTCCTTCCGTGGATCGGGATCGCTTGGCCCGGCGCGCGGGTCAGCGTTCGGCACGCCAGAGATGACGCGGCTCGAAGCCGAGGTCCCGGCGCGCCGCGTCGATGCTGACGAGCGTCTCGAACTCGCCGAGCGGCCTGGTGACGGGCGTGTCGGGGAACCAGGTCCGCGCCAGTTCGGCGGACGGCACCGAGAGGCCGGTGTCGGAGGCGGCGATGTCGTACACGGCGAAGCCCGGCCGAGCGGACCGCAGCGCGAGGTCGATCGCCCGCGCGCAGTCGCGCACGTCGACGTACGAGCCGAGCAGGTCACGCCGGTAGCCCGGGTCGCCGGGCGGCCCGAACCCGGCGTACCCACCCGGGCGGACGATGTTGGTGAAGCGCAGTGCCGTGACGGACAGTTCGGGGTCCCAGCGCACCAGCTGGCGCGCCATCCCCTCCTCCATCGTCTTCACCAGGCCGTAGGTGCAGTAGGCCGCGACCACCCGCTCGTCCACGGGCAGATAGGGCGGCGGCTCGTCGAAGGGGAAGCCCATCGCCGTGATGCTCGACGCGTACACCACCGTCCGGATGCCGGCCCGCAGCGCCGCGTGGAACACGTTGAACGAGATGGTCATGTTGGTGTGGAAGGTGGTCGCGTCCGGCACCAGTCCGTTCACGGGGATCGCCGCGAGGTGCACGAGCGCGTCCAGGCCCCGGTGGCGTGCCGTCACCCCGTGGAACGTGTCCAACGTCTGCCCGTAGTCCGTGAGGTCGACGCGGGTGAACCCCGGGCCCGCCGGCCCCGACAGGTCGACGCCGAACACGGCGTGCCCCTCCTCGGACAGCAGCGACACCGTGGACCCGCCCAGCGTGCCCGCGCTGCCGGTCACTGCGACTCGCACGTCCCGGCCTCCTCGTCCCGACCTCGTCGGCGCCCGCCCGAACGGCGCCCCACGCGGGGCTTCCTCGCCGGGCGACGCGCATTCACGGGCTCGATCCTCTCCCCGATATTGAAACGTGTCAATCCCTTCGACCCCGGTGAGATGCCACACAGAAGCCGAGACGAGGAGGCGCTATTGAAACGTGTCATCATCCATTACCGTTGCGTTCCGCCACGTCGAGCGAAAGGACAGGACGCCCGATGGTCGTTCCCAGCCCGCCCCGTTTCGAGCACCATCGGGAAGCCCTGGGTATCGGAGAACCGACACCCCGACTGTCCTGGAAGACCGTCGCGCCGCCCGGCTGGCGACAGGCCGCGTACGAGCTCCGGATCGCCCGGGGAGAGGACGTCTGGCACAGCGGGCGCGTGGAGTCGCCCGACTCGGTGCTGGTGCCGTGGCCCGATCGACCGCTGACCGCACGCGAGACGGCCACGGTGTGGGTGCGGCTGTGGGGCCGGCACGACGACGAGCCCGGCGCCTGGAGCGAACCCGGCACGGTCGAGGCCGGGCTGCTCTCCCCGGACGACTGGACGGCGGTGCCGGTCGGCGGCGGCTGGCCGGAGGACCCCGAGTCGGACACGCGGCGCCCCGCACGGGTCCGCCGGGAGTTCCACGCCACGGCCCGCCCCCGCTCGGCCCGCCTCTACGTCACCGCCCACGGGCTCTACGAGGTGGAACTGAACGGCCGTCGGGTCGGCGACGACACCCTCTCCCCGGGGTGGACCCCGTACCACCAGCGGCTGCGCTACCACACCTACGACGTCACCGACCTCGTCACGGCCGGCCCCAACGCCATCGGCGCCTGGCTCGGCGACGGCTGGTACCGGGGCCGACTCGGCTGGAACGGCGGCTTCCGCAACCTCTACGGCTCCGACCTCTCCCTCATCGCGCAGCTCGAACTGCGCTACGAGGACGGCACACTCCAGACCGTGGCGACCGACGCCACGTGGCGGGCGGCGGTCGGCCCGATCCTGCACTCGGGCCTCTACGACGGCGAGTGCCACGACGCCCGCGCCGAGACCCCCGGGTGGTCCTCCCCCCACCACGACGACAGCTCCTGGTCGCCGGTGCGCGTCGGCTCACGCGACCCACGCACCCTCGTGGCCCCGCAGGGCCCGCCGGTGCGGTGCACGGAGGAGGTCGCGCCGGTCGCGGTGCTGACGACGCCGAGCGGGGCGCTGGTCCTGGACTTCGGACAGAACCTCGTGGGTCGGCTTCGGATCACCGTGGCCGGCACCGGAGCCCGGGGCAGCGAGATCACCATCAGGACCGCGGAGGTGCTGCAGGAGGGCGAGATCTACACCCGCCCGTTGCGGGGCGCCAGGTCCACGGACCGCTACGTGGTGCGCGGCGACGCGCGGGAGACCTGGGAACCGCGCTTCACCATCCACGGCTTCCGCTACGCGCGGATCGACGGCTGGCCAGGGGACCTGGAGGCGGCGGCGCGGCGCGGCGACGTCGTGGCGCGCGTGCTCCACACGGACATGGCGCGGACCGGCTGGTTCACCTCGTCGAACGAGCTCGTCAACCGCCTGCACGAGAACGTCGTGTGGGGCATGCGCGGCAACTTCGTCAGCATCCCGACCGACTGCCCGCAACGCGACGAACGCGTCGGCTGGACCGGCGACATCCAGGTCTTCGCGCCGACCGCGAGCTTCCTGTACGACGTCTCCGGCATGCTGGCGGGCTGGCTGCGGGACGTGGCCGCCGAGCAGCTGCCCGACGGCACGGTGCCCTGGTACGTGCCCGTCATCCCGGCACACGAGCGGTGGACCCCCATCCGTCCGGGGGCGGTGTGGGGCGACGTCGCGGTTCTCACCCCCTGGGTGCTGTACGAACGCTTCGGAGACGCGGGCCTGCTGCGGGACCAGTACGGGTCGGCGCGGAAGTGGGTGGACCTGGTCGACCGGCTGGCGGGCGATGACCACCTGTGGAACGAGGGCTTCCAGCTAGGGGACTGGCTGGACCCGACGGCGCCCCCGCAGGACCCGGCCGCGGCGAGGACCGACCGGTACCTCGTCGCCACGGCCTATTTCGCGCGCTCGGCCCAGCGGTTGGCGGACATCGCGGAGGTGCTGGGGGAACGGGCCGACGCCGAGCACTACGGCGCGCTGGCCGCCCGGGTGCGGGACGCGTTCGCGAGCACGTACGTGCGGCCCGACGGCCGCATGACCAGTGACTCGCAGACGGCCTACGCCCTGGCCATCGTGTTCGGGCTGATACCGGACGAGGACCGCCGTGGGGCGGCGGGCCGGCGCCTCGTCGAGCTGGTCGCCGAGGCGCGCAACCGGGTCGCCACGGGCTTCGCGGGCACCAACATCATCTGCGACGCGCTGACGGAGGTGGGCGCCGTCGACACCGCCTACGACCTGCTGCTCGAGGAGGAGTGCCCCTCCTGGCTGTACGCGGTCCGGCAGGGCGCCACCACCGTCTGGGAGCGGTGGGACAGCCTGCTGCCGGACGGCACCGTGAACCCCGGCACGATGACCTCGTTCAACCACTACGCCCTGGGCTCCGTCGCCGACTGGCTGCACCGGGTGGTGGCCGGGATGCGGGCCACCGCGCCCGGGTACCGCAGCGTCCTGTTCCGCCCGCGGCCGCGCCGCGGGTTCACGCACGCCGGGGCTCGGCACGAGACGCCGTACGGGCTCACCTCGATCGAGTGGCGGCTGGTCGGGGACGAGTTGCGGGTGACGGTCGTGCTGCCCACCGGCGCCGACGGCGTCGTGGAGCTGCCGGGTCAGGAGCCGGTCGCGGTGCTGAGCGGCCAGCACCACTTCCACGTCCGTTACGAGGCCGCCACCCTCGACGAGGGGCGCTGACCGGCCGCGGCCGGGTCCGACCCGATCGACGGGGCGACGGGCTAGAGACCACCGTGGTGCGGCAGGCTGCGCTGGTCGAGCTCGCGCAGCACCCGGTCCACCACCTCGGGGTCGGCGCCCGGCTCGCGGCGTGCCTCGAGCACCTCGTGGCGGGCCGCGGACAGCAGCTCGCCGTAGAGGCTGTGCAGCTGCCGCAGCCGGTGGACCCTCGCCCGCACGCTCTCCCGGCGCTCCTCCTGGGCCACCCGCGGGGAGATCCGGGCGCCGATGTCGTACGCCCGCTTGGCGAGCGCGTCGATCAGCTCCTCGGGCACGTCGGGGCGTGACTCGATCTCCCGCAGCCGCTGCTTGGCCGCCTTGGCGGCGCGCACCGCGAGCTCGTGCTCCAGGCGCTCCTCGGCCGATGTGTCGGCCTCGACGCCGAGCCGGCCGGCCAGCCAGGGCAGGGTGAGCCCCTGGATCAGCAGGGTGCCGATGACCGCGGCGAAGGCCACGAAGACGATGGCGTCCCGCTCGGGGAAGTCGCCGCCGCCGTCCACCTCGAACGGCAGCGCGAGGACCAGCGCCACGGTCACCACCCCGCGGATCCCGGCCCACCATATGACCATGGTCTCGCGCCAGGTGAGCGGGATCTCCTCGACGTAGTCGGGCCGGTGCAGCCGCCTGGCCACCCAGGCGGCGGGGAGCAGCCAGAGCAGCCTGACCACGACCAGCGTCGCCAGCACGAGCGCGGCGGCCGGCAGCAGCTCCCGCCAGCGGTCGGTGACGGTGCCGAAGACCACGCTGAGCTCCAGGCCGATCAGCCCGAAGGCGATGCCCGTGACCAGGGTGTCGATCACGGCCCAGAAGCTCCGGCCGGTGATCCGCCCCGAGACGTCGTCGGGGTCGGCGGCCCAGTCGGCGAGGAAGAGCGCGCACACCAGCACGGCGAGCACCCCCGAGCCGCGCAGCTCCTCGGCGAGGGTGTAGGAGGCGAAGGGCACGAGCACGCTGAGCCCGGTGCGCAGGGTGGCGTCCCCCAGCAGGTCGAGCAGCCTGGCCGTGGCCCAGCCCAGCACCAGGCCGACGACGATCGCCACCACGGCCGACAGCACCAGCTCGGCGCCGGCGCCGAGGGCGGAGAACGAGCCGCTCACGGCCGCCGCGACGGCCACGTGGTACAGGGTGATGGCGGTGACGTCGTTGAACAGGCCCTCGCCCTCCAGGATGGACACCATCCGGCGGGGCAGCCCGATCCGGCCGGCCACCGCCGTGGCGGCGACCGGGTCGGGCGGGGCGACCAGCGCGCCGAGCGCGATCGCCGGAGCCAGCGGCAGACCGGGCACCACCAGCTGCGCCACGGCGGCCACGGCCGCGGTGGTGACGAAGACCAGCGCGACCGCGAGCAGCAGGATCGGTCTGACGTTGGCGAGGAACTGCCGCCAGGAGGTGCGCTGGGCCGCCGCGTAGAGCAGCGGGGGCAGCACCAGCGGCAGGATCAGCTCGGGCGGGAACTCGATCGCCGGCACGAACGGCAGGATGGCGAGCACCCCGCCGAGCAGCGTCATCAGCACCGGCGGCGGCACCGCCCACCGGTCGCCGAGCGGCACGGTCAGCACGGCGCCGAGGCCCAGCACGAAGAGCAGGGTGAGCTGGCCCATGACAGCTCCCTCCGCTAGGCGCTCTCCGCCCGCAGCGCCTCGAGCGCGAACCGCAGGTCCTCGGGGTAGTCGCTGGTGAACTCCGCCCACTGCCCGTCGGCGGGGTGGGTGAAGCCGAGCCGCACGGCGTGCAGCCACTGCCGGCCCAGCTTGAGGCGGCGGGCCAGCGTCGGGTCGGCGCCGTAGGTGAGGTCCCCGACGCAGGGGTGGCGGTGCGCCGCCATGTGCACCCGGATCTGGTGGGTGCGGCCGGTCTCCAGCTTGATGTCGAGCAGGCTGGCGGCGCGGAACGCCTCGATCAGGTCGTAGTGGGTGACGGCCGGCTTGCCGTCGGCGGTGACAGCCCACTTGTAGTCGTGCTGCGGGTGGCGGCCGATGGGCGCGTCGATGGTGCCGCTGAGCGGGTCGGGGTGGCCCTGGACCAGCGCGTGGTACCGCTTGTCGACGGTGCGGTCCCGGAACTGCTGCTTGAGCAGCGAGTAGGCGCGCTCCGACTTGGCGACCGCCATCAGCCCCGAGGTGCCGACGTCGAGCCGGTGCACGATGCCCTGCCGCTCGGCGGCGCCCGAGGTCGCGATGCGGTAGCCGGCGGCGGCCAGGCCGCCGATGACGGTGGGGCCGCTCCAGCCCGGGCTCGGGTGGGCG
Organism: Streptomyces millisiae; assembly: GCF_031845425.1. Taxonomy (NCBI): domain Bacteria; kingdom Bacillati; phylum Actinomycetota; class Actinomycetes; order Kitasatosporales; family Streptomycetaceae; genus Streptomyces; species Streptomyces millisiae. Next base: position 28,690 of record NZ_JAVREM010000039.1, read on the forward strand.
GCGACGCCGACCGGCTTGTCGACGACCACGAGGTCGTCGTCGTCGTGCACGATCACCATGCCCTCGACCGGCTCGGCCACCACCCGGATCGGCGTGGGCGGCGGGGGCATCTCGACCTCGATCCAGGAACCGCCGGTCACCCGCTCCGACTTGCCGACCTCCGCACCGTCCAGTCTGACCTTGCCCGCGGCGGCCAGTTCGGCCGCCTTGGTCCTTGAGAAGCCCAGCATGCGGGCGAGGGCGGCGTCGACGCGCTCCCCCTCAAGGCCCTCCGGTACGGGCAGTGCGCGGATCTCGGGGGTTTCGGGAAGCGTGCTCACCTGATCGAGTATGCCGGACGGCGGGTCAGTCCCGGTGCACGGAGCCGTCCGGATCGAGGCCGCGGAAGGAGAGCAGCACGATCAGGAAGCCGCCGCAGACGATGGCGGAGTCGGCCAGGTTGAACACCGCGAAGTTCCGCGGCGCGATGAAGTCGACGACGTGCCCCTGGAGCGCGCCGGGCGACCGGAAGATCCGGTCGGTGAGGTTGCCGAGGGCGCCGCCGAGCAGCAGCCCGAGCGCGATGGCCCAGGGGGTGCTGTACAGCCGGCGGGCGAGCCGGATGATCACCACGATGACGGCGGCCGCGATGCAGGTGAAGACGATGGTGAAGGCGGAGCCGATGCCGAAGGCCGCGCCGGCGTTGCGGACGGCCTCGAAGCGGAGCCAGTCGCCGATGACGTCGATGCTCCTGGGCGGCGTGGGGTTCTCCAGGTACTCCACCGCGAGGATCTTGGTGATCAGGTCGAGGGCGTAGGCGAAGGCCGCCACGCAGGCGACCACGGCGATCCGCCGCCGGCCCCGGTCGGCCGGGACACCCTCGGCCCCCTCGTCCTCCTCGACCGACTCCACCTCGGCCGATTCACCCGGTTCGCCCGGCTCCTCGGCCGTGGGGCGCTCGTCCGGTGTCTCGATGATCCGCTCCGCCTCGCTCACGGGAATGAGGGTACGACACTCCAGTGCGACAAACGTCAGCCTGAGTCGATCCGCTGGGTCCGCTAGAACCGCCGCTCCTGCTTCTGCTTGCAGTCCACGCACAGAGTGGCCCTCGGGAACGCCTGCATCCTGGCCTTGCCGATCGGCCGCCCGCAGTTCTCGCACAGGCCGTAGGTGCCGGCGTCGATGCGCTGCAGCGCCCGCTCCGTCTGGTACAGCATCTCGCGGGCGTTGGTGGCCAGGGCCATCTCGTGCTCGCGGGTGACGTTCATGGTGCCGGTGTCCGCCTGGTCGTCGCCCGCGCCGTCGCCGGAGTCCCGCATCAGGCCGGTCAGGGCGGCCTCCGCGGCGGCGATCTCGGCACGCAGCCGCTCGGCGTCGGCGGCGAGCTCGCCGCGGGCCTCGGCCACCTCCTCCGGGGTCCAGGGGTCCTCGCCGCTGCGCACCGCGAGGTCACCGGGCGCGGCGGTGGCCGAGACGCGGGCCTGGGGCACCGCCGCGCCGCCGTCCACCGTGTCCACCGGGGCGTCCTTCGTGGTGCTCTTCTTCGCTGCCACCTTCTTGGCTCCCGTCTTCCCTGCCGTCGTGCGCTTGGCGGTCGTGGTGCGCTTGCTGCTGCTGGTGGTACTGGTGGTGCCGGTGGTTCGCTCGCCCGCGGCGGGCTCGGCCCCGGCGGCCTTCTTCGCCGCGCGCCTGCCGCTCGTGGCCTTCTTGGCGGCCCCCGCCCGCCGCTCGTCGTCCTGCTCCGCCGTCGCCTGCTGTGTGGTCTTCTTCGCTGCCACCATGGCGGCGGCCCCTTCACATAGTGTGATCTTGCTCGCGAATCGTGACCGGAACGATAAATCGACTCCCCGCGCGCGGCAACGAGGGCGCGCCGGTCTCCAAGCGTTGTGCCCCGCCCGGCCCCGGGATAACCGGTCGTCGCGCCCCGGCCGCGCCCCGTACACTGGCCGAAGCGACAGGCGTTGAAGGGGACGAGTAGCGTCGGCCGGCAGCCGTGAGCGACCTGGGGACGGTGTGAGCCCAGGGGCGTGCGCGGCGTGAAGATCACCCCCGAGTCGTCGGAAGAAAGCCCCCGGTTTCGGCCGGTCACGGCGAGTAGACCCGGCAGTCGCGGCCCAATGAGTGGGCCGAGGTCACCGCCAGCAGAGGCGGGCCCGGCCAAGGAGGGTGGTACCGCGGGAGCGCTCGCTCTCGTCCCTCCGACGGAGAACGCAGAGTGTGTGTCCGCCGGAGGACCGATGACGCAGTACCGCCACGTACCGGCCCAGGTCGACCTGCCAGCGCTCGAGCACGAGGTGCTCGACCTCTGGCAGCGGAACCAGACCTTCGCCCGCAGCCTCGACCAGTCCAAGGGCCGCCCCGAGTGGGTGCTCTTCGAGGGCCCACCCACGGCCAACGGCATGCCGGGCGCCCACCACATCGAGGCCCGCGTCTTCAAGGACGTGTTCCCCCGCTTCCGCACCATGCGCGGCTACCACGTCCCCCGCAAGGCCGGCTGGGACTGCCACGGCCTGCCGGTCGAGCTGGCCGTCGAGAAGGAGCTCGGCTTCAGCGGCAAGCCGGACATCGAGGCGTACGGCATCGCGGAGTTCAACGCCAGGTGCCGTGAGTCCGTCACCCGGCACACCGACGCCTTCGCCGAGCTGACCCGGCGCATGGGGTACTGGGTCGACCTGGACGAGGCCTACCGCACCATGGACCCGGAGTACATCGAGTCCGTGTGGTGGTCGCTGAAGCAGATCTTCGACAAGGGCCTGCTCGGGCAGGACCACCGGGTCGCCCCCTGGTGCCCGCGCTGCGAGACCGGCCTCTCCGACCACGAGCTGGCCCAGGGCTACGAGACGGTCGTCGACCCCTCGGTCTACGTCCGGCTGCCGCTGCGCTCCGGGCCGCTGGCCGACAAGGCCGCGCTGCTCGTGTGGACCACCACACCCTGGACCCTGGTCTCCAACACGGCGGTCGCCGTCAACCCCGACGTCACCTACGCCGTCGCGACCGACGGCACCGACCGCCTCGTGGTCGCCGAGGCCCTGCTCGACAAGGCGCTGGGCGAGGGCTGGTCGGCCACCGGGCAGACCTTCACCGGCCGCGAGATGGAGCGCTGGGCCTACCAGCGCCCCTTCGAGCTGGTCGACTTCGGCGACACCGAGGCCCACTTCGTGGTGCTCGCCGACTACGTCACCACCGAGGACGGCACGGGTCTGGTCCACCAGGCCCCGGCCTTCGGCGAGGACGACCTGCTGACCTGCCGCGGCTACGGGCTGCCGATGGTCAACCCGGTCCGCACCGACGGCACGTTCGAGGCGGAGCTGCCGCTGGTCGGCGGCCAGTTCTTCAAGAAGGCCGACGAGGCGCTGGTGGCCGACCTGGCCGAGCGCGGCCTGCTCTTCCGGCACGTCGCCTACGAGCACAGCTACCCGCACTGCTGGCGCTGCCACACCCCGCTGCTCTACTACGCACAGCCGTCCTGGTACATCCGCACCACCCGGGTCAAGGAGGCCCTGCTGCGGGAGAACGAGGCGACCAACTGGTTCCCCGACTCCGTCAAGCACGGCCGGTACGGCGAGTGGCTCAACAACAACGTGGACTGGGCGCTCTCCCGCAACCGCTACTGGGGCACCCCGCTGCCCATCTGGCGCTGCGCGGAGGACCACCTGACCTGCGTGGGCTCGCTGGCCGAGCTGAGTGAGCTGACCGGCGCCGACCAGTCGGGCCTCGACCCGCACCGGCCGTTCATCGACGAGGTCACCTTCGGCTGCCCGGCCGAGGGCTGCTCGCTGACCGCCACCCGGGTCCCCGAGGTCATCGACGCCTGGTACGACTCGGGCTCCATGCCCTTCGCCCAGTGGGGGTACCCGCACCGCAACCGCGAGGAGTTCGAGCGCCAGTACCCGGCCCAGTACATCTGTGAGGCCATCGACCAGACCCGCGGCTGGTTCTACACGATGATGGCCGTCGGCACCCTGGTCTTCGACCGCTCCTCCTACGAGAACGTGGTCTGCCTCGGCCACATCCTCGCCGAGGACGGCCGCAAGATGTCCAAGCACCTGGGCAACATCCTGGAGCCCATCCCGCTGATGGAGCGGCACGGCGCGGACGCGGTCCGCTGGTTCATGGCGGCCAGCGGCTCGCCCTGGTCCGCCCGCCGGGTCGGGCACGGCACCATCCAGGAGGTGGTCCGCAAGACCCTGCTGACCTACTGGAACACCGTGGCCTTCCAGGCCCTGTACGCCCGCACCGGCGGCTGGGCGCCCAGCGACTCGGACCCGGCCCCCGCCGACCGGCCGCTGCTCGACCGCTGGCTGCTCAGCGAGCTCAACGCGCTGGTCGAGGCCGTCACCAAGGCCCTGGAGAGCTACGACACCCAGCGCACGGGCAAGCTGATCTCCACCTTCGTCGACGACCTGTCCAACTGGTACGTGCGGCGCTCGCGCCGCCGCTTCTGGCAGGCCGAGCCGGCCGCGCTGCGCACCCTGCACGAGGTGCTGGAGACCGTGACCCGGTTGATGGCCCCCCTGGTGCCGTTCATCACCGAGCGGGTCTGGCAGGACCTGGTGGTGCCGGTGACCCCGGGCGCCGCCGACTCGGTGCACCTGACCGACTGGCCGGAGGCCGACCCGGCGCTGGTCGACCCCGACCTGTCCAGCGACATGCTGCTGGTGCGGCGCCTCGTCGAGCTCGGCCGGGCCACCCGCGCCGAGTCGGGCGTGAAGACCCGCCAGCCGCTCTCCCGGGCGCTGGTCGCCGCTCAGGGCTTCGAACTGCTCGGGGACGACCTGCGCGAGCAGATCGCCGAGGAGCTCAACGTGGCGGGCCTCGCCGCGCTCTCCGACATGGGCGACTCCCTCGTCGACACCACGGCCAAGGCGAACTTCCGGGCGCTGGGCCGCCGCTTCGGCAAGGGCACCCAGCCGGTGGCCAGGGCCATCGCCGAGGCGGACGCGGCCGAGCTCTCGGCCGCGCTGCGCGCCGGCACGGCCTTCGTCGAGGTCGATGGCGAGCAGGTGCCGCTCAGCCCCGAGGAGGTCATCATCACCGAAACCCCGCGCGAGGGCTGGTCGGTGGCCTCGGACGCGGGCGCCACGGTCGCCCTCGACCTGGAGATCACCCCCGAGCTGCGCCGGGCCGGCCTGGCGCGGGACGTGATCCGGCTGGTCCAGGAGGCCAGGAAGAACAGCGGCCTCGACGTGGTGGACCGGATCGCGGTGCGCTGGACGACCGAGGACCCGGAGCTCACCCGGGCGTTGGCCGACCACCAGGCGCTGATCAGCAGCGAGGTGCTGGCCACCGACTTCGCGGAGGGCGAGGGCGACGAGAGCTTCGGCGCCCCGTTCGGCGACGAGGCCCTGGGCGGCTCCTTCCGGCTCAGGAAGAACTGACGCACGGCGAAAGGGGCGGGGCCCGGATCGACGATCCGGGCCCCGCCCCTGTTCGTGCGCCCTATGCGCCGGCGCGCGTGCGACGCGTCAGTTGTCGTCCTCGTCGATGAGGAATCCGCGCATCGGGGACGGCGCCTGCTGCATCGGCTGCGGGCCCTGCGGCCTGACCGGTGCCATCGGCTGGGTCATGGCCGGCGACATCTGCTGCTGCCCGCCGTAGGAGCCGGGACCGCCCTGGCCCACGTGGCCCGGGTGCCCGCCGTGCGGCGCGAGGCCGGACATCGGCTGACCGCCCATGGACTGCTGACCACCCATCGGCCCCGGGCCCGTCGGCGCGCCGGCGGAGGCCAGCGAGGGCGACGGCGAGGGCGGCAGGGAGGGCGCGGACGGGGACGGCGTGCGCGGCGGGGCGAGCGAGTCGTCGGACTGGCTCTCCAACTGGCGCAGCTGGCTCTCCAGGTAGGACTTCAGCCGGGTGCGGTACTCGCGCTCGAAGCCACGCAGGTCCTCGACCTTGCGCTCCAGGGTGGCGCGCGCCGACTCGAGGGAGCCCATCGCGACGCGGTGCTTCTCCTGGGCGTCCCGCTCGAGCGCGTCCGCCTTGGCGCGGGCGTCCCGCTCCAGACCCTCGGCGCGGCTGCGCGCCTCACCGACGATCTTGTTGGCCTCGGAACGCGCCTCGGCGATGGCCTGGTCGGCCGTCTGCTGCGCGAGCGACAGCACGCGGGCGGCACTCTCGTTGCCACCGGGCTGCTGCATCTGCGGCGGGCCGCCGAGACCCGGGTTGCCCATGCCGGGCCCACCCATGCCGTGGCCGCCGGGACCCATCGGGCCGCCCTGGCCCATGCCCTGACCCATGGGACCACCCTGGCCCATCGGCACGGGACCGCCAGGACCCATGGGACCGCCCTGGCCCATCTGCCCCGGACCACCGGGACCCATCGGGCCGCCCTGGCCCATCTGCCCCGGACCACCGGGACCCATGGGACCACCCTGGCCCATCTGCCCCGGACCGCCAGGCCCACCAGGACCCCCGGGACCCGCGGGCAGCTGTGGAGGGCCGCCCATCTGCTGGGTCTGCGGGCCGCCCTGCGGTCCAGATATGGCGGGCATGGGCCCGCCAGGACGGTCCTGCTGCTCGGGTTTACGCATGTTCTGCTGGTTCTGGGCTGCCGCCCGGGTGGCCGCGGCCAGCTTGGCGCGAAGGTCCTCGTTCTCCCTCAGCAGCCTGGTCAGCTCTGCCTCGACCTCGTCGAGGAAGGCATCGACCTCGTCCTCGTCGTAGCCTTCTCGCAGACGGACGGTTGTGAACTGCTTGTTCCGCACGTCCTCGGGGGTCAACGGCATCTCTTCACCTCAACGTGATTCGTCGGCATATCGGCAAGACCGTACTCGTTCACAGCCCGCCCACGACGCTGATCAGGATGTAGACGATGATCATGAGTACGAAGAACGACAGATCAAGCGCCACCCCACCGAACCTCAGGGGAGGGATGACCTTCCGTAGCGCCTTCAGCGGCGGATCGGTGACAGTGTAGGTGGCCTCCAGGGCGACCACCATGGCCTTGCCGGGGTGCCAGGAGCGCGCGAACATGAAGACGTAGTCCATCACCAAACGGAAGAGCAGCAGGCCGAGCAAGCAGTACAAGGCAATCAGGATCACCTGTTGAACGATGCCCATCCTGCCTGTCCCTCTCCCCTGTTCTCATGCCCCGGCCGCTCGGCCGGAACTCGCGCTTCCGGTACTGCTGTCGTCAGCTCTGGTTGAAGAACCCGCCCTCCGCGATGCGGGCCTTGTCCTCCGCCGTTACGTCGACGTTAGCAGGCGACAGCAGGAACACCTTCTGCGTCACCCGCTCGATGCTGCCATGGAGACCGAAGACGAGACCAGCCGCAAAGTCGACAAGTCGCTTTGCGTCCGTGTCATCCATCTCGGTCAGATTCATGATCACCGGGGTCCCCTCGCGGAAGTGTTCCCCGATAGTACGGGCTTCGTTGTACGTCCTGGGGTGGAGCGTGGTGATCCGGTACGGCTCCCGCTCTGACACGACCTTGGGCATGATCACCGGTGCGCTCTTCTCCACGTTCTGTCGTTCTGATGTGATGGATGACACGGGAGCGATCCTCCCGGGTCGTCTGCTTTCCGCCAGAATCGGAGCGGGTGTTGGCTCCGTCTCGCGCTGGGCCGGCGGGTGGACCACCCGCACCGGCTCCTCGGCCCGCTCCCTGCGCGGCGGTTCGTGCGTCTCCTGACGCCGTGGCCGCTCCGGCTCGGGCTCGGGCTCGAACTCGTCATCGGGGCCGTACCCCGGGCGGTCATAGCCGTCGTCCTCCACGAGGCCGAGGTAGACCGCCATCTTGCGCATCGCGCCAGCCATCGACTGCGTCCTCCGCTCTGTGGTGGATCGGCTCCGAACCTCCGGGGCCCTGGATCCACGTAACCTGCCCGAATGCTTCGGGAATGACCATATTTTCGGCTGTGGTCCTTTGCTTGGCGACGTTACCCGAGGGCAGGGCGGACTCCGAGTACCGCGCTGCCTACACGCACGTGTGTCGCCCCGGCGACGATCGCCTCCTCCAGGTCCGCGCTCATCCCCGCCGAGACCATGTTCGCAGCAGGATCGACCTCACGCAGGTCCCTCGCCAACTCCATCAGCCGCTCGAACGCGGCACCGGGCGACCCCGCGTACGCGCCGGCGAGCGGCGCCACCGTCATCAGCCCGGCCAGGCGCAGCCCGGGCGCGGCCGACAGCGCGGCCGCCAACTCGAGGACCCCGCCGGGGTCAACGCCGCCCCGGCCGGCGCCCTGGCCGGATTCCTTCTCCAGGGCGACCTGGATCAAACAGCTGAGCGGGGCGCGCTCCCGTTGCGCGACGGCGCGCGAGAGCGCGTCCACCAGGCGCGCGCGATCCACCGAGTGCACGAAATCCGCGTAACCGGTCACGGAACGCGCCTTGTTCGTTTGCAACTGCCCCACGAAGTGCCAGGTGAGGGGAAGATCCGCGAGCGCCGCCGCCTTGGCGGCCGCCTCCTGGTCCTTGTTCTCCGCGAAGTCCCGCACGCCGAGCCCGGCGAGCAGCCTGACGTCCTCGGCGGGATAGGTCTTGGTGACGACGATCAGGGTCACGTCGTCCCGGCTGCGCCCCGCCGCGTCACAGGCGCGGGCGATGCGCTCCTCCACCCGGGCGAGGCCGGTGGCCAACTCGATCTCGCGCGCCGGGCGCACGCGCCGCGCATTGTGGGACGTGGGCGCTTCGCCCGGTTCGCGCTCACCACTCACGGGGCGATCCAGACGTAGCTGGCCTGCCGGCCGGTGGTCCGCTCGCGGCGGTAGGAGTAGTGGTCGGCCGACTCCCGGGTGCAGACCGGTGAGCGGACGACGTCCTCGACGCCGAGGTCGGCGAGCTGCCGCCGCACCCCCGCCGGGATGTCGATCGCCGGGGTGCCCTCGCGGGTCGTCGCCCCGCTGCCCGGCACCGCCAACTCGGCGGCCTCCCGCATCTCCGCCGGCACCTCGTAGCAGAGGCCGCAGACGGTGGGGCCCGTCCGGGCGAGGATCCGCTCGGGACGCGCCCCGAGTCGGCACATCTCCTCGACGGTCGCCGGCACCACACCGGCCAGCAGCCCCGGGCGTCCGGCGTGCGCCGCGCCCACGATCCCCGCCTCCGGGTCGGCGAGCAGCACCGGGGTGCAGTCGGCGGTCAGCACGGCGAGCGCGAGACCCCGGCGCGCGGTGACCATCCCGTCGGCCTCGGGCGGTTCGCCGGCCGGCCACGGCTGGTCGGCCACCGCCACGGCACGGCCGTGCACCTGTCGCATCCAGCGCACCCCGGCCGGGTCGAGGCCGAGCTCCTTCGCCGCGAGCTCCCGGTTGGCCAGCACGGCCGCCGGGTCGTCGCCGACCGCGCCGCCGAGGTTGAGCGTGTCATACGGAGCGGCGCTCACCCCGCCCCACCGGTCGGTGAAGGCGAAGTGGGCGCCGCTGTCCGTGTTCTGTCGATCTATCACGGGTCCATCACGTCGGGCTCACATGGCGGTTCCGATGAACCACCGTCGACACTGTCGGTCACTTCAGGAAGTCGGGGACGTCGAGCTCCTCGACCTGGCCGCCGTCGTACGGGCGGGCCGAGGGCACCTGCGGGGCGCTCTTCGGCGCCTCGCGAACGGGCTCCGCCGCCGGCTCGACGCCGCCGACCGGCGAGGAGTCCCGGTCGCCGAGCGGGCCCGGGTCCCGGGAGGGCAGGGTGCCGAGGCCGCCGAACGAGAGCCGCTCCGGCTCCGGTTCGGGCGCGGTCCGCTCCTGGCCGAGCGAGGACGAGCCGCTCTCCTCCTTGGAACCGTACGAGCCGAGCACCCGGTCCCTGCTGCGGGCGGGCGGCTGGCCGCCGTCGAAGCCGGCCGCGATCACCGTGACCCGCACCTCGTCGCCGAGGGCGTCGTCGATGACCGCGCCGAAGATGATGTTGGCCTCCGGGTGCGCGGCCTCGCTGACCAGCTGGGCGGCCTCGTTGATCTCGAAGAGGCCGAGGTCGGAGCCGCCGGAGATGGAGAGGAGCACGCCGCGGGCGCCGTCGATGGATGCCTCGAGCAGCGGGGAGGAGATGGCCATCTCGGCGGCGGCCACCGCGCGGTCGTCGCCGCGGGCCGAGCCGATGCCCATCAGGGCGGAACCGGCCTCCGACATCACGGACTTGACGTCGGCGAAGTCGAGGTTGATCAGACCGGGGGTGGTGATGAGGTCGGTGATGCCCTGGACGCCGGAGAGGAGCACCTGGTCCGCGGACTTGAAGGCGTCGAGGACGCTGACCTGGCGGTCCGAGATGGACAGCAGCCGGTCGTTGGGGATGACGATCAGGGTGTCGACCTCGTCGCGCAGGCTGGCGATGCCGTCCTCCGCCTGGTTCGCCCGGCGTCGGCCCTCGAAGGTGAACGGGCGGGTGACCACGCCGATGGTCAACGCGCCCAGGGACCGAGCGATGTTCGCCACGACCGGAGCGCCGCCGGTGCCGGTGCCGCCGCCCTCGCCCGCGGTGACGAAGACCATGTCGGCCCCCTTGAGGACCTCCTCGATCTCCTCGCGGTGGTCCTCGGCAGCCTTGCGGCCCACGTCGGGGTTGGCACCCGCGCCGAGGCCGCGGGTGAGCTCCCGACCGACATCGAGCTTGACGTCGGCGTCGCTCATCAGCAGCGCCTGCGCATCGGTGTTGATCGCGATGAACTCGACGCCCTTGAGACCGACCTCGATCATCCGGTTGATGGCGTTCACGCCACCGCCGCCGATGCCGACGACCTTGATGACTGCGAGGTAGTTCTGCGGTGCTGCCACGTCGAAGGCCTCTCGCCTCGATTTACGTGTCGCCGCTCCGCGTGAGCCGCAGTGCGCCGACTGATGCCTGTGGGGACGGTAGGGATGACCGCCCCGAACCCTAACGCTTCAGTTTAGGGTTACCCGTGCTTGTCGTTCCCGGGAATCCTAGGAACGGACACTAAGTCGACAAGTGGTACGCGTTCAACGAACACGCCGAACCTCCTGTTTTTCTTTTCACCCTATGTGATCACGCTCCGGCATCGCCAACCAGGGTGTTGGCCTGCGGCGATGGCCCTGACCCCCGCGCGTTTCCGACGCCTCGTCAACCATTCGAGGCCGCCGGCACGGTGGGGGCGCTGACGTCGAAGTGCCGTGCGTCGCCGGCCGCTTCCATCACCGCCGCGAGTGCTTCCGCCTTGGCCTCCGGCTGCTCGGAACTGCCCCAGACGACGGTGCGGTCCCCGGTCAACTCCAGGGTGATGGAGTCGAAGGAGGAGGCCCTGATGGTTCTGAGGTCCTCGCGCACCGCGTCGGGCAGCGAGAGCGCCACGGCCACCGCCTCGCGACGGATCCCGTCCTCGCCGAACCGGCGCAGCCCGGGCCCCTCGTCGAGGTCGAGTTCGAGCAGCGGCACCCCGTCGATCGGTTCGGCGACCTCGCCGAACCGGACGCCGTCCTCGTCCACCTCGAGATAGCGGTCACCGACGGGGATCAGCGCCTCCGCCTCCCGCTCGGTCAGCCGCAGGCCCACCCCGTGCGGCCAGGCGCGGACCACCTCGACCGACTCCAGCCTCGGCAGCCGGTCGAGCAGCCGGCGCCGGATGGCGTCCTTGTCCAGCGAGATCATCGGGGAGTCGAGCGGCACGCCCGCCGCCTCCAGCACCTGGTCCCGCGTCAGGTTCCGCGGCCCGTCGTCCCGCCAGCGCACCGAGACGTGCTCGATCCGCAGCCAGTCGGAGCCGTAGAGCGCCCAGCCGCCGAAGCCGCCGAGGGCGGCCGCGAGCACCGCGAGCACGACGGCGAGGCGACGGCCCGGCAGCCAGCGGCGGCGGCGCGGCGGCCGGGACGAGGGCGGGCCGGGTTCCGACCGCCGTCGGTCCGCTTCACGCTGGGCGGTGGTCGCCTCGGCCACGCTCTCGTCTCCCCGTTCCCGCGCCGACCGGGCTAGGCCCGGCGCGCCGCGATCGCCTCGTACACCATCCCGACCAGCAGGTCGTCGGCGTCCCTGCGACCGAACTCGGCCGCGGCCCGCGACATCGCGAGCAGCCGGCCGGGATCGGTCAGCACCGGCAGGACGTTGCCCCTGACCCACTCCACCGTCAGCTCGGCGTCGTCGACCAGCAGGCCACCGCCGGCCTTCACCAGCGGCTGGGCGTTGAGCCGCTGTTCGCCGTTGCCGATGGGCAGCGGCACATAGGCGGCGGGCAGCCCGACCGCCGACAGTTCGGCGACGGTCATCGCGCCGGCGCGGCAGAGCATCATGTCGGCCGCGGCGTACGCGAGGTCCATGCGGTCCACATACGATAGCGGGATGTAGGGGGGCATTCCCGGCATCGTGTCGACCTGGGGCAGTTCGTTCTTCGGGCCGACCGCGTGCAGCACCTGCACCCCGGACTGCTGGAGCACCGGCACCACGCTGGCGATGACCTCGTTCAACCGGCGCGCGCCCTGCGAACCGCCGGAGACGAGCAGGGTGGGCAGGTTGGCGTCGAGGCCGAAGAAGGCGCGGGCCTCGTGCCGGGCGCGGGCCCGGTCGAGGGTGGCGATCGAGCGGCGCAGCGGAATGCCGAGGTACCGGGCGTTGCGCAGCTTGCTGTCGGGCGTCGAGACGGCGACGAAGCGCGTGTAGCGGGCGCCGATCCGGTTCGCCAGCCCGGGGCGCGCGTTGGCCTCGTGCACCACGATCGGCACCCGCAGCCGCTTGGCCGCGAGGTAGCCGGGCATGGCCACGTAGCCGCCGAAGCCGACCAGGCAGTCGGCCTTGGTGCGCTCCAGGATCTCCTCGGCCGCCTTCACCGTGCCGCGCAGCCTACCCGGCACGGTGAAGAGCTCGGGGGTCGGTTTACGCGGCAGCGGAACGGCCGGGATCAGGCCGAGCTCGTAGCCCCGCTCGGGCACCAGGCGGGTCTCCAGGCCGCGCTCCGTGCCGAGGGCTGTGATGCCCACGGTGGGATCGCGCCTGCGAAGGGCGTCCGCGAGGGCGAGCGCCGGCTCGATGTGGCCGGCGGTCCCCCCGCCGGCGACGACAACATGCACCGAATTTCACCGCTCTCCGGACGGTGCCGCGACGCGGCGCCGTCTCATCGTCTTCCATCTGTGCCCGGGGTCCCGCGCGGCCAACGCCGCCCTGGCCGACGGCTCGCTGCGCGCGAAGGCGATCAGCAGCCCGACGGCGAACATGGTGGGCAGCAGGGCGGAGCCCCCGTAGGAGAACAGCGGAAGAGGCACCCCGGCGATGGGCAGCAGGCCCAGCACCGCGCCGATGTTGATGACGGTCTGGACCATCAGCCACGCCGTCACCCCTCCCGCGGCATACCTCACGAAGGCATCCTCCGTGCGTCCGGCCACGCGGATACCCGCATAGCCTAGAGCCGCGAAGAGACCGAGGACCGACAGCGTCCCCGCTAGGCCCAGTTCCTCGCCCGTGATGGCGAAGATGAAGTCCGTGTGGGGCTCGGGGAGTTCGCCCCATTTCTCCACGCTGGCCCCGAGTCCCGAGCCGAACCAGCCGCCCGAGGCGAGCGCGTAGATCCCGTGCACGGCCTGCTGGCAACGCTCGGCGTCGCCGGCGCCGAGGCAGGTGATCCGGTCCATCCGGTGCGGGCTGTTGGCGATGAACACGGCGCCGAGGACCGCGACCACGGCGAAGGCGCCGCCGAACAGCCGCACCGGCGCGCCGGAGAGCCAGAGCAGCGCGAGGACGACCGCCACCAGGATGACGACCGTGCCCATGTCGCCGCCGACCATCACCAGGCCGCAGACCAGCAGCGCGCCGGGCAGCAGCGGGATCAGCAGGTGCCGCCACTGGGTGAGCAGCCGCAGCTCGCCCTTCCTGGCCAGCAGGTCGGCTCCCCACAGCACGAGGGCCAGCTTGGCGAGCTCGCTCGGCTGGAGCTGGAACGAGCCGCCCACGGCGATCCAGTTGGTGTTGCCGTTGACCGAGACGCCGATGCCCGGCACCTGGACGAGAACCAGCAGGACCACGCTGCCGGCCAGGAACGGATAGGTGAGGGCGCGCAGCAGCCGGATCGACATCCGGGACGCGATCAGCAGCAGCACGGCGCCGAGCGCGGCGGCGAGCAGCTGCTTGCGGAAGTAGAAGGTGGCCGGCAGGTCCCAGCGGAGCGCCTGGATCTGCGAGGCGGAGAAGACCATCACCAGGCCGAGCAGGGTGAGCAGCAGTCCGGTGCCGAGGACGACGTAGTAGGCCGTCAGCGGCCGGTCCCAGGCGCGCCGCAGCCGGTTGACCGGGCTGGTGCGGGGCGGCCCCTTGGGCCGCGGTGGCCGCCGCGAGCCCTGGGCGGGCGGTCTGGTGCGCCCGCGGGGCGGCGCGCTGCCGCCCCGCCCAGCGGCGGGCCGCTGGGCGGGGCCGCGGCGCGTGCCGGCGGCGCCGCGCGCACCGCGCTCGGCACGCGACGCGACGCCCCACGGGCGCGGCATGCGCCGCGGCACCGCCGGCACGCCGGCCAGGGCCGGCGCCGGCCAGCCGAAACCGAGGCCCTTGCCGGGCGCCACCAGGCGCCGCTCCTGACCACCGGCCAGGGCGTCGGCACACCGACCGGCCAGCCGCCGCAGCGATCCGGGGACGCCCGCCATGTCCGCCGGCGGCGAGACCTCGGTCCGTCGCAGCGGAGCCGGCAGGCGCAGGGCGTCGGCGCACGCACCCGCCCACCGCCGAAGCGGCCCCGGGCCCTCGGTGCGCGGCGCGGTGGCCCGGGACGCCGACCGCGCCGAAAGACCGTCGGTGGCGGCCCACGGCGAGGGCTCGGCCCGCGGGGACGTGATCGGGTCGGCCGGGGCCGGCTGGCCCGGGGCGTTGGCACGCCGAGGCACCAGCCGCCCCGGCAGTCCCCCGGTGCCCCCCGAGGCCGACGACGCGCCGCCGGCGGTCGTGGCCTGGCCGGCGGCAGCCGAGTGGTGCGGCGGTGCGGCGCACCGCGTGCTGCTCGTGTCGTCAGCCGTCATCCTCGGCCCCTCCTCCGACCCCGCGCCGGCGGGCCCGTGGGAGGGGCCGCTGGCTACTGCTCTCCCTGGCCGGCGGCCAGGGCCTGGACGGCGGCGGCGAAGACGTCGCCGCGTTCGTTGTAGTTGGTGAACATATCCATCGAGGCGCAGGCCGGTGCCATCAGGACGGTGTCTCCGGGACGGGCCAGCCGCGTCGCTTCGTGGACCGCCGCCGCCATCGCCCCAGTGTCCGTCCGGTCGAGGTCCACGACCGGCACATCCGGCGCGTGTCGCGCCAACGCCTCGGCGATCAGGCCGCGATCGGCGCCGATCAGCACCACGCCCCGCAGCCGTCCCGCCGCGCCCGCGACGAGTTCGTCGAAGGTGGCGCCCTTGGCGAGGCCGCCGGCGATCCAGACGATCGGCTCGTAGGCGGCCAGCGAGGCCGCCGTGGCGTGCGGGTTGGTGGCCTTGGAGTCGTCGACGTACAGCACGCCGTCGACCTCGGCCACCCGCTGGACGCGGTGCGGGTCGGGCCGGAAGGCTCGCAGCCCGTCCCGCACGGCGCGCGGCTCCACGCCGTAGGCGCGGGCGAGGGCCGCGGCGGCCAGCGCGTTGGCGATGTTGTGCGGGGCGGGCGGGTCGACGTCGCCGACCTCGGCCAGCTCCTGGGCCCGCTCGCGGCGGTCGGGAACGAAGGCCCGGTCGGCCAGAACGCCATCCACCACGCCGAGTTGGGAGAGCCCCGGGGTGCCGAGCGTGAAGCCGATCGCCCGGCAGCCCTCGACCACGTCGGCCTCGGTGACCAGCGCCTCGGTGGCCGGGTCGGCCACGTTGTAGACGCAGGCGACCTCGTTGCCCTGGTAGACGCGGCCCTTGTCGGCGGCGTAGGCGGCCATCGAACCGTGCCAGTCCAGGTGGTCGGGCGCGAGGTTGAGCACCACGCCGGAGTGCGGCCGCACCGAGGGCGCCCAGTGCAGCTGGTAGCTGGACAGCTCGACGGCGAGCACGTCGTAGGGCGGGTCCGCGAGCACCGCGTCGATGATCGGGTCGCCGATGTTGCCCACGGCCGCCGCGCGCAGGCCCGCCGCCCGAAGGATGGCGGCGAGCATGCGCACGGTGGTGGTCTTGCCGTTGGTGCCGGTGACCGCGAGCCACGGCGCGGGCCGCTCGCCACGCAGCCGCCAGGCGATCTCGACGTCGCCCACGACCTCGACGCCGGCCGCCGCGGCGGCCGCGAACAGCGGGCTCTCGGGCCGCCAGCCGGGCGAGGTGACCACCAGCTCCGTGCCCTTGGGCAGGGTGGCGCCGTCGCCGAGCCGGGTCTCGACGCCGGCGGCGGCGAGCTCGGCCGCGGTGGCCCGCTGCCGCTCGCCGTCGCCACCGTCGACGACCGTGACCTCGGCGCCGAGCCCGGCCAGGGCGCGGGCGGCGCTGACGCCGCTCACGCCCAGGCCGGCGACGGTGATCCGGCGGCCGGCGAAGTCCGGTCGTCCGGCGGGGGCGCTCACCAGCCGGCCACCCAACTGCCGTAGAAGACGCCGATGCCCACGATCACGCACATGCCCTGGATGATCCAGAACCTGACCACCACCAGCACCTCGCTCCAGCCCTTCAGCTCGAAGTGGTGCTGGAGCGGTGCCATCTTGAAGACGCGGCGGCCGGTGAGCCGGAAGGAGCCGACCTGTATGACCACCGACATCGTGATCAGCACGAACAGGCCGCCGAGGAGGGCGAGCAGCAGCTCGGTGCGGGAGACGATGCCCAGGCCGGCCAGCGCGCCGCCGATGGCGAGCGAGCCGGTGTCGCCCATGAAGATCTTGGCCGGTGAGGTGTTCCACCACAGGAAGCCGAAGAGCGCCCCCATCAGGGCCGCGGCGACCACCGCGGTGTCCAGCGGGTCGCGGACCTCGTAGCAGCTGGCCCCGGCGGTCAGGACGTTGGCGCAGGACTGGCCGTACTGCCAGACGCCGATGAAGACGTAGGCGCCGAAGACCATCACCGCGGCGCCGGTGGCCAGGCCGTCGAGGCCGTCGGTGAGGTTCACGCCGTTCGACATGGCGAGCACCATGAACAGCGCCCACAGCACGAACAGCACGGGCCCGATGGACCAGCCGAAGTCCTGGGTGAACGACAGGTGCGTGGAGGCCGGGGTCAGGTCGCGGG
This sequence comes from Streptomyces millisiae, assembly GCF_031845425.1. Lineage (NCBI taxonomy): Bacteria > Bacillati > Actinomycetota > Actinomycetes > Kitasatosporales > Streptomycetaceae > Streptomyces > Streptomyces millisiae. Next base: position 45,685 of record NZ_JAVREM010000039.1, read on the forward strand.
AGTCGGCGAAGTTCAGCGAGAGGATCGCGAACACCACGCCCACGATGAACTGGCCGAGCATCTTCGCGCCGGCCCGCAGGCCGAGGCTGCGCCGCCGGACGATCTTGATGTAGTCGTCGAGGAAGCCGACCAGGCCCATCCCGGCGAAGAGGAAGAGCACCAACAGGGCCGTGATGCTGGGCTCTTCGCTGGTGACGACCTTGGTGACCGCGTAGGCGATCAGGGTGGCCAGGATGAACGCGATACCGCCCATGGTGGGGGTGCCGCGCTTGCTGTGGTGGTCGCGCGGGCCGTCGTCCCTGATGTACTGGCCGTATCCCTTGCGGGCCAGCAGCTTGATCAGCAGCGGGGTGCCGACCAGGGTGAGGAAGAGTCCGATCGCGCCGGAGAAGAGGATCTGCCTCATCGGGCGGCGACCTCGCCATCCGCGTCGCCCGCCAGAAGCGCGTCGGCGACCTGCTCCAGGCCCACCGACCTGGACGCCTTCACCAGCACCACATCTCCCGGCCGCAGCTCACCGCGCAGCAACTCGACCGCCGCCCGAGCGTCGGACACGTGCACCGACTCCTCACCCCACGAACCCTCGTTCTTGGCGCCCATGTCCATCCAGGCCGCCTCCTGACCGCCCACGGACACGAGCTTGTTGACGTTGAGTCGGACGGCCAGCCGTCCGACAGCGTCGTGCTCGGCGAACGTCTCGTCCCCGAGCTCGGCCATCGGGCCGAGCACCGCCCAGGTGCGCCCCCCGTCCGCCTTGGCGGTCTCGCCCATGGCGGCGAGTGCGCGCAGCGCCGCGCGCATCGAGTCGGGGTTCGCGTTGTAGGCGTCGTTGACGATCGTCACGCCGTCCGCTCGCTCGGTGACCTCCATCCGCCACTTCGAGAGCGGGCCCGCGGCGGCGAGTGTTTCAGCGATCGCCTCCGCGGACATGCCTACCTCATGCGCAACAGCCGCAGCGGCAAGCGCGTTCGACACATGGTGCTCACCGTACAACCGCATGGTCACGTCGGCGTACCCGGTGGGGGTGGTCAGGCGGAAGCTCGGCCTGCCCTGCGGGGTGAGGCGGATGTGTTCGGCGCGGATCGTGGCGTCCTCGGATTCGCCGAAGAACACGGTCCTGGCGCGCGTGCGCGCGGCCATGGCGCGCACCAGCGGGTCGTCGGCGTTGAGGATGGCCACGCCGCCCTCGGCGGCCGGCGGCAGCGCCTCGACCAGTTCGCCCTTCGCCTGTGCGATGGCCTCGCGCCCGCCGAACTCGCCGATGTGCGCGGTGCCGACGTTGAGCACCAGCCCGACGCGGGGTGGGGTCAGCTCGGTGAGATGGCGGATGTGTCCGATGCCCCTGGCGCCCATCTCGAGCACCAGATAGCGGGTGGCCTCCTCGGTGCGCAGCGCGGTGAGCGGCAGTCCGATCTCGTTGTTGAACGAGCCCGGCGTGAACACGGTGGGGCCGACGCGCTCCAGCACCTGTGCGACCAGGTCCTTGGTGCTGGTCTTGCCGGCGGATCCGGTGAGGGCGACGACGGTGGGGTCGAGCACGCGGACGGTGTGTCTCGCGAGCTCGCTGAGCGCGACGACGACGTCGTCGACGACGACCGCGGGCACGCCGACCGGTCGGGCGGCGAGCACGACGGCGGCGCCGGCGGCGACGGCCGCGGCGGCGAAGTCGTGACCGTCGACCCGCTCGCCCGGGAGGGCGGCGAAGAGGGAGCCTGGCTCGACCAGCCGGGAGTCGATGACCACGGGACCGGTGATGAGGGGTGGCGACTCCGGTATGTCATGCGGTTCTCCCCGCACGACATGGATGAGCTCGGCAACGGAAAGGGGGATCACTGCAACGGGCCTCGCCTGGCGTTGGGGCTTGGGTGGGAGTGCGAGCAGCGGCGCTCGATGGCGGCGCGCAGCTCCGTTCGATCGTCGAAGGGCCGGATGACTCCGGCGATGTCCTGGCCGCGTTCGTGTCCCTTGCCGGCCACCAGGACGACGTCGCCCGCCTCGGCGCGGGCCACGGCGGCGGCGATGGCGGCCGCCCTGTCCTCCTCGACCAGCACGGTGCCGCGCTCGTGAGCCGGCACCTCGGCGGCGCCGGCCAGCATGGCGGCCAGGATGGCGAGCGGGTCCTCGGAGCGCGGGTTGTCCGAGGTGAGCACGGCCGTGTCGGCGAGCCTGGCGAGCGCGGCGCCCATCCTCGGCCGCTTGTGCGGGTCACGGTCGCCGCCGCAGCCGAGCACGGCGTGCAGCCGACCGTCGGTCACCTTGCGCAGGGCGTGCAGCACCGACTCGACGGCGTCCGGCTTGTGGGCGTAGTCGACCACGGCCAGGTAGGGCTGGCCGGCGTCCACCCGCTCCAGGCGGCCGGGGACGCCCGGCACGGCGGCGATGCCGTCGGCGGCCGTTTGCGGGTCCGCGCCCGCCACGACGAGCGCGGTGAGGGCGGCCAGGGCGTTGGCCACGTTGAAGGGGCCCGGCAGCGGCGCGGCGGCGCGCACCCGCAGGCCGTCGGGGCCGACGGCGGTGAAGGTGGAGCCGAGCGGGCCGATCTCGACGCCCTCGGCGCGCCAGTCGGCGTCCGGGTGGCCCTCGGCTGAGTAGGTGGTGACCGGGATCTCGGCCTCGGCGGCGAGCCGGCGGCCGTACTCGTCGTCCAGGTTGACCACGCCGACCCTGGCGCGGGCCGCCGTGAACAGCTGGGCCTTGCTCCGGAAGTAGTCCTCCATGCCGTGGTGGAAGTCGAGGTGCTCCGGGCTGAGGTTGGTGAACACGGCGACGTCGAAGACGCAGCCGTCGACCCGGCCCATCACCAGGGCGTGGCTCGACACCTCCATGGCGACCGAGCCGACGCCGCGCTCGCGCATCACGGCGAACAGGGCCTGCAGGTCGGTGGCCTCCGGGGTGGTGTGGGTGGACTTGATGACCTCGTCGCCGACGCGGGTCTCGACGGTGCCGATCAGGCCCGTGGTGGCGCCGTCCGCGGCCCCGCCCCTGCCGAACGCGGCTCGCAGCCCGCCCTCCACGAGGTAGGTGGTGGTGGTCTTCCCCGAGGTGCCGGTGGTGCCGATCTGCAGCAGGTCGCGGCCGGGGTCGTCGTAGACGGCGACGGCGAGCGCCCCCATCCGGGCGCGCGGCTCGGGCACGGTGAGCACCGGGAGGCCCGTGGCGGCGGCGCGCTTGGCGCCGGCCGGGTCGGTGAGGACGGCGACGGCGCCGTTGCTCGTGGCCTGGGAGACGAAGTCGGCCCCGTGGAAGCGGGCGCCGCCGAGCGCCACGTACAGGTCCCCGGGGCGGACGGCGCGCGAGTCGTGCGTGATGCCGGTGACCACGGCGGGCGCGGCACCGGCCCCGGCGCCGGCCGGCGCGGGTGTCTCGATGCCGAGCAGCCCGGCCAGCTCCGCCAGGGACACCGGCCTGGCGTGTGCCGGGCGCGGTGCCGCGAGAGTGTGATCAGCGTGAGGCACGGCGGTGAGCGTACCCGTCGGGGTGGGGGTCGAGCTAAACGAGGTGGACCCGTCGGTGATGGTTCTCACGTAGCTGTGCTCCGCTCGTTCGGGGGGTTCGTCAGGGCCTTGCGGCGGCGTTCCGGCGGTCTTCTGGCAGGTCAGTCGGCTGTTCGGGCCCCGGAGCCGAAGGTGACCGGGAGACCGTCGAACTCCTCGCCGGTGGGCGGCACCCTGAGGGCCGACAGGGTGAACCGCATGACCTCGTTGAAGACGGGGCCGCAGACCTCGCTGCCGGTGTAGGCGCCGCGGGTGGGGTTCTGGACGGCGCAGTAGACGGTGACGCGGGGGTCGTCGGCCGGCGCGAAGCCGGCGAACGAGGAGGTGTAGCCGTTGTAGCGGCCGGTCTCCGGGTCCACCCGGTTGGAGGTGCCGGTCTTGCCCGCCACCCGGTAGCCGGGGATGCGGGCCGCCTGCCCGGTGCCCTCCTCGGAGGCCACGACGGTCTCCAGCATCTGGGTGAGCTGGTCCGCGGTCTCCTCGCTGACCACCCGGCTGCGCTCGGGCTCGGGGGCGGCCTCGTACTCGCCGTCGGGGCCCGTGGTGCCGCGCACCAGGCGCGGGGTGATGCGCTCGCCGCCGTTGGCGATGGTCGAGTAGACGGAGGCGGCCTGGACGGCGTTGACGGACAGGCCCTGACCGAACGGGATCGTGTACTGCTGGGAGGCGTCCCAGTTCTCCGGGTCGGCCACGATGCCCGGGGTCTCGCCGGGGAAGCCGAGCCCGGTGGGCTGACCGAAGCCGAAGGCCGTCAGGTAGCGGTAGAGGATCTCGTTGGCCTCCGGCTGGTTCTCGCCCAGCTGCTCGGCGGCCAGGATGGTGCCGATGTTGCTCGACTTGGCGAGCACCCCGGCCAGGGTCAGGTACCAGGTGGGGTGCTCGATGTTGTCGCCGAAGTTGCGGTCGGCGCGCGGCAGCCGGTTCGGCACCACGACGTTGGTGGAGGGGGTGGCGGCGCCCTCCTCCAGGACGGCGGCCATGGTGATGACCTTGCTGGTGGAGCCCGGCTCGTAGGCGTCCTCCAGGGCCGGGTTGCGCAGCTGGCCGGCGCCGGCCGAGCCGATGTCGTTGGGGTCGTACCCGGGGGCGCTGGCCAGGGCGAGGACGTCGCCGGTGACGGTGTCCTGGACGACGACGTAGCCGCTGGTCGCGTCGGACTCCTCGACCTGCGCGGCGATGGCCTGCTGGGCGGCCCACTGCACGTCCCGGTCGAGGGTGAGCTCCATGTCGGTGCCGGGCACGGCCGGGTCCTCGCTGCCGCCCGCGGTGGGCACCCGGCGGCCGCCGGACTGGGCGTAGGTGATGCTGCCGGCCTCGCCGGCCAGCTCGGTGTCGAGCTGGGCCTCGAGGCCGCCGCCGCCCCGGCCCTCGCTGTTGACGAAGCCGAGCACGGCGGCGGCGAGGTCGCCGTTGGGGTAGACGCGCCTGGGGTTCTCCTCGGCGAAGACGCCGTTCAGCACCTGGTCGCCGGTGCCCTTGGTGGACTGCTCGGCGAGGTTGCCGCGCAGGTCGCGGATCTGGGTCCAGACCTGGGGGGTGCGCTGGCGGGCGAGCAGCGCGTACTTCTCGTCCGGGTCGTCGAGCAGGTCGGCGAGCTCGGCCTCGTCGCGGTCGAGGATGGGCGCGAGGAGGGCGGCGGCCTGCGCGGGCGCGTCGGGGACGCCGGTGGCCTCCTCGGTGAACATCGAGGGGTCGGCGGTGATGTCGTAGGCGTCGACGGTGGTGGCCAGGGCGTTGCCGTGCCGGTCGGTGATGTCGCCGCGCTCGGCGGCGAGCGGCACGGTGACGATCCGGTTGCGGGCGGCCTCCTCGGCGTAGGAGGCGGCGCCCATGGCCTGGACCTGCACGAGGCGGCCGCCGAAGACGAGCATCACCAGGGTGAGGCCGATGCCGACGAACCGGAGCCGCGGCCGTGGGTTCCCCAACCGCAGCGAGCCGGCGTCCCGCCGGACCCCGGCCGTACCGCGCCCGTTGCGACTGTTGCGACTGTTGCTCACGACCACGTCCCTCCGTCGGTGGCGGTGGCTTTTTCGGTGGTCTGACGGCTGGTGAGGCGGCGGCGGGCCGCCAGGACCACCGCGCTCAGTCCGAGGGCCGCGCCGCCCGTGCCGGGCGACGGCGAGTCGTCGACGATCGTGCCGGGGGGAGTCGACAGGGGCGGCGCGGCCGGGTCCTCGGTGTCCTCGGTGCTCTCGGCCGCCGGCGGGGCGGACGCCTCGCCGTCGGCTCCGGCCCGCGGGACGGCTTCTTCGGCGCCCTCGGCGCCGCCCGCGCCGCCCGCGCCGCCCGCCCGGGTGGCGACGTCGCCGAGCAGGCTGCCGTCCGGGCCGAGGAAGACCGGTGGGCCGTCGGGGACCATGCCGAGCTCGCGGGCGCGCTCGGCGAGCGCGTCGGGCGCCGAGTAGCCGTCCACCTCGGCCTGCAGCTCCTGTTGCTGGTCGGTCAGCTCCTGCGTCTCCCGCCGCAGCTCGCTCAGCTCGAAGGAGCCCTCGTTGAGCGAGGCGTTCAGGAAGAGCAGGCCGAGCATGCCGGAGCCGAGCAGCAGCACCACCAGGAGGACGAACGGGGTTCTGGCGGCCGTCGACGAGCCCTTGGGGACGAGGCCGGCCAACCGGCCGAGACGCTGCCGCTGGCTCATCTCAGGTCGCCTCCCTGATCCGTTCCGCCGCGCGCAGCCGGGCCGGCGCGGCACGCTTGTTCTCGGCGAGCTCCGTCTCGTCCGGCTGCTCGGCGCCGCGGGTCAGCAGCCGGAGACGGGGCTGGTACTGCTCGGGGATCACCGGCAGCCCGGGCGGCGCGGTGTTCTCGGCGCCCTCCCCGAGCACCCGCTTGACCAGCCGGTCCTCCAGCGAGTGGTAGGCGAGCACCGCGATCCGCCCGCCGACGGCCAGCGCCGCGACGGCCGCCGGGAGGGCGCGTTCCAGGACGGCCAGTTCGCCGTTGACCTCGATGCGCAGCGCCTGGAAGGTGCGCTTGGCCGGGTTGCCGCCGGTGCGCATGGCGGCCTGCGGCAGGGCCTGGCGGATCAGCGCGACCAGTTGCGCGCTGCCGCTGATGGGGGCGCGGGCGCGCTCGCGCACCACGGCGTCCACGATCCGGCGCGCGAACCGCTCCTCGCCGTAGACGCGCAGCACCCGGACGAGTTCGCCCGGCGGGTAGGTGTTGAGGACGTCCGCGGCGCTCGGCCCGGTGCTCTGGTCCATCCGCATGTCGAGGGGGGCGTCCTGCGCGTAGGCGAAGCCGCGGTCGGCCTCGTCCAGCTGCATCGAGGAGACCCCGAGGTCGAACAGGACGCCGGCCACTCGGGGGACACCCAGTCGGGCCAACACGTCGGGGAGTTCGTCGTAGACCGCGTGCACCAGCGTGGCCCGGTCGCCGAAGCGGGCGAGCCGCTCCCCGGCCAGGGCCAGCGCCGCCGGGTCGCGGTCGAGGGCGACGAGCCGGATGTCGGGGAAGGCGTCGAGCAGCGCCTCGCTGTGGCCGCCGAGCCCGAGGGTGCAGTCGACCGCCACGGCGCCCGGCCGGTCGCGCAGGGCGGGGTCGAGCAGTTCCAGGCAGCGCCGGAGCATGACGGGGCGGTGCCGGGCTTCCGGCGGCCGGTCGTTGCTGGTCGTCATGCGCCTTCCGGGGAGCTTCCGAGGGAATCCGAGGGAGGGAGAAGAAGGTGACGGGCGAAGACGGCGGCTTACGGGATCGTGCACACGCCTCCCAGTGCGCGTCACACTAGCCCACCTGTTTCCGCGGTCAATCACTGAGGTTGATCGGGCGCCGCGTTTCGGAGCGGCTCTGTGAGCCGCGTCACCTCCCTGGGGGAGACGACCTCCCAGTACTCGTATTAACGTCACGGATATGCCTCATACCGTCACAGACGAACTGGTCAGCGCCAACCACCGTTACGCCGAACGGTTCACCGATCCCGGAATGGACGCCAGGCCCGTGCGGAAGGTGGCGATCGTCGCCTGCATGGACGCCCGGCTCGACCTGCACGCCGCCCTGGGCCTCCAGCTGGGCGACTGCCACACCATTCGCAACGCGGGCGGCGTGGTCACCGACGACATCATCCGTTCGTTGACCATCAGTCAGCGCAAGCTCGGCACCCGTTCCGTGGTGCTCATCCACCACACCGGCTGCGGGCTGCTGAACCTCACCGAGGACTTCAGGCACGAGCTGGAGCACGAGGTCGGGCAGCGGCCGAGTTGGGCCGTTGAGGCGTTCACCGATCTGGACCAGGACGTGCGGCAGTCCATGGCGCGCGTGCGTACCTCGCCTTTTCTCCCGCACACTGATGACGTGCGCGGCTTCGTCTTCGATGTGACGACGGGTCTGCTGAGGGAGGTGGATCCGGCCAGCGAGGCGGCGAGGTGACGAGCGAGCGCCGTAGTGTGAAGAATGCTGGGCGGAGGAAACCACCCGGTGAGGATCCGATGTCCGGGTAATCGGTACGGTCCGGGTCGCGCTTCGAGCCGGGCCCTGGAGTGAGCGAGAAGGGCCGAGGAGGGCCGGGTGACGACCTATGAGGAGCAGACCAAGCTCACCGATCTGAGCACCACGGCGGAGCAGGTGCGCCGCGCCGTGGAGAGCGTGATCGAGGGCAAGCCGGAGGTCGTGCGGCTCTCGCTGACGGTCCTGCTGGCCGGCGGACACCTGCTCCTCGAGGATGTCCCCGGCGTCGGCAAGACCATGTTGGCGAAGGCGCTGGCGAAGTCGATCGACTGTTCGGTGCAACGCATCCAGTTCACGCCAGATCTGCTGCCCACCGACATCACGGGCGTCAGCGTCTACGACCAGCAGCGCAACGAGTTCGAGTTCAAGCCGGGCGCGGTGTTCGCCCAGATCGTCATCGGCGACGAGATCAACCGGGCCTCGCCGAAGACCCAGTCGGCGCTGCTCGAGTCGATGGAGGAGCGTCAGGTCACCGCGGACGGGCGGACGTACGAGCTGCCGAGCCCCTTCATGGTGATCGCCACCCAGAACCCGGTCGAGATGGAGGGCACCTACCCGCTGCCCGAGGCCCAGCGCGACCGGTTCATGGCCCGGGTGTCGATGGGCTACCCGTCGCCCGAGGCCGAGATGCGCATGCTGGCCACGCACGGCGGGGCCTCCCCGCTCGACGCGCTGCGGCCGGCGGCGCACGCGCACGACGTGCTGCGGCTCGTCGAGGCGGTGCGGGAGGTCCACGTGGCCGACCCGGTGCGGCGGTACGCGGTGGACCTGACGGCCGCCACCAGAACCCATCCCGAGCTGCGGCTCGGCGCCTCGCCCCGGGCCACCCTGCACCTGCTGCGGGCCGCCAAGGCGGCGGCGGCGCTCGCCGGCCGGAACTTCGTGCTGCCGGACGACATCCAGCAGCTCGCGGTGCCGGTGCTCGCCCACCGGCTGCTGCCCACCGCGCAGGCCCAGTTGAACCGCCACAGCACCGAGCAGTTCGTCGCCGACATCGTGCGCAGGACACCGGTGCCCGACCCGTATGCCGCCAAACCGCAGCGGGGCTACTGATGACCCTGCCCCATCTCGCCGGGACGGGCGAGGGTGCGGGTGAGGGTGACCGGGGGCCGCTGAGGGCCGCGTTCGGCGGACTGACCACCAGGGGCAGGTCCTTCCTCGCGGCGGGCGGCGCCGCCGCCGTGTGCGCCTACGTGCTCGGCCAGCCCGACCTGCTGCGGGTCGGCGTGCTGCTGGCCGCGCTGCCGCTGCTGTGCGTGCTCGTGCTGCACGGCACGCGCAGCCGGGTGACGGCGGCGCGCAGCCTGACGCCGGCCCGGGTCGCGGCCGGCGGCGAGACCCGGGTGCACCTCAGGGTCGACAACGTGGCGCGGATCCCCAGCGGGCTGCTGCTGCTCCAGGACCGGGTGCCGTACGTGCTCGGGCCGCGGCCCCGGTTCATGCTCGACCGGATCGAGCCGGGCGGCCGCCGCGAGGTGACCTACCGGATCCGCTCGGAGCAGCGCGGCAGGTACCCGCTCGGCCCGCTCCAGCTGCGGCTCGCCGACCCCTTCGGGATGGTCGAGCTCAACCGGTCGTTCACCACCTTCGACGTGATGACGGTGCTGCCCAGGATCGAGCCGCTGCCGCCGGTGCGGCTCGGCGGCGACGCCAACGGGCACGGCGAGGGCCGGCAGCGCGCCCTCGCGGTCGCCGGGGACGACGACATCATCCCGCGCGACTACCGGCGCGGCGACGACCTGCGGCGGGTGCACTGGCGCTCGACGGCGCACCGCGGCTCGCTGATGGTGCGCCGCGAGGAGAAGCCGCTCAAGGCGCGCTGCACGGTGCTGCTCGACACCCGGCGCGGCGGCTACGTCTCCTCGGGGCCCGACTCGGCGTTCGAACGCGCGGTGTCGGGCGCCGCCTCCGCGGTGTTCCACCTGGTGGCCCAGGGCTACGAGGTGCGCCTGGTCACCGACACCGGGCTGCTGGTGCCGGGGCCCGAGAGCCAGGCGGGCGACACCGCGGAGCTGACCGCGTTGATCATGGAGACGCTGGCGGTGATCGGCCACTCGGCCGGCACCTCGCTCGCCGACGCCAAGGCGGCGCTGCGGGCCGCCGACTGTGGGCTGCTGCTCGGCTTCCTCGGCTCGGTGGGCGCGGCGGAGGCCCCGGTCCTCGAAGCGCTGCGGCAGCGGGCCACGGGCGCGGTCGGGTTCGTGGCGGCGGGTCAGCTGCCGCCCGAGGTGGAGGGCGAGCGGCTGCGGAACGTCGCGCTGGCCGGCTGGACGGCGCTGCCGCTGCTGCCCGGCGTGCCGCTCGGGCAGCCCTGGCAGCAGGCGGCGCTCGAGCTGGCGGCGCGCGGCACGGGGGCACGATGACGGGGCGGCACGGGTGGTGGCCGAGCCGGAGGACGAGCGGGGAGCCGGTCGGATGAATGGGCTGATAGACGGCAGGATCCGGATCGCCTGCGCCGCCTGGCTGGCGACCGTCGCGGCGGCCGGCGCGCTGCTGCCGCTGATCGACGGCTCGGACTGGATGGTCCAGGCGGCGGTCCTGCTGGCCGCCCAGACCGGCGTCGGCACGGTGCTGCGCTGGCGCGGGCTGCACCCGGCGGTGACGGTCGGCGCGCAGGCCGCGGCGTCGTTGATGCTGCTCACGCTCGTCACGGCCCCGACGTACGCGGTGGGCGGCGCGTTGCCGACCCCGACGACCTTCGAGCGGTTCGGGCTGCTGCTGCGGCAGGGCGCCGAGGACATCGGGCGCTACGTGGCCCCCGCGCCCGCCACCGACGGCATCCGGTTGATGGTGTTCGGCGGGGTGCTGCTGATCGGGCTGCTGGTCGACGTGCTGGCCGTGACGACGCGCAGCGCCGCCTCGGCCGGCCTGCCGCTGCTCGCCCTCTACTCGGTGGCGGCCGGCGTCGCCCAGGACGGCCCCGGCTGGCCCTACTTCCTGCTCGCGGCGGCCGGCTACCTCCTGTTGCTGCTCGCCGAGGGCCGGGACCGGCTCACCCGGTGGGGCCGGTTCTTCGCCGGGCACGGCCCGGGGCACGGCATGACCCCGCACGACCACACGGTGACGGCCGGCCCCCGGGCCCGCGCCGGCCGCCGGATCGGCGCCGTGACGCTGGGCATCGCGGTGCTGGCACCGGCCGGCCTGCCGTCGTTCGGCGAGGGCCTGCTCGACCTGGACGGCAGCGGCGGCAACGGGCGCGGCGGCACCGGGGACGTCGTCTCGGTCAACCCGATCGTGGCGCTCCAGGACCAGCTCAACCAGCAGCAGGACCGGCCGGTGCTGACCTACCGCACGACCAGCGGCGAGCAGTCCGACATGTACCTGCGGCTGATCGCGCTCGACCAGTTCACTGGGCAGGAGTGGCGCTCCTCGCGCTGGTACGAGAGCGAGAGGCCGAACCCGCCGTGGCAGGTCCCCGGGCTCTCCGACGAGGTGGCCGCCACCCCGGTCACCACGACCGTCCAGGTCGCCGACTACTACGCGCAGGACTCGCTGCCCGTCCCCTACCCGGCGACCTCGGTCACCGTCGAGGGGAACTGGCTCTTCGACCGCGGCACGCAGACGCTGGTGAGCAACCAGAACGGGCGCACCAGCGCCGGCGCCAGCTACGAGATCGAGCATCTGCTGGTGGAGCCGACGGCCGACCAACTGGCTGCGGCGCCCCCCGCCTCCAGGGAGCTGGTCGACTACTACACCCGGGTGCCGGACGACCTGCCGGAACAGGTGGCGCTGACGGCGCTGGACGTGACGTCGGGCGCGGCCAACGACTTCGAGCGGGCGATGGCCCTCCAGGACTGGTTCACCCAGGACGGCGGCTTCCGCTACGACACGACCGTCGCCTCGGGCAGCGGCACCCAGGCCATCGTGAACTTCCTCCAGCAGAAGGAGGGGTTCTGCGTCCACTTCGCCTTCACCATGGCCGCGATGGCACGCACGCTCGGCATCCCCACCCAGGTCGCCGTCGGCTTCACCCCGGGCACGCGGCAGCCCGGCGGCGCCTACGAGGTGGGGGTCCACAACGCCCACGCCTGGCCCGAGCTGTACTTCCAGGGCGTGGGCTGGGTGCGGTTCGAGCCCACCCCGGGGCAGGGCAACGCCCCCTCGTACACCCGCCCCGAGCAGACCCGGCCGAGCGAGGAGCGGCCCGAGGAGGAGACGGAGCAGACGACGCCGGCCCAACCCGAGCCGTCCCAGCAGCCCTCCCCCACCGACCCCTGTCAGCGGGACGCGGACGCGGCCGGCTGCCAGGACCGGCAGGAGACGCCGGAGAGCGACCGCCGGGAAGCCGGGATGCCGCTCGCGCCGATCATCTGGGGCGGCGGCGGGCTGCTGCTCGCGCTGCTGGTGGCGTCACCGCCGCTGTGGCGGGCGCGGGTACGGGCACGCCGGCTCGGCCGCGACGGCGGCGCGCTGCCGGCCTGGCGTGAACTCCTGGACTCCGCGTGGGACTTCGGTATCACGCCGCTGGCCTCCGAGACACCGAGGCAGGCGGCGGCCCGGATCGTGCGGGTGGCCGAGCTGCCGGCGGAACCGGCGGCGGCGGTCCACCGGGCGGCGGACGTGGTGGAGCGGGCGCTGTACGCGCCGGCGACGGTCTCCGCGGCGCCGGCGCCGGCGCTTGCCGACGACGTGCGGGGGGCCCTGGCGGGCCTGCGGGCCACGGCGGGCCGGTGGACCCGGGTCCGGGCGTTCTTCGCACCCCGTTCCGCCATTCGGGTGATGCGGGCGATGGCGGCCTGGCGCGCCGACGCGGGCCGCCGCGTCGGGGCGGCCCTACCGGGGCGCCCGCGGGGCGCCACCAAACCGCCGACCGCCTATCGGCGGTCGGTCCACGCCGCGCCCCGCGCGGGGTGGCACCGGCCGCCGCTAGGCGCTTCGCGCCGGTGCTC
>NZ_JAVREM010000040.1:0-58006 GCF_031845425.1 Streptomyces millisiae
CGGCCAACGGCCAGCTCAGCCCAGCCGAGTACGAACACCGTCACACCACGAAGGCACCACATAGCGTGCTCCACGCAGCCGCATAGAACGCAAGCCCATCGGTGTCTGTCAGACCGGGGCAACTCCAGGTCTCGATGAGTTCGTGCTCGCGCGTGGGGGTTGCCCGCGCGGTCGCGACACCTCCGTCGGCGGCGTACTCGGACAGTTCGACCGACGCCCGTTCCAGATCCAGGTGTTCTCGAGTGCGGTAGACCTTGGCGAAGTGCCGCTGGCCTGTTTGATCCACGACGGCGTAGTTGTCCGTCGCGGTGCCCTCCGGGATGCGCGATATTTCTGCCGGCTGCAGCCCGTACGCGAGCACCAGCGTGTCGGCGACCGCCATGATCTGCTCTCCCTCCGCGGTGCGGCCCGGTGTGGGAGGCGCGGCGACAGGCTTGGTGGCGGGCTGGCGAGATGCGGTGGACATGGTCTCCTCGTCGAAGGGCACAGCGATAGGGGTCAGATGATGAGCGGGCGGTAGGTGGTTGGGTCGGTCAGGAGGCGGGCACGGGGTGCCGGTGCGGCGTTCGGCTCAGCGGGCGATGCGCGGGGTGGATACCTCTGCTGCGTGCCTGCAGCGACCGGCCGAGCGCGACCAGTTTCCCGGGCCGGCCAGCCGCCGCGCCGAGGATATGGCTGAATTCGTGGTGAATGCGGGCCGGCAGTCGCGGGTCCAACGCGCCGAAGGCGTCCGCATCGTCCGCCCTGCCTGACCTCCCGCACACACCAGGAACGAGACCATGAAGACTTGCGACAACACCTCGGTCGGAATCATCATCACCGACGACCAGGGCCGCTACCTGATGTTCGACCGTGCCACCTTCCCGCCCGGCACGGCACCTGCCGCCGGCCACATCGACGACTACGGGACCGCCGAGGACGCGGGGCGCGCCGAGGTCGAGGAAGAACTCGGCCTCACCGTCACGGGCCTTACCCACGTCACTGGCTGTTGGCGGGACAACCGATGCCGCCGCCTTCCCGGCGCACACGGCACCGGCCACGACTGGACCATTTACCAGGCCACCGTCGCCGGCGACCTCGCCCCGAGCGCCCGCGAGACGAAGAACGTCCGCTGGATCGCTTCTGCCGCTCTGCAGGAGTTGGCAGACCGGACGGTCGCCTATGCCCAGGGACGCATCACAGACGCCGAGTTCGAGGCCGCGCCTGGCATTGAGCCGGTGTGGATGCAGTGGCTCGCCGACATCGCCGCGGTACACGTCAGCCTCGATGACCTGCTTCGGGTGGACCAGCTCACCAGATGATCGCCGCCCCGTCCTCCTGAACCATCGCGTCCGCATGCCCGCCACCCTGTTCTCTACGGCGGATACGGTGACCAGCCCGCCACCGACGAGGCCCCGTCGCCGAGTACAACGCCTGGCTGCACTACCGTTCCCAGTGGATGCTCCCTCCACAACGACTGCAAGATCCTCGGTGGACGGCGCTGCGTCAAAGGGGTCATCAGATTGGGCGTTCTTCGTTCGGTTGTGGCAGTACTCGAGCCCGACCAGGCCGGCACCGCGGGGCGCCGCCACGCGAAGCGGCTGTTCGAGGCAGTGCGCGCGGTGATCAGTTCGGCATCGCGCAGGCAGGGCGTAAGGGACCAGCGGGCGCCGCGGCACCAGGTAGGGGTGCTCGTCGCATAGAGTGCGGGCGCGCGGGTGCCCACGTCGTTCACCTTCGTTCTCGTCTCCGCAGGCACCCCTCGGGCCGCACCACCAGGAGGAACCAGTGTCATCGCCGCAAGTGATCACCCACGCGGAGAAGCTCGCCGAGGCGAAGAAGCTGCTGAGTTTCCCTCGAATTGTTGCGATTTGCGGCTCCACTCGTTTCATGGCCGAGATGGCCGAGGCTGATCTGCGGGAGACCAGGGCCGGAAGGATTGTCGTCAAGCCGGGTTGCGACCTGAAGTCGCCGCACGCACTGTGGTCCGATCCTGTCGAGGCTGAGGCGCTGAAGAATCGACTCGACGAACTGCACCGGTCGAAGATCTTGCTCGCTGATGAGGTGCTCGTGGTCGGCGACTACATCGGAGACAGCACCCGGGCCGAGATCGCCTACGCCCGGTCGCTGGGCAGGCCCGTGCGGTTCACGCACCCCGAAGTCGATCCCGGCGCCTGAGGGCCCACCTCCGCACCCTCCGCGGGCACCCCCTTGGGATTGATCACCTGGCGGGTGGCGTGGCGGTGAGGGCGAGCTCAAGGAGCGGCGGAACGCATCGCGGCCGTGATGGCGGCAGCGAGCAGCTGCGGGTGCTTCATCAGGTAGAAGTGGTCGCCTTCGTACCTTTCGAGTCCGCGGAAGTGCGTGGTGAACGCGCGCCAGGCGAGCAGGCGGTCTTCGCCGATCAGCTTGTCGTGGCGGCCCGCGAATACCGAGAGCGGAACGGGCAGGGGCTCGGGGCTGCGGGGAGGAGCCCAGGTGTCCACGAGTGTGAAGTCGCTGCGGAACACCGGGGCGAACTTGTGCCAGACATCGTCGTTGTCCAGGAGCTGCGGTGGGCTGCCGCCGACGCTCCGCAGCCAGCCGCGCAGTTCGTCGTCGGGCATCAGGTGAGGGTGGCTGTCGTCGGCCCCGGCTCGCGGGGCGCCGTAGGCGGACACACCCAGCCAGGTGGGGAGCGGTCCTCCCTGGTGGTGAAGTCGGCGGGTGAGCTGGTAGGCGATGAGGGCGCCCATGCTGTGGCCGAAGAACCCGAAGGGCTGGCCGAGCAGTGGAGCGATGGCGGTGTGGAAGTAGTCGACCAGCCGGTCGCAGTCGTCGATCAGCGGCAGTGCCTGCAGGTGGCCTCGACCGGGGGCCTCCAGGAGGCAGAGATCCCAGTCCTGGGGGAAGTGCTCCGCCCAGCCGCGGTAGAGCAGGTGTGAGCCGCCGGCGTGGTGGAACAGGAACAGGCGCGCCGCTGGGGCGCTCAGCGGCCTCGGGCGGATGACCGGGCCAGCATGCGTCTCGCCGACGAGCTTGGAGGTGAGGAAGGCGTGCAGCTCAGCGAGGGTCGTGGCACCGCTGGCGGTCACGGCGTTCTCCGGGACGCCGCACGTACTTTCCACGCGGGTTGAGATCTCGAGCATCAGCAGCGAGTCGATCTCGAGCTCGTCGGAGAAGTGCGCCTCGTCGGCGACCTCCTCGGGCTCGATCTCCAGTACGCCGGCTATCAAAGCGCGGAGATCCTCGATGGTCACGGTCGCAGTGGTCATGGGTGTTCCTCCCCTGGCTCCTACGTGGATGGGCGAACGCTCGGTCAAGGGGTCAGCAGGAGGGCGGCTGTCGCGTCGTGGCGGGGGCCTCCGGCCGTGGCGAGCACGTTCCCGGTGGCGTCGCTCTCCAGATGGGCTGCCGCGGCAGCGCACTGCAGGACGCCGAGCGCCCCGGACAGCGGGCCCAGCTGGGATTCCAGGTCGAGCCGGCGCGTGGCTGCGAGCAGCTGGCCCGCCCCGGCGCACGCCTCGTCCACGAGCCACAGTCCGACGGACTTCGCCTCCGTCACACCGGCGGGGGGCAGCGCCGCGGCGAGGTCCCGGGCCCGTGCGTACCCGGCGATCGTGGCGCGCGGCCGTGTACCACGGGAAGCGGCTGCGTCCGCCGCTTCAAGGACGACCGCGACCGCCGCGTCGGTGGACGGCTCGCTGAGCAGCTTCGCCGCCACGTCGTTGGCCGGTTCGACGCCGACGACAACGGCTGCTTCGGCGCGTCTGGCCACGATGAGGTTCCGGGCCCAGGCGAGAGCGTCCAGACCGCTGGTGACGCCGTTGCAGACGGTGAGGTTGGGGCCGCGGAGCCCGTAGCGGATGGCCACCCAGCCGGCGATGACATTGCTTGAGGTCTGGGGCAGGCCCAGCGGGCTGAGGCCCCTGACGCCTTGTCTGGAGATGGTGTCGGTGGCTTCGCAGACGCTGTCCACGTTGCCCAGGTTGGTGCTGACCACGACGGCGGTCGAGCCGGCCATGCCCGTGAACGCCGCGCGGGTGTCGGTCAGGCCCGCGTCGTGGAGGGCGGACTCGGCGGCCCGCAGGGCGAGCCGGGACGCGCGGTCCTTGTGGCGCATCTCGCGCCCGCTGAGCCCGGTTGCGGGGTCGAAGCCGCCCTCGCCGGGCAGCGGTCCGAGGAGGTCCCGGTACGTCGCGACACCTGGGAGCGCCAGTCCGATGCCCGTGACGACGACCTCCCGGGCGCTCGGGTTCCTCATCCGTGCGGTACTCGTCCCGCTCACCGGGCTGCCTCCACGATCGCGACGGCGTTGATCCCTCCGAAGCCGAACGCGTCGATCTGAGCGATGGTCAGGTCGGCGGCTGCGGGGGAGCCCTGTACCAGGCCCAGTCCCGTGGCCTCGGGGATCGGGTCGGTGAGTCCCAGGACCGGGGGCACTCTTCCTTCCTTCATGGCGAGCACCGCCATCAGGAGGCTGAGGAGTCCCGAACCGCCCAGGGTGTGGCCGGTCATCGCCTTGATGGCGGTCATCCGTGGACCGGGCCCGGCGTCGCGGAAGATGCGGCTCAGGACGCTCGACTCCGTCGCGTCGTTGCGGGGGGTGCCGCTGCCGTGCAGCATCACCAAGTCGATGTCCTGCGCCCGTACCCCGGCCCTGCGGTAGGCGTCCTGGACCGCGTGGGTGATGCCGTCGGGGTCGGGCGCGGTGGCGTGGTGAGCGTCGCAGTTCATGGACACACCGCGCACCCGGGCGTGCACGGGCCCGTCCCCGGTGCCGGCGCGCTGGACGACGACGGCTGCCGCGCCTTCACCCATCAGCATGCCCTTGTGCGTGGCGTCGAAGGGGCGCAGCGCGTCGGGGATGTCGTTCTGCACCCGGTCGAGCGTGCCGAAGCCGCTCTCGGTGGCGGCGTCGGTGCCCGCGACGACGACCGTGTCGGCCATGCCGAGCTCGATCATGTCGGTGGCCATGCCGAGCGCGTACAGCGTGGCGGAGCAGGCGTTGGCGAAGGTGTACGTGGTGGACGCCCCGAAGGCCTCGCTCAGGGCGGTGCCGAAGTGCAGGTCTTCGAGGGCGACTTCCGCGTGGTCACGCCACCACAGTTCGAGGCTGCGCTGCTCGCGCATGGTGGTCCCGACCAGCACGGGTACCTGGGAGAGGTCCTCGCCCAGGCCCGCGTCACCGGCTGCCTGACGAACGACAGTGGTGAGCCAGCGGGTGGCGCGCCGCGGCATGTGGCCGCCCCCGGGCCGGTCGTCGATCTCGTAGGCGTAGCCCGCCCTGTACTTGCCGGGGTCGAACGCCTTCAGGGGCGTGCGGCTCTCCCGGCCCGCGCATAACGCGGCGAAGATCTCCCGAGGGTTGGCACCGATGTTGGCGACGGCGGCCATGCCCGTAATGTCCCAGGTCACGGTTGGGCAGCCGCCTTCCTGAGCTCGAAGGCGGCCAGCTTGCCGGTCGACGTGGTCGGGAGCTCGTCGAGGAACTCCAGACGGGCGGGCCGCTTGTAGGCGGAAAGACCGCCACGGATCGCGGCGATCACCGCGCGCCGCACCACGGCCTCGCCGGATCCCGGCAGGGCCACCAGATACGCCACCGCCTGCTCCAGGCCGTCGGCATCGCGGCCGCCGACCACAACGCAGTCCTGGACCCCTTCCGCACCGCGGATGACGCTCTCGATCTCACTCGGCACGACCTTGTAGCCGCCCAGGTTGAGCAGGTCATCGGCACGGCACAGGTGGGTGAACGTGCCGTCCGGCGCACGGCGAACCACGTCGCCGGTGTAGGCGCCGCCGTCAGCGAAGGTGACCGCTGCGGCCTCCGGGCGGCCGATGTAGCCGAGGGCGACGGTCGGGCCGGCGATGTGCAGACGGCCCTCCTCCCCGTCGGCGACGGGCGTGCCGTCCCCGGCGCGGACGGTCGCGGTGATCCCGGGCACCGGGACCCCGAAGGTGCCCGGACGCTCGTTTCCCGGCGGCGTGCCGACGACGATGTAGAGCACCTCGGTGGCGCCGAGGCCGTTGAGCAGCTCGGCCTGGAAGGCGGTGCGGATCCGCTCGCTGAGCGGACCCGGCAGATTCTCGCCCGCCGCCACGCACAGCCGCACGGAGTCGGCGGCGAGCGCCGTCGTCTCGGATGCGTTCAGCAGCGCCGCGTACAGCCGGGGGACGGAGAACAGCACGGTAGGCCGGTGGCGTTGCAGCGCAGCGGTGAGTGAGTGAACGTCGACCGTGCCGCGGATGAGCGCGACGCGGGAGCCGGCCGCCAGAGGGCACAGGACGGAAGCGCCGAAGCCGTAGCCGAAGGACATCCGGGCAGTGGACAGCACGGTGTCCTGCGGGGTCAGTGCCAGTACCGTGCCGATGCCGTCGGCCATGGCCGCGATCGCTCCCGCCGAGTGCCGCACCCCCTTGGGCTTGCCGGTGCTTCCGGAGGTGTACTGCACGAGCGCTTCACGCCCCGCACTCCACGCGGCCGGCGGCCCGGCCTCCTGCGGGTGGCGTGCGGGGCCGGGCTCGGCCGTCGCCGGGGCAGTGCGGACGTCAGCGCCGGCGAACCGGGTGGTCGTGGCGAACAGCTCCTCCAGGGCACGTTGCCGCGTGGGGGAGGCGTCGAGGTGCACCATCGCGGCGGCGCAGTCTTCGGCGATGTAGCGGACTTCGTCGTCCGTGAGCATCGGGCTGATCACCACGGGGACGCAGCCGTGCCACCACAGGCCGAGGACGGCGACGACGGTCGCCACGGAGTCGTCGGCGACTAGGAGGCCGCGGGCGCCCTCGGGCACGCCTGCCGCCCTGAGGGCGCCCGCGTACCCACGGGCCGCCTCCAAGAGGGCGGCGTAGGTGACCTCCCCCGCCTCGGGGTCGAGGTAGCTGGTCCTTTCGCCCCCGCCGGCGGAGACATGACCCGCCACCAGGCGGTCGATCAGGTCGACCCCGCCCAGGCCCGTCGCACGCTCGCCGAGCACGGACACCGCCGCGTCCAGGCTGGTGAGGGCTGCCGCTTCCTCAGCGGACAGGGCCGCGAACTCGCGCTCGATCGCGACCACGATCTCAGCCTTCTCCAAGGAGCTCATGCCGAGGTCCTCGTAGAACAGGGCACCAGGCTCGATGGCTTCCTTTTCCACTTCCAGGACAGACGCCACGATCTCTCTCAGCCTGTCGCGCATTATGTCGATGGCTTCTGCATCGCGCACCGGGGGGTCCTTTCCGTATCTTCGTAGCCAAGGAGTGAGATTTGGGTGGTAGGAGAACGCGGATGAGCCGGAGACCTGCTCCCGGCACTGCGCCGCTCGCCGAAACGCCGCCTGGTTTTGGTCAGGGGTGAAAGAACGGGACGGGGTGCCGCAGCGCTCAGCGGCAGTGCTCAGGATTCCAGGCCGACCTCACAAGGGAATAGGACAGAAACACCCCGGGGCTCCTCCGTGAAAATGATCCTCTTGGAAAGCGCGGACATGAAGCCGAGCTCGAAGATGGTTCCCTTTCCGACGAGACCGCCGGGGTTGCATACGACAACAGCGTCGGCCTGCCTGAACGCGTCCATGTGCACGTACTTGTGCCGCCACGTGTCGCGGTCGTTCTTCAGGAGATCCTGGTAGTCGAAGAGGATGAAGTCGGTGCCCGCGGTCTCCGGCTTGATTCTTGTGCTGCGCGGGCTCAGCACTTCGCTGCCGCTCTCGCGCAGTCGGGCGATGGTGTCCTCGATGTACCCCAGCGATTGCTGGAAGCTGCCGCAGACAACAGCATTCCGCAATTCCCGCCGGATCAGGCCGTCCATCATGTCGTTCGATCCGCAGGCGGACATGCCTGTTTCCAGGTAGAACCGCTCTAGTTCAGGCCCGACTATGTTGAAGTAGAGGCCGGTGTCGACATAGACGCTATTGACCAGTGCGGCCGCTTCCGGCTGCGGGAGCCGCTGAAAGACCCCGGTGGCGTGCAGGCGCGTTGTCTTGTTGTCAACGACCTCGTTGAACTCGGTGAGTCCGGCGCAGAACTTGCCGACTCCGTCTGCCAGAACCTCGTGGTCGCGGCTGTCCTCGAATGCGAGCCGCTCCTTTTTGAGTAGTTTCGACTCGCCGCTCTGGGAGCGGTAAACGCTCACGCGTTCCGAGTCGAAGTGGACCAGGACCCTGCCTTCTGTCGCCAATGTACTGTTCTCCTTCGCCTTCAGCGCGTTGGGAGCCAGCGGCCTTCGCCGCCTTAGCTGAGAGGTTGGCCAGCGTTCCGGAGGACGCAACGACTAATCGCCTTGTCCACGGAAGGCACTGAGGTACTTTTCCGCGAATTCTTCCTCTCTGTCCCGGTTGTATTGAGTGATGAAGCGCGGGTGCTCCAAGGGCACGATTCTTTGGAAGAAGCGCTGGCCCTCGTTCACCTTCGAGAGAAACGCGAAGTTCTCGCCACTGCCGATGCAGTAGCACACCGAGATGTCAGTTCCGAATGCCAACTGGCGTTGCAGGGTGTCCACGAGGAAAGAGTGCAGGAGTTCGAGGAGCCTCTTGTTCTCGTAGTAGTTGCAGTTGACCTCTTTTCCCTTGGCGTTCGTTCTCACCAGGCCAAGGGGGCACACAAAGCTCATGACGAAGTCGGCGTAGAACTTGTTGCGCCCCCCGTAGCGACTGATGACGTCGTGCAGAAACCCGGCGGAAGGCCGGCTCACCGCATAGCCGTCGACATCGACTCCCGTTTCGCTTTCGAGGAGCTTGGCGTCTTCGAACGGGACCCCGGTCACGGCCGTGCCCCGCCGGGCGGGCGAGCTCCCCAGTACCAGACGGCGCGGCCTATCGTCGTCGTAGTACTTGTGGTAGAACGCAGTCGTCACCTCGCGGACACGCTCCTTCTGGGGGCCGCTGAACGGGTTGATGACCGTGAATCCGGGAGGCAGCTCAAGCGTCGTTTCGGCAAGCTCCTCGTTGAACTGCAGGATCCGATGGGCAACAGTCGTACGCCCGTTCATGCAGAAGTCCTTCCTTCGCGCTGATCACTCTCAACAGTCCGGTCACCCCCGGCCGTCTGTGATTCAGCCTTCCCGCGGAACTGTTGGAACGTCGCGGATGTGGCTGGCTCGAGGGGCGGTGGAGATTTCAGGCGGTGACAGCTGACAGGTAGATCTCGGTGCTTGTTGGGAACATTCGGATATCTTTGAATCCGGCACAGTCGAGCTCCGCGCCAATCAGATTGGCTGTGTCCATCCCGCGATAGATGTCGACGAAGTCAGTGCCGGGGAGGATCAGCCCTGGTAGGACGCAGCCCCGCTGAGTATACAGAAAACCGTTGGCCACGGAGACGATAATCACCCCGCCGGGCTTCAGTACTCTGTGCGCCTCTGAGGTTGCTGCGGACGTATCGAAGAACGACGAGTTGTACGTTCTCAAGGAGACATACATGTCGAAACTGTTCGCCGGTAGGGCAGACAGGTCTTCGGCGCTGGAGACGACCGTCCTCGACGAGGGAATGCGTCCGCTTATATTCGCAAGGCCACGTTCTGCGATGTCAACGAAAGTGATCTGCGGGCAATCGGCAAACAAAGCTGCTGCTTCGTGCCCGGCTCCGACACCGACGTTGATGATGTTAACGGCAGACAGAGACCTTGTAGACGACCTCCTGTAAACCGACATGAAGTCGTCGGTCCACGCGTTGGCGGCACGAGCGTCGTACGCGTAGTCATAGGTGCCGTACTTCACGTCAAAGGCTTCGGACAGTGCGTCGTTTACGGCGCGATCAGCCTCCTCGTACTCAATCCCATACCTCTGGCAGATCAGCGAAGCGAGCGCGCTCCTCCCCCTGTTCGCATTGACATCACTCCTGGAAAGCGCGAACCCCCTCGACTTCAGTCCGGTGGAGACGGCTTCACTAATGCGATGTGTGGAGTAGTGGGGGTTGCATTCGATATTCTGCTCGCTCGCTGCGTAGAAGTCTTGGTTCTGCTTGAGGATCTCGCGCTGCAGATCGTCGGGGAAGCGGTGTACGAGGCCTCGTTCAGTGGCGGGATCGTCGTCGAGGTAACTCGTCAGCGCGGGGTCTGGCAGACCGATGTAAACCCTGTCGATGCGCATTTCCTTCAAGAGTTCGGAAAGCTCAAAAGACTGGTTTACCGACAGGGTGTTGATCGTCAGATAGGCGTCGTGTGCGCTGGATATTCCGAGTTCCTGCATCCTGCTCCGCAGAGTGTGATACCAGGATGCGCCGCGAACTTCTCCCTCGAAGGCGGAGCAAATCAACTCGTTGTGTTCAGAAACGAGCGCAACGCCGACCCGCCGACCTGATTGCGACGCCCTTTGTGCGATGCGAATGGCGTAGTTCATCCAGTAGGTACTGTTCGGACTCATGTGGGCCTCTGTCCCTCGGCGGACCCTCCTGTCGGTTTGCAGAACCAAGCGGGTGATCACCTTCACGGGCATCCTTCGTAGTGATACGGAACGTGATCTTCGGATGTGGTTCCGGCGGGCGCGCATCGTCTACCTCTACCGGTCCCGAAGGGATCCGGTCCTCTCCAGCACAGCGCACCCCGCGCCCGCTGCGGTACCCCCACGAGCCGTGAAGAGCGTGAAGTCCGCCCCGGTGCTGTGAAGTTCGTGAAGTCCCCAGGCCAGCAACACGCGAACTGCGAAAATGGCCCTCCGTCGACGCCAGGAGGCCGCCGATGCCCCACCCCGCGCCCGACCGCCGCAACGAGGCCCTCGCCCGCGCCCTGGCCCAAGCGGATATCACCGCCCGAGAGCTCGCACGCAGGGTCAACCACCACCTCGAAGCCGCCGGCCACTCTGCCCGCATTGACCCTTCCGGCCCCTACGCCTGGCTCCGCGGCTACACCCCCCGATCACCCGCCGTCCGCCGCGCCACCGCCCTCGCACTCACCCGCGCCACCGGCATCACCTACCACCCCCGCCGCCTCTGGCCCGACGTCGCCGACCCCGACGAACCCGGCCACCCACCCCTCGATGACCTCACCGGCCCCCACGACCTGCCCAACGTCCTGCGCTTGACCGCCACCTGGGCCAGCCTCACCCCCACCGAACAAGCCGCCGCCCCACCTGTCGACGGCACCCGGCTCATCACCAGCGCCCTCGACGCCGCGACCCTCCCTCTCCCCGCATCGCCACGGCGCCGCCCCTCCAGCCCCGAAAACGTCCTGCCGCCCATGGCCACCCACCTCGAAACCCAGCTCACCGACCTGCGCCGCCTCGACGACCGCACCGGCGGCAGCGCCATCTCCCAACGCTGGGTCACCCACGCCCTCACCGGCGTCATCGACCTGATCCAGCACGCCCGCTACACCCCCGACACCGGCCAGCGCCTCCTACGCACCGCCGCCGGCCTCGCCCAGCTCGCCGGATGGACCGCCTTCGACGGCAACCAGCCCGGCTCCGCCCAGCGCTTCCACCTCTTCGCCTTACGGCTCGCCCGCGCCGCCGACGACACCGACGCAATCGCCAACAACCTCGGCCAGCTCGCCTACCAAGCAGCCGCCGCCGGGCACACCACCGAAGCCCTCCGCCTGGCCACCGCCGCAGTCGACACCGCCCGCCGCGCCCGCCCCGTCGTCCGCGCCCGCGCCCTGGGCCGCCTCGCCACCGCCCACGCCGCCGCCGGCGACCTCCACGCCCACCGCACCACCGCCGACGCCTGTCGAGCCCTCCTGGCCACCGCCCGCCCCGAAGACACCCCCGAAGACCTCTACTACCTCACCCCCCGCCAGCTCGACGCCGAAGCCGGCCACGCCCTCGTCCTCCTCGCCACCACCTACCCCGCCAAGCGCACCGCCCTCCTCAACCAGGCAACCCAACTCCTCACCCCGCTAGCCCTCACCACCAGCGACGGATACCACCGCTCCGCCCTCCTCCACGGCGTCCACCTCGCCCACGCCCACCTCCTGGACCACGACCGCCACCAAGCAGCCGACACCCTCAACGCCATCGCCGAACGCCTCCCCGCTGTCCAGTCCTTCCGCTGCCGCGCCATGGTCCTCCAACTCCGCCGCAACGCCGCCCGCCGCCTCCCCACCACCACCCGACGGGCCCTCGATACGGCACTCTCAGGCATATGACATCCACCGCTCCCGCCCCCCGCCTGGCCCCGCTGCCCTACACCCACCCTTATGCCCAGCGCCTCCTCCAGCGGCTCTACGCCGAACAACTCGACCTCTACGGCTTCGCCGACGACCCAAACGACACCTCCGCCGATGACTACGTCCCACCCAACGGCCTGTTCGTCATTGCCTCCCTCGACCACACACCTGTTGCCTGTGGCGGTTGGCGACGCCGCACTAGCACCACAGCCGAGATCAAACGCATGTACGCAACTCCCGAAGTTCGCGGCCTCGGGCTTGGCCACTGCATCCTCACGCACCTCGAACACCACGCCGCCACGGTCGGCATGCGCCAGATGCTCCTGGAAACCGGCCTCCGCAACACCGCCGCCCTCCGCCTTTACACCCGCACCGGCTACCGGCCCACCAAGCCCTACGTCCCTGGCCGCGACCCCCAGGTCAACCGTGCGCTCCACAAACCCCTGATCCGCCTCAGGCCCACAATGCCTCTGTCGACCTTTGACCGCTGAGACACAACGACACCCGCTACTCCACGGTAGGCGCCTCAGCTCTGGCGCGTCCTGAACGGCGCGTACCAGCCCCTCGGAAGCCCCTGGATGGTCTCGATCTGCGCGACCTGGTCGTTCAGGATCCCGAAGGCGGTGAACGTGGCCGGAAAGTAGACGGCAGACATCGCCGGCTCATCCGTGACGACCCGCAAGCGCGCCTGCCCCCGCTTCGCGTCAGGCTTGAGGACAGCGCGAAAGCCGATGGTCTCGTCCTGGTGGACGTCGATGTCGTCAGCCCCAGCAGCTTCGCGGAGCGGAGTGGCGAGCGTGAGATCCCACGTGGTCTCCCAACGCCCATCGGGCAGTTCGCAGACCGCCCCCCACGTCGTCGGATACAGCGCCGCTGCCGTGTATGCTCCACCGACCGTTGAGGTAACGGCCTCCTCGATCGCCTGGGCGTAATCTCGCAGGCACGCTTTGGTCGCCTCGGGTACCGGAGAGGTCGAGCTAAGAGCGCTCGCCAGGTGGTCACCCGCCCAGCCACGGAAGACCTCCTCTAAGAGCCGCTCGTCGGTGCGGCCCAGCACCTGGCCGGCGCTCCGCATGGCTTCGGTTATCAGCCCGACCCTCCGATCGCGCCCGCCTCGTTGAGCGGCAGCGGCGCTGACCAGCGCATTGAGGAGGGCCGTGAGCTGGCGATCGGCGCCCACACTCACCATACGCGCCACCACGGCGGGATCGTCAACGTTCAGCGACGCCCCACCTACCTCTGAGTAGAGCATCAGATAGGCGATCGTCTCCTGCACATCGCCGCGCTCCCACCCCGGCGCTTCGAAGATCGCCATCGTCTCGGGCTCGAAGTCGCCGATCTGCTGAACATCTGCCAACAGCCGGTCCAGCTCCGCACGGCGCGTCGCCACAAACGGGGCCAGCAACACGGCGCTCAGATCCCCCTCGGCGGCGATCACCGCACCCAACTCCACGATGCCCCACAGCGCGCCGAAGATGCCCCGGGCCGTCGTGGTCTCCGAATACACGATCTACCTCCGCTATAGCGAATTGTCCTGATCCTTCAGTCCGCTGAGCGAGTTGGGCGGCGGCCACAACATCCGTCGCCGCGGCGTCACTCGTAGACCCGCCATCGCGTTCGAGGCGCAGTGGGCCCCAAGCACGCCGGTCGCAAGCGGCCTTGATCCCGGCAGACCGGCCGGTGATTGGGGCCCGGCCCGTTGGCTGGCCGGCCAACTGCTTGTCACGCCTCGTCGACCTCGATTGTCAGGGTCGCCGTACGGCGGACAAGCCGGTAGACCACTGACGGTGGTGCCAGTTCCCGCGCCCAACGAAGCCGGGAGACGACATCCTCTCGGTCTGCACTCCAGTCTCCTGGAAGAGTCCGCCACCAGCCCTCGGAACCGGCTTGGACGTGCCACTCGACAACCCTGCGCCGGCCCACGAGCTATCCATCGTTCCCCGTCACGGAGGCGAGGTTAGCCCGTCGCTGTTGTCTGATCACGACCGTGGTCGTCGGTCAACTCGCCGCACTTCGTCCGGCATCGAGGGCCCGTAGCTGCGGCTCCGCGGTTCCGTGACTCCGTGGCTCGGCGACTCGATCGGCCGGACGGCCCCGGGCCGGGCCGGCGAGGGGCGGCCTGTCGGTGGCCTGGTGCAGGATCGGTGTCATGACGACCGAACTGCCGCCCGCTTGGGGCGCCTTGTATGTGCTGTGTCTGCCGACCCAGGACGCCGCCCGAGCTGCCGCGTCCGACCTGGCCGGCCGTGGGCACCGGTTGACGGCCGTGCGGAGCATCGGCGAGCTACACGTGCACGCCGAGCCCGCTCTGGCCGGCTGGTGGCAGGTACTCTCGCTGGCCGTCATCACCGGATACCACCGCGCGGCGTTGGAGCCGGTGCTGCGTGCCGAGCGGATCGGCGTGGCCGGCGTCGCACGGTCGCTCGGCGGCTTCGCTCAGGGCGGTACCGAGGGCTATGCCGCCACCCTGGAGCTGGCGTTCGTCCGCGAGGGCCTGGCACAAGAGGCTCCGGGTGCCGAACTGCCCGTGCCCGACCCGCTGCCGGTCGATCCGCCGCGGCCTGCGGCCGCACCACCGTGGCCGGGCCTCGACCTCGGCGAACCCGCCGCCGTGGTAGGTGCGGTGGTGGACGTGGCCCAGCGGATGCACGGCGACGACCCCGAACCCCCCGGCCCAGTCGCCTGGCTGCTGAGCGAGAAGTTCGCCGTCGCCGATCCGTACCAGCACACCGGGGCGCTCCTGGGCGACCTCGCCGATGCCGTGGCGCACCAGGGCACCTGCACACCAGACACGGCCGACACGGTGCCGTTCCTGGCGGAGCTCGCCCTCGACGACGGTATCCCCGCCGGTAGCCGCGCCATCCTGCTGGGGGATCTCCTACGACTGGCGACCGGCAGTGCCGCGGCGGCCGTGGCGATGGCCGATCAGATAGCGGCGCTCGGCGGGGTCTGGCGTGAGCCGGCGGCCGCCAGCCGCACCCGGCAGGCCATCACCCGCGTACTTCCCCGGCTTCTGGCGACCTGGGAGCGGCAGCCGCCGGCCCTGCGACTTGCGCTGGCCGCCCTCGCCGCGGCTTGCGACGGTCAGGAACCGGTGCCGGTGCTGGGTGCGTTGCCCGCGCCGGAGGGTACGGATCGGGCCGACGCGGTGGCGCTGATCCAGGCTCTCGTCGCCAACGACGGCGTGGGGTCGGCGCTCGCCCGCCTGGCGTGGCTGCCGTCCGTCGTCGAGCGGGCCGCGAGCCCTCACGCGGCCGCACGGCTCGTCGCCCTGGCGATCCTCCCTGAGATCGTGATGGACGACATCGGGCAGGCTGTGACCGGCCTGTGAGCCTCGGCGCGGGTGGCAAACTCTACGGATGCGCTCTCGTGCCCGCAGGGCCATCGATGATAGGACGCTCGCAGCGCACCTCGCGGTGAAGGCGTTGGTGGAAGTGCAGTGCCTCGCTCGTGGCGGCGAGAAGGATCCGAACACGCCGGCTGACGGTGTCCTGGCTGAGATCCGGGCCTGGGCGAAGTTCGGCGGCGACATGATGGGGGTGTCCAGGGCACCACGCCGACGTCGGCCCTCCCGTGGTACTCACCTCAGCCGGTGGGAGCGGGCGATGGCGCAGCGGCCGATGGCATACTGGTGGGCCGCCAGTGGCCCCGACCGGCGCGCGTGGATCCTGACGCAGGTCGAAGAGGCCGGGTGGGCCTGGACGCCCCCGCCCGCCCTGCCCACGCCACGACCGGGTATACCGGAGCCGACCGCGTGGCAGCGGGTGCGTGCGCTGATGAGCTGGCCAGTGCGGGCTCCCCTAGGCCGGCCGCCACTGCCCCGCCACGGGCGGGTCTTGAAGGCCGTGAACAGCGAGACGCTCATCGCCCTGCACGCCCAGGGCGAGCGCCGGGCGTGGTTGCGCGCCCACCTCGCCCCCGACGCCCTCCACTACCTCTACCCGGCACCCGCCCCATGGTCCTGGCCCGCCCGAGGCACCGAGCGCTGGGAGTGCCGGATCCTGGTGCGGATGAGGGACGGCGAGCTGGTGCGCACCATGCTGACCATCCGCCCCGAGGACTTCATGGCTTTGCCGTCGTCGGTGCCGCGCCTGCGTCAACGCCTCCTCGCCCACATGGCCGCCGCGGTGGAGCGGGATACCGGCCTGTGGGGGCGGGACCACCAGTGCGCTGCTGAGGGATGTGGGTACACGCCTCCCGGCCACGGTGTGGTGGCTTCGTCATAGCGTGCTCTGCCGGCCCAACGACGCGTGCGGTGGCTGGCAAATGGTGGGCAGTCCGGGGCTTGGTGATGGGTGGTTCGGAGCACGGCGAAGAAGCGGCGGCGCGTCTCCTGGCTGCGCAGGCAGACCAGCTGCGGCGGATCTCTCGGCGGGATCCGGTGCGCGCGCTGCTGCGGAGGCTGTCCAGGGGGCGCCTCGGTCAGCGGCGAGGCTGGCCGATCGCCCCCGTGCTGGAAACGCCGTGGCAGGACACGGACTCGGCCGAGCGGCACGGTTGGCGACAGCGGGCGGCCCAGCTCGACGGCGACCTGATCTTCACCGTGGACTACCGGTTGTGCCGGGCGTGCGGGCTGGGCTGGGTCGAGCAGCCCTTCACCGTGCCCGGATATCAGCGGTGCGGGCTGGCCACCGTCGGGCTCGCCGCCCTGCGCGGCGAGCACCCCGGCCTGGCCTGGCACACCCTCGGCCGGCACCTGAGCGAATCCGCCGGGTTCAGGTCCGTGGTGGGCGCTGGCGTCCCGGGCGGGTATCGGCCACGCCGGTTGTGCCGGCACATCGCCGACCGGCCGGCGCCGTAGGGCGCTACGTGCCCCGGTGGCCGACGCGCAGCAGGCGGCGGACGAGGCGGCTGCGCACCGCCGCCCGGGTCGCGAGCCTCGCCCACCGCCCGGTGCCGAACCGGGCGGAACAGTGGGCGGTCCAGAAATCCTTCACGGTCCGCCGAGCGTGCTCGGCGGCTTCCTCGGGAGGGGGGTAGGTCGCGTCGGGGAGGTGGCGGCCGTCGACTCCGATCGCCTCCACGCCGCCGGCCCGCAGCGCGCACAGCCGATGCTGCCCATCCGTCAGGGTCAAGGCGCCCTCCGTCCAGGTGATCGGCACCGCGCACAGGCGCTGCGCCCACACCCGCTCCTGGCCGGTGAGGCGCGGGTCGGCCATGACACGGTCCACGGCCTCGAACCTCTGCTCCTGCTTCGTCTCGGCGGGCACCGAACGCCAGGCGTCACACACCGCTGCGGCGATCGCCGGCCAGTCGAGCTCCTGCTGGTGGTAGGGGCAGGCGGCGAAGTCCTCGGGCGTCAGCCGTGCGAACAACTCGGCGTGCGCGACCTGCCCGGCGGCCTTCTCTCGCGGGTAGGTCCTCTCCAGGGCCTTGGCCCGCTCGGCGTGGGGGCACTTGAAGAGGCCGTGTGGCCAGGGCAGCGCGGTCAGAGGGACGATCCGTACCGCATCCCGCCCTTCCAGCCTCAGTCTCCGGGCCCGTGGGTCGCGGTAGACGCTGGGATACAGCGCGGCCTCGTCCGCTGGCGGCTCCGGCACGGGATGGTCGCTGGGATCGCGGCCGATCTCCCGCACCTGGCGAAAGGCGAAGCCGACACCGGATGGGTCTTCGCGGTCCCACGCCACCCGCTCGATGTTCGGCTGGATCAGCACTCGCACCCGTTGCCGGCCGGGCAGCACGAGCGTGCCCGGCAGTTCGTGCACGCGCGCCAGCACCAGAGCGTCGCCGGCCCACGCCCGGTCGTTCAGCCACACCGGCATGGCGGCGTCCTCGACCTGGCCAAGCCACTCCACGCGGTAGAAGCCCTCGTCGGGCGCCGCATCGACCGCCGGTAGTCGTTCGGTGTGGATCTGCAGATAGTCGCCCGCGCGCAGGCTCGCCGCGGGCTTGGCGAACGAGGCCGCGCGTCGCCGGCCAACCCCGGCTTCTTCCGCCAGGGCCCGGGGCGCCGCGTTGCCCACGTTCGCGATGCCCGCGTTCGGGCAGGGCGCCAGCGCCGCGCCGGCAAACAGCGGCCGCTCGCCCAGGCCCCACCACGGCCGGCCGTCATCGAGCGCACGCCGTTCCGGGTCGACGTCATCCCAGATCTCGTGATCTCCGCGTCGCAAGAGCAGCGGCCCGGGAACGCCATGGCAGAACGCCACCACGATCGGATCCGTCGCCGCGCCCACAAGGAGGGCACCGAGCACGTCGTCAGGCGGCTCAAGCAGCCCCGACGGATCGTCAAGACGCTCCAGGCGTTCGATCCGCGCGAAACCCGCACCCCCGCGAGGCTCGCCGCGTGGCCACGGGCCCCTCGCGATCCCCAGATAGTCCCCGACCCGCAACGCCGTGTCCGACCGATCCCGCGTACTGACCATCCGCCCCCTCTTTCACCCCGGCACGCTCACGGCGAGATTTCCCACCGCGCCCCGCCACTCACTCCGCAGCGGTGTACGCACCGCCGGGCGCGGGGCTGGAGGTGACAATCCTCTCCAACGCGTGGGCATAGTCGCGCAGGGCGACGCGGGCACGGGCTGGCGCGGTGTACCAGTGCAATCAGGAAGGACAGCGCGAGGCGGACTTTGCCCACCGACCGGAACCTGGACGACGCGTTCGGTGACACCCAGTCATAGAGAGCGAGGGGTGTCAGGGCTTGCGGGCGACGAAGCCGTACTGGTCTCCACTTGGCAGAGGCTCCTCTGATGAGTCAGGGTGCCATTCGGTAACAGGACCGATTCCAGGCGGCAGGATGGTGAGGCCCGCTGCGGTCGCGGCGATCTGCTCTCGTGTGCGGACGATGTAGGGAACGGCCCCCGAGGCGGCGTACTCCTCCTGGGCGGCGAGCATCTCGGGTGAGTCGATGCTGTCGCACACCACCAGATGGCTGCCAGACGAAAGCCGACTCATGTAGTGCTGAACCAGTCCGGCGGCTTCATCGGGGTCGGCCACGTGTCCGAGCATCGAGAGGAGCATCAGCGCGACTGGCTGGGCGAAGTCGAGGGTCTCCGCGGCCTTCTCCAGGACGAGGTCGGGCGCGGCCACGTCGGCTTCGACGTATGCCGTGGCACCCTCGGGGGTGCTGGTGAGTAGGGCCCGGGCATGAAGAAGCACTACGGGGTCGTTGTCGACGTAGACGATGCGGCTCTCGGGGGCGTGACGTTGGGCGACCTCGTGGGTGTTGTTGGCGGTCGGCAGGCCGGTCCCGATGTCCAGGAACTGACGGATGCCGGCTTCCTCGACCAGGTGGCGCACTGAGCGGGCCAGGAAGCGGCGACTGGCGCGGGCCGCGTCGACGACGACGGGGTGATGCTCTTTGATGTAGTCGCCCAGCTCCTGGTCGGGGAGGTAGTGGTCCTTGCCATCGAGTAGGTAGTTCCAGAACCTGGCTGAGTGCGGGCGTGAGGTGTCGATCTGTGCGGGCTTTTCGGTGTGTTGGGTCATGCCGGGATACTCCTCATGGCGATGGGGGTCGTGGGTAATGGTGCCGACAGACACGAGTCCTCGAAGGCTCTCATGTACGTACGGATCGCGTTGATGTCGTCGGTTACGGTGACCGCCTCCCGATGCAGCCCTCGAACGACCAGCCGGTCGGCCAGATGGACGTGAGTGAAGCGCAGCACCTCGGCGGGGCCGCTAGTCAGGAGCGGATGGGGGGGAGCCGTCAGCGGCATGACCTGGACAGCGACCCTGGAAGACCTGTCAGCGACGAACCTGTTCAGGTACTCGACCTGCTTCTCCATCACCTTCACGGCGCCAACTCGGCGCTGAAGTGCGGCTTCTTCGATGAGCACCCAGAACCGCAGCGGCGACGGGCGCTCGAAGGCCGCACGCTGACGGGCAGCAAGTAGCTCCAGGCGGCGCTCGACCTGACTCTTTGCCTCATGCGGAAATCTGATTCGGAGTAGAGCGCGAGCGTAGTCTGGGGTCTGCAGGAGGTCGGGCACCAGCCCTGGCTCGTAGGCACGAATGATCTCTGCTCCTGATTCAAGATCGATCACACCCGCCAAGTTGCCGGACAGCAGGTCCCGGTAGTCATGCCACCAGCCAGGCCGGTTCGCCGCGGCCAGCTTGGCGAGCATCTCGTCGATCTCGCGCTCCTCCGTACCGTAGGCCCGTAGTAGGCGCTCGACGGGCCTCGGCTTGAGCGACGTGATCGCACGTTCCATGCGACTGATCGTGATCTCGTGTGCGTTGAGGATGCCAGCGGCTGCAGCCATAGTCATGCCCGCTGCTTCGCGGCGCGCCCGAAGGTCGGCGGCGACCAGACGCAGCGCCACGGTTGGCCCAGAACGTGGTGCTGACATGTCCCTCCCTTACCGCCGTCGACATGGTCTCCCTGTACGACGAGGCTGAGCAAGATCTGTACGAGACAACTCTGTCACCTTGCAGAGTGGGGCCCAGGGCGTGATAGTGGTGGATGAACACCCGGCGCCACGCCTCAAGTGGCGTCTCTGCCAACGCGGTTTGGTCCCCCCAGCCCTTCTCTACTGACATGAGCGCATCGGATGGCATCCGGAACATCCCTGATGACGCCGATGTCACACGTGCTGCCAACGACGCACGAGCACCTCGTGGGGAGGCGCTGCGGGGATCGATAACGCATGCCTCGGCCACCGAGAATCCCTCATAGCTGAGTGGTCGATCTTAAGAACTGAAGAAGCGGCGAAGAATTGGGGAGGTTCTCGCCGCAGGGGTGCCTATCCATCAACATAGGCCACCCATTCACTCGTAGGGGAGGAGCAGTGGAGAAGGCGGCACGAGATGGGGAGCCTGTAGCTGGTCTGCTGGAAAGGGAGATCCGAGACCTGTTACGGCAGCTCCTGCGGAGCCATCGAAAGGCGCTCGGATTGTCCCAAGAGCAGGTGGCGCGACGCTTGTATATCAGCACCCGAAGCTACTTTGACTGGGAGGCCGGACGAGTCCCCATACCTCCTGGGCAACTCCCGGCTATTGCCAGGATACTTAACCTGGACGAGCGCCATGAATGGCTTCTCCATCAGCTTGTCTCCGGGAACACGCCGCCTCCGGCAGCGAGAGGGAACCTCGGCGAGGATCCAGAATTCTCACTCTACCGAAGAATGATCAAAGAGACCATCTCGCGCTCTCCTCATGTCGTCTACGTCATGGATTCGGAATGGAATGTCATGGCGTACAATGAGAAATTTGAAGAGCTCTATGGGTGGGCGTGCACCGGGAGCAGGAACGATCCGACAGCCAATATGGTTCGGTTCGTCCTCTTTCACGAGTTGGCGCCGCGGGTACTTGCGAACTGGTACGAGGACTGGCTGCTGGCCGCGCTGATTTTCTTCAACATTGCAGCCCGCCACGCCCCGGACAATCTCGCATATCTGGAGATCAGGGGAGATATGGAGAGGTACCCGACGGTGCTGCGAGCGCAGACCGTCGACGTTCCGAAGGCCATGCATAGGGGCGAAACGTGTGAGCCGCTGTTCGAGAAGCGGCGACACGCCGTGTACTGGCCCGATCGACCTGATGTGCCTGTCGCCCAGTACTCACTCTTGCTCGGACTCGATCTCTTCCCTGGGTGGCGCATGGTGGTTGATGGCTCGTCGCCTTCTTAGCGGCTTAGGGCAGCTCGTAGCGCATCGCAGCTTCACGGTGGTATGCGAGATTCGCCGCAATCATGTTCTGGTACGAATCGGTCAGTCGATCGACGTTCCTGATGGCGAGGGCGGGGGCGGGGATGGGCGAGGAACCTAGGCGTGTGATGAGGGAGGCGCGGGCATGCCTGAAGGCGTCGATCTGACGCCGAAGCCTGTGGACGACGCGCGCTGCCGCCTGCTGAGGCGTGCAGTCATACTGACTCGCTGTGAGCAACACTGCATTGTGTAGGTAGTTTGTTGCCGCGTCTCTTGGAACGGAGTAGACGTCATTCACTGGCGTAAGGCAATCGGCAGTGACAGCACGGATTTTCTTCAGCTCGGGCAGACTGTCCAGGGTGTCCGGCAGTTCGCAATCGGTTTCCACTTCGCACAGGTCCAGCAGCCACGGAGCCCCGTAGGAATCACGCCTGTGAAGGGTATATAGTTCGAGGGGTGGCTCATAACCGGCCGCTCGGTGCGCGGCTTCAGTCGCATAGGTGCGAAGCCAGGACCTAACGTTGCTGGCGAATCGTTGAGACCAGTTTGAGGTCCGGTTCTGCATTATTCGGGGTAGGAGCTCAACGAGAGCCCACAAGAGTGGTTCGCTGGTACGCGCGACTGTTCCGGATGGCGTCTCCTGGACAAGCCACTCCAGCCGTTCTACGCGATGTTCGGTGTCGACTCTGCCCCATTCTCCCTCGTCGAATTCGTCGTCGATGAGGAAAGCCCAAGCGAGCCAGCAGGCCATATCGGAGAGGATCCCTGCATCGGCATGCGGATAGTAAAGCGCAGCAAGCAGATCGGGCCGTGTGACTTCTAACCGAGTGCGAACGCGAGGAGAGTGCAATAACTCGTGTCTCGTGCACCACTCCCACATATGGGCACTAGCCGCCGTGAGATGGTGATTGGCCGGTTTCAGCAGACGAGGATGCGGCAATTCGGGGACTCGGTAACTCTCCAGTCGCGGCATTGCATTCCACCCTTGATCATGAAACTCGAGGTGCGGCTCACGAATCGTCTGAGGCCGGAAAGCCAGGAGCGAACACGCGATGGGCGTAGTCTCTCGCTGCGTGTCAGTCTACTCACTCAACGCTGCGGGGGAATGCACGTGCATTCGACTTCCGTTTGCAATCTTACTTCCGGAAGTAGCACTTCCGGAAACGGCGCCTCCTGGTGATCCCACTAGTGATCGTGTGGGATAGGCCGTGAACTACGGAAGATGGGATTGACCGCGCTGATGTGACTCCCGCCCGGGGGTGAACCTGGGCCCGCCCCTGAGGCGGATGGTCACTGCTCGCGCCGGAAGCGGGGAAGTCTCGGATGAGAGGTGCAGGCACTGGTGAGTTG
The DNA here is from genome assembly GCF_031845425.1 of Streptomyces millisiae. NCBI lineage: Bacteria > Bacillati > Actinomycetota > Actinomycetes > Kitasatosporales > Streptomycetaceae > Streptomyces > Streptomyces millisiae. Next base: position 22,966 of record NZ_JAVREM010000040.1, read on the forward strand.
GACTTCGGAGCCACGCTGCGTCGACTGAGGGATGAAAGAGGGCTCACGCTGAGGAAACTGGCCAATCTGGCGCATTACAGTGCTGGTTGGCTGAGTAAAGTTGAGACCGGTACAGGTGAACCCACTCTGGAACTGGCGCAGGCCTGCGACGACGCGCTTGAGGCGGGTGGTGAACTCGTCGCGCTGGCCCGGGCCCGTCTATCCGGCAGCACACAAGAGGGGGTGCCGCGGCCAGCCCAACTGCCAGCAGGCGCGGGGGCTATGTTCGTGGGCCGCGAACGGGAGCTCGAACTGCTAGATGAGCACCTGGAGCTAGCCAAGTCGGCAGGCACCGTGATGACCGTGGCCATCGACGGGCCAGCAGGCGCCGGCAAGACGGCCCTGGCCATTCGCTGGGCCCATCGCGTCGCGCACGAGTTCCCCGACGGAGTCCTCTTCGCCGACTTGCGCGGCTTCGTGGCCCGCGGGAAGCGTGCCGATCCGGGAGGTGTCATCGACGGCTTCCTGACCGCGCTGGGCGTCCCCGTCGACGGGATCCCATCGAGTATCGAACAGCGGGCGGCGATGATGAGGAGTGCCGCAGCGGGCAAGCGCCTTCTCGTGGTCCTGGACAACGCGGCGAGCGGTCTTCAGGTGCGACCCATGCTTCTCGGGGCGCAGGGATGCGCTGTGGTCATCACCAGCCGGCGCCGAATGACCGGACTGGTGCTTCGGGACGGCGCGGCGCGCCTCACCATCGGCCCGATGGAGCCTGCGGAGTCGCAGGCAGTGCTCACCACAGCGATCGGCTCGCAAGCTGAGGACGAGACGGAAGCCATTCGAGCCCTGGCCGAACAGTGCGCCCACCTCCCCCTGGCGTTGCGTGTGGCTGCTGAAAAGGTGGCCGCCCGCGCCTCTTACCGAGTGGCGGACCTGGTCGGTGACCTGGCCACGAAGAACCTCGACGTTCTGACGATGGACGAAAACGACTTCGTCCACGAGGCCATCTCCTCCTCATACCGGCAGGTCGACCCTCCGGCAGCCAGGATGTTCCGACTGTTAGGGCTGCATCCAGGACCGGACATCGACCTGGGAGCTGCCGCAGCGTTGGCCGGCCAGCCGTTTACCACTGTCCAGCGGCTGATGGAACGACTCGAGGGCGTGCATCTGGTTGAAGGCAAGGCGCGGGGCACTTGGCACCTCTATGAGCCCCTCCGGGCGTACGCCGCCCGGTGCGTTCTCGAAGACGAGCCGCCCGAAAGTCGGGATGCCGCCATACAGCGCTTGACCACCTGGTTTCTCTCGAATCCGCCAGCCTCCGAGTGACAGCGAGGGTCTGTGCATTCAGGAGCCGGAGGTCACGACCCACCCCGAGCGCCACGCCGTGTCGCAGTGTCCCTGACCAGACGGTTGCTGGCGCCCGAGTGGGGACCCAGCAGCGCCCGTCCCGCGAGGCGCCTCAGCGCACAGTCCCGCGCACAGAGCGAGACGGGGCGGCCTTGGGGCTAGGACTTGTCCTGCCGATCATGTGACTACTTCGTGTGCTGGTCGTTGATGTGGACATGGAGCGGGGTGATCTGACGGATGCCGAGTGGGAACGGCTGCGGCCGTTCCTGCCGGTCAGTAACAGGCGTTGTGGCAGGTGGCGGGACCACCGGCAGGTGATCGACGGGATTCTGCACCGGGTACGGACGGGTGTTCAGTGGCGGGACCTGCCCGAACGGTTCGGTCCGTGGAAGACGGTTTATGAACGCCACCGACTGTGGTCGGCTGACGGGACCTGGGAGCGATTACTCCAGCAGGTCCAGGCCGAGGCCGATGCGGCCGGGGAGATCGACTGGGACATCTCGGCCGACTCCACCATCGTCCGCGCGCATCAGCACGCCGCCGGCGCCCGCACCGAACCGCCGCCGGTGCCCGCCTCAAAGGGGGCCGACGCGGCAGAACACCAGGGCGAAACGCCGTGGCAGAGCCTCGTCGCCCGCCTGGTGGAGGTGGTGCGGGCGGTGAGGGCCTGGGCCGATCGCGGGGCGGGTTCACCACCAAGCTCCACCTGAGCGCGGACGGCCACTGCCGACCGCTCTCGTTGATCGTCACACCGGGACAGCGGGCGGACTGCACACAGTTCAAGCCCGTAATGGAGAAGATTCGCGTCCCGCGGATCGGGCCGGGCAGGCCCCGCAAGAAGCCCGACAGCCTCGCGGCGGACAAGGCCTACAGCAACGGCCCCTGCCGCGAGTACCTGCGACAACGCGGCATCCGGCACACCATCCCAGAGAAGACCGACAGCCAGACCGTCCGCCTGCGCAAAGGCTCACGCGGCGGACGGCCACCCGGCTTCGACGAAGAGCGATACAAGAAGCGCAACACCGTCGAACGCGCCATCAACCGGCTCAAGCACGCCAGAGCCGTAGCCACCCGCTACGACAAGCGCGGCTACATCTACCTGGGAACCGCGACTGCCGCAGCCCTCGTCATCTGGCTCCGCACATGATCGGCAGGACAAGTCCTAGCCGGCTCGGGCGGCTAGTAGAGTGTCGCTGCTAAAAGTCGTCGTTGTCGTGGTGGGCCGTTCGTGGCGGTCTTCCCCCTATCTGCTGCCAGAGGCTGTGTCATGGCGAGGTCGAGTTTGCCGTCGGTGAGATTGAGTGCTGACGATCGTGAATGGCTGACCCGGATCGTGCGGACCGGCGCGCATCCGGCGCAGGAGGTACGGCGCTCGCGGATCCTGCTGGAGTTAGACGAGGGCGTCGGTGAGCCGCCGGGCCGACGCGTGGTCGCCGAGAGGGTCGGAGTCGACCCGCAGACGATCACGAACGTGGCCAGGGCGTATGTCGAGCATGATGGCGATGTCGGGGCCACGATCCGGCGTAAGAAGCGGTCCACGCCGCCGGTCGAGCCGATCGTGACCGGCGAGGTCGAGGCCAGGCTGATCGCGCTGGGGTGCTCTACACCTCCGGCAGGTAGGTCGCGATGGTCGCTGCGACTGCTGGAGAAGCAGGTCGCGCTGATGGACGACATGCCGGATCTGGACCACTCGACCATAGGGAAGATTTTTAAAAAACGGCGCTTCGTCCTCACCTGAAGAAGTGTTGGACCATCCCCGCTAAAGGAAACGGCGAGTTCGTCGCACGGATGGAAGACGTCCTCGACGTCTACGTTCGGCCCTACGATCCTGCTGTTCCGGTGGTCTGCATGGACGAGAAGCCCTACCAACTCCTCGATCACGCCCGCGACCCGATCCCCGCCGCTCCGGGACGTGACCTGAAGGAGGACTCCGAGTACGTGCGTGGTGGGACCTGCTCGATCTTCGTGTGGGTCGAGCCGCTGGCTGGCCACCGCCGCGTCAACGCCCGCCGACAACGAACCCGCCTGGACTGGGCAGAGGAAGTCGACCAGTTGCTGACCTGGGACTATCCCAACGCGGAGAAGGTCGTGCTGGTCATAGACAACCTCAACACCCACACCATCGGCTCGCTCTACGAGACGTTCAAGCCTGACAAGGCCCGCGAACTGGCCGCCCGTCTGGAGATCCACTACACCCCCAAGCACGGCTCCTGGCTCAACATCGCCGAGATCGAACTCGCCGCGCTCACCCGCCAGTGCCTCGACCGCCGCATCGCCGACCTGGACATCCTCAACGCCGAACTCGCGGCCTGGCAGCAAGCCACCAACGATGCTCACCGCCAGGTCAACTGGCACTTCACCGCCAGCGACGCAAGGATCCGACTCCGCCACCTCTATCCCGAACTTTAGCGGCGACACTCCACTAGGAGTTGTGCGCGGCTGTAGGTGGTGGGGGTGTCCTGCGGGGTGGTGACCATGAGTTGCAGTAGGCCGGCGGGTGGGTCCCCGGCGTCGCCGGCGATGGCGGGGGCGGAGATGTCGTCCAGGAGCCGGTCGAGGAGTTGGGCGAGCGTGTGTGGGCCCGAGCCGTTGTAGCCCCAGCTGACGCCGTGGTTGCAGCGCTCGGGGGCGAACCACAGCCTGCCGTCCTCTGTACGGACCCACACTGTGTCGCCGCTGAGGATGACGCTGTCGAGCGGTGAGGTGGTCGGTAGCCGTTGGAGGGTCAGGGTGTAGATGTCCGCTGGCAGGTGCTGGGCCCGCCGCTGCTGGCGTCGCAGCGCCGGCAGCCCGGTGACGGGGTCGTGCAGCAACTCGTCTTTCTTGGGGTCCCGGCCGGCGGTCAGCACCTGGTGCTGGAGCACGGTCGGGGCCTGGTCGCGGGGCGTCTTCTCCAAGCGTCGGGCCCACTCCGCCGCGGTGGGGCAGAGGTCCGGCCTGGCCGACACCGGCTCCCCGGTGTGCCAGTCGTCCCCGCCGTTCCACATCCGGGACAAGCGCGCGACTCGGTGTGCCAGCACATCCCGCCGCTCGGTGATCGCCAGCCAGCCCGCCCGCCGCAGGGTTTCCGGCAACTGCTCGTTGTCTCCACCGCGCAGGAGGGGCGCCGGCACCGCCCCGAGCACCAGGTGGGCACTGTCCTGGCCGCTGTCCGCGCTTGTGCGCAGATCCTCCGTGTCGCGCAACGCGGAGCGGTGATCGCGGCGTCGGAGCTCGCGCGCCAGCCACAGACACACCTGCCCGGCCGGGGAGCCTTCCGGCTCGTCCGCGGCCAGCTCCGTCAGCTGGCCGATCGCCTCCCGGTGATGGCTGGCCGGGACGACGGCGGGTGGCTGGCCGGGACGCCAGGCGCGCATCGCCTCCTCATCGCGCAACGCGGGCAGCCAGTACGGCGCCGGCGTGCCGAGGACCGTCGCCACCTGCTTCCACGACGGGCGGTACGAGTCGGACGTGCGCACGACACCTTCCCCGTCGTATTCGGCGGGGAGGATGTCTCGCGCGAGGAGTTCGGGCGAGCGAGAGGTCGAGGCCCGCCACGCTCCCTGGGCGACGACCACGGTCGCGTAGCGCTGGGCCAGCCGCGGCCAGTGCCGGCTGTAGAGCTCGTCGACGACATGGCGGGGGTCGCCGTTGCTGTTCCGAAGGCAGTGCGCCAGCCCCACCCCTCCGTACGGTGTCTCCCCCCGCAACACCACGTAGCCGTCCACCGCTTCCGCGCCGTCGAACACGGCGGGCTCCGGTGGCGCCGGGCGCTCCAGCAGCGGCACCTCTCCCGCGCCGTCCGCGTCCCCGGACCTGAACCTATTGAAGATCGCTGCCAACGTGCCTCCCCTGAACGACATGACCGCGAAGCACTACCCGTGCGAGGGGGCACCGGAACCCCGGTGAGACCGGCGTCATCGCCGGCTGGCCGCGGTGCCGCCGGTCACTGCCGCGCCGAAGGCAGCCACGGCCGGGATGGCATGGACGTTGCCGCTCAGGAAGAGGAGGAGCACCGTCACCGAGGTGATCAACCCGGACAGAGCCGGGACCCATCGGGCCAGGCGATCGAAACGCGGGGTGGGATTGTCGTCCTGGGCGGGCGGGGCGGCATCCATCTCTGGTCGTTCCTCCTAGCCGGGGTTCCGGCGGTCCGGGTTCCGTGGCGGTGCGTGTGTTGACACGGCTGACCTTGTCTCTTTCGGCGCCGTTCATCCAAACGGCTCGGTATTGTTCCGACCACAACACGGGGTTGTTCCGTCACAACCCGGGGGCGGTGGGGGTGGGATGGCAGGGAAGAGGGCGGGGCGTCCATGGACGCCGCCGCGGGGTAACTGCCCGGAGATGAACCAGGTCGTGCTGACCGTCCGGACGTGGCTCGATGAGTCCGGGATGAACGTTTCCAGGCTCCACGAGCGGCTGGTCGGCGAGCACTTCCAAGACGGCGTCGTCCCAAGCGTGAAGAAGCTGCGGCAGCAGCTGAACGGCGAGGGCACACCGTTCAGCCTGGTCGAGGCCGTCGCGGACATCTGCTTCCCTGACGAGCCACAGTCGGCGACGGAACGTCGCCTCGCCCCTTTGAGACGGCTGTGGGAGGTCGCGCAGAAGCCTGCGGCAGCAGTAGGCGCTGACCTGATGGTCCTCACCCAGAAGCTGCTGGACGAGAAGGACCGCACCATCCAGCTTCAACACGAGATTGAACGACACCGGCGCGCCTTCCACACCAGTGAGCAGGGGCGCCTTCAGGCGCTTCATCTGGCCACCTTCCTGTTCGGGATGCTGGGGCGCACTCAAGCTCAAGTCGCCGAGCTCCGCCGAGAAGCCGATGCCTTGCGAGTCGTTCCCGTCCCAGCGCTGGAACGCGTCACGGCCGATCAGCGCCTTGAACGAGCTGTCCAGCAGGAAGGCGATTTGCGTCGTGCTCTCCAGCGTGCTGAACAGGAACGCGATACCGCTCAGCAGGTGGCCGACCATGCCGCACGACGCATCCGGGCCCTGGAAGCGGAGATCGCTTCTCTCAGCGATCATCCGGCCAGCGACGCCGAACGGCTTGGCACTGCGGACATCCCGTTGCCCGACGTCACTGAGACCGCGCAAGCCAAGGACGCGATCCTCGACGACGTCGACCAGGTCCTGGCCAAGGCCAGCGATGTGCTCGACCGAGAGCACCAAGCCGTCCAAGACGCGGCCGAAGAGATCGGCTGGCAGCAGTCCGGGCCCGCGGTACCCAGCGGTGCCGATTTGTTCGCAACAACCGGGAACAACCCCTCCGACCTGCCAGATGACCCCACGCTCGCCAGGCAACTGCACGGCATGCGGGAGACCGACCGCACCCGGTATATCGGCATGGCCACCCGCAAGATCGCGCGAGGCATGGACGCGGAGGAGATCGTGCTCAGCCTGTGCCGAGCCTCGGTCCCGGCCTTCTCGGACGCCATCCTGGTCTACATGCTCGACCCCATGCCGGTCGGCGATGATATGCCGGTCTTCCCCTGGGTGCTCAAGCTCCGCCGCACCGACCACATGCCGGAGTTCCCGGCCTTCGGCAACCCCGCGGCCCTCGACACGGTCGGCGCCACCGACTCGATGCTGCCGCTGCTGGCCGGCGCCCCCTCATCCCTCGAGGTCCGAGGCAACGGCCCGCTGGCCGAGGTGATGCGCGGGGTGCGGCCGCAGTTCGCCGAGTCCCCGGTCCCCAGGGCGGCGCTGCACGAGCTGAGGATCCCCCCGGGCAGGATCACCGAGGAGCGGCGCGCGATCATCGCCCCGCTGCGCGGCCGGCGCCGGGTGATCGGCGTCGCGGTCTTCCTCCGGCCGCCCGATCGCGAGTCCTTTGAGCAGGAGGACCTGCAGGTCGCGGCGCTGCTGGCCACCCACTCGGCGCTCGGCGTCGACAAGGCCATGCTGTACGGCCGTGAGGCGTCCATCGCCGACGAGTTGCAGCGGACCATGCTCCCCGACGACTTGCCGGCGTCCACCGGGGTGCGGCTCGCGAGTCGTTATCTTCCCGCCGCCCAGTCGGCCCGCGTGGGCGGTGACTGGTACGACGCCATCCCGCTGCCCGGCAGCAGGGTGGCGTTGGTCGTGGGTGACGTGATGGGCCACTCGACGACGTCGGCCGCCATCATGGGCCAGCTGCGCACCACACTGCGCACCCTGGCGGGGCTGGATCTGCCGCCGCAGGAGGTGCTGCACCAGCTTGATGAGGAGGTGCGACGTCTCGGCAGCGACCGGATGGCGACCTGTCTCTACGCGGTCTACGACCCGGTCGCGCACCGCATCACCGCCGCGAACGCCGGCCATCCGCCGCCCGTGCTGCTGCATGTCGACGGATCGACGGAGCTGGTCGAGCTCCCGCCCAACGCGCCGATCGGCGTCGGCGGCGTGGACTTCGAGACCGTCGAGTTCGACGCGCCGGCCAGCTCCACCCTGCTGCTCTACACGGACGGTCTGGTCGAGTCGCGTACCAGGGACGTGTGGACCGGCATCGAGCGCATGCGCGAGAGGCTGGCGGCGATCTCCGGGCTCACCCGGCCGGATACGGCGCTTCCGCTGGAGCCACTATGCGACGAGGTCCTCAACAACGTCGGCCCCGGCGATCGAGACGACGACGTCGTTCTCCTCGCCGCCAGACTTGAAGGCATCGCCTCTGAACGCGTGGCGTTTCGCCGCCTCAGCCCTCGAGCGGAGTCTGTACGCGAGGCTCGTGGCCTGACTCGGGAATCTTTGGAAGCCTGGGAGCTACCAGACCTATGCGACACCGCAGAGCTGCTGGTCAGCGAGGTAGTGACCAACGCCGTCCGGTACGCCGAACGCCCAGTCACCCTCCGCCTATTGCGCACGGACGTGCTGCGCTGCGAGGTCGGCGACGACGTGCCACAGCTGCCACGGCTGCGCCAGCCCGGACCGGCGGACGAGGGCGGGCGAGGCCTGTACCTCGTCCAGCGACTCGCCAGGCAGTGGGGCGCGACACGCCTGTCCACCGGCAAACTCGTCTGGTTCGAGCTCGCACTGCCGACGCTGTAGCACACAGGGGCGCGGCGCGCCGCTGGTGCGCCCCTCCCTGTTGCTGCGCTGTCAGATGATGGGATTGGAGAGGGTGGGCGCCCGCTCGGGAACGTCGTACTGCTCGCGGGGGAGCGCCACAGGCGCGTCAGAGTGAACCAGCCATGGTGTCCTACCGGCCGTCTACTGTCAGCTGCCTTGGGCGTTGTTGTGCGCGTAGGTGGTCGCGGCGGTCTTCCAGTCGCAGGCCGTACAGCGTGTCAGGTGGCGCTGGAGTGCGTCGTGCTCGGGACATTCCTCGAAGGCGTCGAGGCCGTGGATCCAGACCCAGCCGCACGGCTGGTCCTTGGAGTGGTACACGGCGGTTCCTGGGCTGGTGGCCGGGGAGACGAGGCAGGGCAGCGCGAGGCTACCGTCGGCCGCCTCGGCCATGAGTTGATCGATCTGGGCCAGGCCGGCCTGGAGTTCACGCACCAGGCGTTGCTGTTCAGCGCGGTGCTGGCGGATGAGCTGAAGCTTCCTTTGTTGGAGCGTGCGGATGGCGTGGCCACTGGCTGCTGCGGGCGTTGTCGTCACCTCGCGGTGGTAGCCCGCCAGCGTGCGTGCAAACCCGAACGATGCCCCCGTCACCGGTTCGAGACGAGGGCATCGCTCGTTCGGAGTGCGACCTTCTACGAGGCGAGGGTCACGCGGACGGTGACGTCCTCACATCCGGCCGCAGCCTCGGCCAGGGCGGCTGCCTCGGCCTCGTCTACCGTGAGGCCCCACCGGTGCTTGATCGCGGTCCAGCTGGCCACGTACTCGCAGACCGCCTCCTCGTCGGACACCAGCCACTCGGCCGGATCTTGGTCGCTCTTGGACCGGTTGGACTTCGCGGTGACGGCGATCAGGGCGCGCGGGTCCCCGAGGTCGTTGGCGTACTCCTGGCGCCGCTGGGCGTCCCACTGACTGGCGCCGGAGTCCCAGGCCTCGGCGAGCGGCACCATGTGGTCGATGTCCAGGTTGCCGGCGTTGGTGACGGTGACGCCGTCGTACAGCGAGTACCACTCGCCAGTGTCACGGGTGATGGAGCAGCGCCCCGTGACCTCAGGCGCCACGACGGCTTCCTCCAGGAGAACCTCCGCGCGAGTCGAGCAGCCGTCCCGGTCGGCGTCCACCCAGTGCTTGAACAGGTCCCGGGAGTACCCGGTGCGGTCCTCGGCCGCGACGGGCAGGGTGTCAACGGCCTCCGACAACGGCAACTCCACCTCAGCCGCGGCGGCCTGGACGGGGGAAGCTGCAAGGAACGTGCCGGCAGCCATGGCGGCGGCCAGCGCGAGACGTAGCAGGGATGTGATCATGCGCCTCTTGATAGCGCCGTGCGCCGCCCGGGGGCGCGGGACCGGGCCGCGCGTCACACGGCCGAGTGATCAGTCATACCGCGCGAAGCCGGGTCCGTTCCGCGGAATGTTGAACCCTGCCATGGCCATGGGAGGGACGCCGTTGACCGGCTCACGGCGCGAGTGTCGGCCAGGCCCTGGAGCACTCGCTCAGACGCATACGACGCTGTCCGTCGCGTCGTTGAACCTGCGGCCAGCCAGCGGCGGGCGACGAACAGCCGCCCTTTTGAGGACAACGCGCCCGAGACCGCTGGCGCGCAGCTGGGAACAAGAGTGCCGGAAGCCAGCGGGCCCTCAACCAGCGGCGGAAGAGAGGACGATCGGTGGCGAAGGACTCCAGGGACCCGAAGAACAAGCGTGCGGCTAAGGCCGCCAAGCTGCGCCGAGAGAAGCGCCTGCTGGAGATGAACCCCTTGTTCCACGGCAATCCGCCGTATGAGGGATATCGCGAGTGGGTGATGCCAGACCCGGTGACCGGCACGTTCATCTTGACGTCGACCGCGCCGTTCGATACCCGGCTGTGGTTCGAGCGAGTCAGGTCCCTACTCGTGCCGATCTACAAGGGCCGGGTCCCAGTGGCGGCCACGTACCTGGACGAACAGATCCAGGAAGGCGCCATCCTGGTCGCCGACAGCGACGACCTAACCGCAGGGGCAAGACGTGTTCCCATCGCCGTGTTTGCCGAGGCTGCCGGCGACGACGAAGGCCCGCACGCCGAGGTCTGCCCCCGGCTGAACTGCGCCGGAGGGGAACACGTCCTTGCCGAGCACAAGGTCTGGACGCACCTGCACCACTTGCACGCCGCCGGCTACCTGTTGCTCAACGACCACAACGTCGTCCGCCGCGCCATGCCCCCGAGCCGTCCCGGAGAAGGTTGGAGGTTCCCGGCCCCTGAGTGGTGACCATCATCGAAGCCCGTCGGGAAACAACGCTCTGCCCAACCACCCCGGACCCTGGTAGCACCTTGGTGTTCTCGCCATGGCAGTGGATCCAGCTGCGTCGGGCCGGAGCTTGACTGCAGCTCTGCCCAGCGCTGTCGACCGCGTCTCCCGGCTTCTCCAGCGCGATGGAGAAGCTACTCCGTACACTCCAAGCCGAGGCCGGCCGGTGTCGGCCCCGGGGCATCGGCGGCAGGGGAAGGAATGCTGTGTATCAGGCCGGAGATTGGGTGACAGTCCTCGAAGGCCCGGACAAGGGGCGCACCCTGCGGATCAGCATGGTGCGCATGTTCGCCACGGACAACGGCTACTACCTTTCGGGCGGGGCCGGCCTCTACCCACCACACACGGTGTCCATGGCCCGTGAGCGTACAGACGGCAACCCCTGCGGCGCCCCGTGCGACGAACGCTGGCACCGTGACCACGGGACATGCGATCACTGTCGAGGCGCGTGTCTGTGCCACCTCCGCGCCGCCCGTACCCGCCCAGACCCGGCGGTGGCGGCGGGATGAGCCCCGGCCTGGACCGCTCACTGGCCGAAGGCGCCGGCGGAGCAGCGGCGGGCGCCCTGGGACGGTGGTGCGGTCCCCCGCAGACGGGGGCGGCGGGCTGAGGCCGTGATCAGCACGGCCGCGCAACGAGCGCTCCAACCCGGCATTCACGCTGCTGGGTGCAGCCGTGTTCACCGTGCTGGGCATGGGACGATCGGAACGTGGAGACTCCTGGTCCCGCGTCACGTCGCCGTTTCCTGATGGAGGCTCTGACCGTGGTCGCGGCTGATGCGCCTGCCCAGGCGGCATGGTTGGAGAAACACGGCGTCGTTGTGGATGAGATCCCACTCAACTTCGACGACGCATTCCGCATGGCTGAGCGCCTGATAGAGGAGGGTGTCCTCAACCCGGACACACTGCCTCAACTGCGGTTGATCGACTCGTTCTTCGCTGAAATGACCCGCGACGGGTCCTCGGACCGGTGGACGACCGCGGCTCTGCGCAGCGACGAAGGGTGGAGCCAGGCCCGCGGGGTGGCTCGGCAGATCCTCGCCAGAGAAGGCTTGGACTGGTCCGTACCGCCAGACATCTGTGTTGTCCGGTAGCACTGCTGGTGGCTCAAGCTGCTGGCCCGCCGCCTCCCGTCCGTTAACCGGCTACAGCATGGCCGCCGGAAGAAAGGGACGGCGAGCGCCAGGCTGCGCGGCGGGGGGAATGGCTGGGTAGAGAGGCAGGATGCCGGGGCGCGCCGCGTCTATCGTGGGTGCGAGGTCGGACGGTGACGGTCGGTGCTGTCAGCCTGGCCGGGGGAGGGGCTGCTCGTGGGTATGGAAGTCGCGGTCGGGTACGTGTTCGCGTGGCTGATGAGCAGGGTGGCGGGGCGCGCCGAAGCGCGCGTTGAGGAGGCCCTGGACGCCGGGGTGCACCGGCTGGGCGAGCTGATCACCGGCAAGCTCGGCACGGACCCGGCGCTGGAACGGGCCGTGGAGGAGGCCGAAGCAGGGCTCGGCGAGCCGTCGGAGCGCACCCGGCGGCGGTTGACCGACTCCCTGGAGGATGCCGTGGAGCGCGACCCGGCCTTCGCCACTGCCCTGGAGCGGCTGCTGCGCCAACTGCAGGCCAGGGCTGGCGGCGGGGTGTCGGCGTCGGGTGACGGACAGGCCATCGCCGGCGACGTGCACATCACGGCGGAGAGCGGCTCGGCAGCGGCCCTGCGAATGGGTGATGTCACGCTCGGCCCCGCGCCGGGAAACCCTCCAGGGCCGGATCCGTCGCGGGGCTGACGGAACCCGGCGCCCCACCGCCCCTCTCCTCGGACAGGAGTAGCAGTCCCGAAGTCACCGTCGCCACGATCCCGTTCAACGGTGCGGCCGCCAACCAGGTAATCGCCGCGGCCGCCGGTGGCCTGGCGGCCGGGGCGATCGGGCAACTTCACCAACATCACCACGCGGCGCCGCGTCACCCTGCGGCATGGCCGCATCAGGTCGGGACGCTTCCACCGCGGGCGGAGTGCCACCAGGAACGCGGTGAGATTGCCCGGCTCCGGCAGATCCTTTCTGGCGGCGGGACCGCCGTCATCGAGTCTGCAGGGCCAACACCCGCTGCCGGCGGGGTGCTGAGCGGGATGGGCGGGGTCGGCAAGTCGCAGCTCGCCGCCCACTACGCCCGCACCGCGATGGGGAACGGCGAGCTTGATGTCCTGGTGTGGGTCACCGCCGGCAGCACCGCCGCAGTCGTCGCTGGATTCGCTCAGGCCGGGGTGGAAGTGCTGGGCGCGGACCCGTCCGATCCGGAAGGGGCGGCGCTGGCGTTCCTGGCCTGGCTCGAGCCGAAGCCGGCCCGGCAGCACGGGAACCAGTGTCGGTGGCTGGTGGTGCTGGACGACGTCGCCGACCCCGCCGACCTGCGGGGTTGGTGGCCGCCGGCCAACCCCCACGGCCGGACGGTGGTCACCACCCGCCGCAAGGACTCCGCCCTGATCGGGGGCGGTCGTCGCCTCATCGAGGTCGACTTGTTCACCCCGGCTCAGTCCCTGACCTACCTCACCAATGCCCTCGCGGCCCACGACCGCACCGAGCCCGACGAGCAACTCGCCGCGCTCGCAGCCACCCTCGGGCATCTCCCGCTGGCGCTGTCTCAGGCCGCGTCCTACCTCGTCGACACCGGCCTCGACACCGCCGCCTACCGCGCCATGCTGGCCGACCACACCCGAGCCCTCGCCGACGCCGCCCCCGATGTCCTGCCCGACGGACAAACCCATGCCGCCGCCGCTGCCTGGGACATCTCCATCGACCACGCCAACGCTCTCCGCCCGCGGGGCTTGGCCCGACCCCTCCTTCAGCTCGCGGCGTTCCTGGCCCCCAGCGGCATCCCCCAGGGCGTCCTCACTTCGCCGCCGGCCCTCACCCACCTTTCCACGCATGGAGAGCAGAGTGGTGGCGAGGTCACCATCGAGCAGGCCGTGCTTGCGATACGAGCGCTACACCGCCTCGGCCTCATCCAGCACAGCCCAGAAACGCCCCACCAAGCGGTGCGTGTGCACCAGCTCGTCCAACGCGCTGTCCGCGACACCCTCACCACCGAGCAGCATCACCACATCGCCCGCACCGCCGCCGACGCCGTCCTCGATGCCTGGCCCGATGCCGGCATTGACCAAGCCTGGTTCGCTAACACCACTGCCCTAGCCGACGTTGCCAGAGATGCTCTCTACAGGCCCGACGTGCACGAGGTGGTTACTCATGCTGGCCGAAGTCTCGGCAGAGGCAGCGAAATCACCGTTGCGCGTGAGCACTTCCTCCACCTCACCACCATCACAGCCGAGTACCTCGGTCGCGACCACCCCCGCGCCCTCACGGTCCAGCGCTACCTGGCCCGGTCCCAGAGCTTCGTAGGGGATGCCGCCGGCGCAGCTGCTGAGCTGGCCGAGGTACTGGACCAAGCGGTCAAACTTCTCGGCCCTGACCACCCTGATGCCTATGCTGCTCGGAACGACTACGCCTTTCTGCGGGTAACGGCTGGCGACCTGCGCGGCGCTGTTTCGACACTCAGCGAGGTTGTGGAAAGTGCAGTCCGCATCTTCGGTCCCGACCATGCCCAAACGCTTTCCGCCCGGAACAACCTTGCCTGGGGGCGGGGGGAGTCGGGCGACACTACCACCGCGGTTGCGGAGTTTGATCAACTGGTAATTGACATGGCTCGGGCGCTGGGCTCAGACCACGCCCACACGCTGATCGCCCGAGCGAACCTTGCCTGGTGGGAGGGAGAGACAGGCGACGCCACCAGCGCGGTAGTCGCCCTTACCGAACTGGTGGACGGTTTAGGCCCCGATCATCCCAACACTCTCCCCACCCGGGCTCTACTCGCCAGAGCGCAAGGCCGAGCGGGAGACGCCGCCGGGGCCGCGGCGACGTACGCGGAGATCCTGAAAGACGAACTCCGGATACACGGTCCCGACCACCCCATCACGCAGAGTACTCGCCGTAACCTCGCCCACTGGCAAGCCCAGGCAGGCGACGCGACGTAGGCTGACGGCTGACGGCTCCGCGAGACGTCACCACGCCGGCCGCCCTCGGCGACCTCGCCCGAGACATTCGGGAACACCAAGACGACATCTACGCCGCCGCCGGCCGGCGGATCTGCGGCAGGGACCGTCCGGACGAGACGTGACCCGAGCTCGGCCCCGGCCCGGGCGGCATACCTATCGGCTCGACCGCCGCCGTCCAGAGGGGAGGATGCGCCGCCACCACGGCCGCCGCGCCGGCGCGGCTGACGGCGGCCGCGGTGGGTAGGCCGGTGGTGGCGGGACGAGGGCCGGCCTCAACGACTCGCCCGCCGGCGGCGCCGGAGGTGTGGGCGGAGCAGCGGCGGGCTCGCGGGGCGGTGGTGCGGTCCGCTCCCCGGCCGCCTGGGCCTGGCCCTGATCCGCGCGCGACGTGTCCGCGGAGACGACCGGTGGCGCCGGCTCGCGTGGCGTGTTGCGCTGCTGGTAGACCTCTCGGGCGTGCCGGTGGCGCCAGGAGTGCCGGCCGGCCTGGCTGCGGTAGAGCTCGTCCATCACCTGGTAGGCCTGCTGAGGGCGGAAGAACGCCCGGGTGTGGGTCATGGTGGCGAGCGCGATGGGCACCAGGCCCCAGCGTCCGGCGTCCGCCGCCGGCTGCGGCTTGCTGATCCGCCAGTCCTGCCGTGGGTCCCGCTTCCAGCCGGGCCAGTTCGTCCAGTCCTGCTCGGGCCGCGGCGTGTGGACGAAGTCGTGGACGCCATATGGGATGAGCACCTGCTTCCCATCGAGCCAGAAGACGTGCCCGCCGGCGGCGACGATGGCCTCCTGCTGCTCGGTCGGCGCGACCGTCTGGTGCACGTGGGTCTTCCCGCCGTAGAACACCTCGAGTTCCCCGGCCGGCCCGAACTGGGCCGGGTCCCGCCGGAGGAACCACACATGCAACGCGCCAGGATGCCGCCCCCGCACCGCTCGCACCCGCCGAGTGAGCACCTCCGGCTCGGGCAGCACCATGCCGGGTCGTTCGATGGCCACCGTCACGTGATCGCACTGAGCGATGATCACCGGCGGCAGCTGCCCCGAGGCACCTGGCGACTCGTCGGGGACCTCGGTGGTCGCGGTCACGCCGGGGATCGCGCGGATGGTGTCCCGGAGTTGGATGACTACCTCGGTCTCGGCGTCGATCCGTGTCTCCTCGGCCGGCGCCGCGCACGATCCGCCGCCCTGGTGGGAGAAGTACGGCGAGACCTTCTTGCCTGGCCCGACGCCCTTGAGGATCAGCTTCCCGCCGCAGGCCCGGCACTCGTACCGCCCGTCCGCCAGACCGGCGGGAAGGCCGGAGACTCCCTCGCCCAGCCAGATCACCCGCCTGGTGGCGGTGTCCCACGCGGTCGCCGGCACTCAGCGCCCCCAGCCGTCGACGCCGAACTCCATCATCGCCCTCAACGACCCTCCCCTGTCCGCTGTCTGGGGAGGCTACCGGCGGCCACCGCTTCGCGCAGCACCCCATCGCGACGCCGTGGCGGCCGGCCCGCCCACCTCGGGCGTCGAGCAACCCCACGCGTTGTCAGAGACGTCTGCCACGATCGGCTGGTGACTGGTAACAGTGACCTGATGGCGTTGCGGGAGCTCGTGGTCGGCGTGCTCGGGGACCTGGGTGACCGCACCACCCACTCGACTCTCGCGGACGCCTGCGAGCGCCTGGGGCTGCCGACTCCCATCCCGCACGAAGCGGGCTCGAAACGGGAGCGTGTCCGATCCAGCCTTGCCGCGCTGGCGGATGCTGATCTGCCGACGGTCGCCGAGCGCGTCCTCCTCCACGAGCGGCTCGACGCGACGACCCGCAACGCTGTCCAGGACGCACTGTGGGCACTGCGCAGCACCGTGGCGATACCCAAGAAGGCCCGTCGGGAGATCGCCCGCGCCCTTGATGTCCAGGACCTGGTGCTCAGCGGCGGCCGTCTCCGGGACCTCCTCGACCAGCTGTGGGTGCTGGATGACCCGCTCTCGTTCGCTGATCTGCTCGGGGCAGCCCTGAGAGGCCTCCGACGAGAGATCGACCGGCACGTGTTCAGGAATCCTGGCGACTGGAGCACCGAGGAGCTGTTCGAGCGCCTCGGGGCGTTTGAGGCGGGCGACGCGCGGTTCGCACGGTTCCTCGAAGGTCTGGTCTCACCAGACGTCATCCCTGACGAGCCGGGTCAACGGTACCTCGTTGACGTCATCAACCAGCATCTGCGGGCTGCTGGGGTCGAGTTGCGGGAGACCCGGGAAGACGGCGGCTACCCGATCTTCCAGGCGGTCGCCAGCGGCTTGGCGCGCACGCGCAGGCCGAAGAACCTGGTCTTCGCCTCGCTGGCCAAGCCGGACCTCCGCCTCAGCGGTGCCCTCGACAACGACATCGAGATCGTGACGAACGCCGACAAGGTCCTGATCTACGACCGCCCGATCCCGGCCGACGGCCTTCGGTGGCGAGACCTGCAGGACTGGTGGCGCGACACCCACCAACTGGCCGGCGACGACGAAGCAAAGACCTCGCTCTACGCCAGGCTCCGCCAGTGCCTGCCGGCAAACTCAACGGAGCAGCGGAACCTGCACGAGCTGTACCACGAGATCCACGGCTCAGCCGTGCCGAACCTGCCAGTGCTGCTGCCCGAGGTGTGGCTGCACTGGGACCCGAAGACCGTCGAGCAGCGTGGCGCCGATGCCCTGCTGAGGCAGCGCATGGACTTCCTGCTGCTGCTTCCCCACGGCCAGCGGGTCGTCCTGGAGGTGGACGGCTCCCAGCACTTCACCACTCCCGACGGCCGACCGGACGGCACCACGTACGCGGCGACCATGCAGGCCGACCGTGACCTCAAGCTCAGGGGCTACGAAGTCTTCCACTTCGGCACCGCCGAGCTCCGCCGCCGAGACGAGGCCCACGCGATGCTGCAGCAGTTCTTCGCGGAGTTGTTCCGACGCTTCGAGGTCAACCGAGGTACGGCCTGAACACCGAGGTGGCCGCCAGCAACCAGCTGTAGCAGCGGCAGCGGCGGGAGGGAGAAAGATGACCACAGGCACCACAGGAGAGCCGGTGCCGGCCGGCTCCCTTGAGGACCTGCCCGAGCATCGTCGGGAGGTCATGCTGTGGCGATGGGCCTGGCTGTACGACTACGACGACCTCGACGAGCACGTCCGCCTCGACAGTCGGCGGCCGGCCTGCCGGGTACCGGACTTCCTCAGCCGCGGCGACTGGAGCGACGCCCTGGCGGTCGGCGGAAACGACGGCCGCTACCACCTCCGGCTCGACCGGACGCTGCTGTGCGGCGACGCCGGCCCGTTCACCGACTATCACCTCGACGACGACCCCGAGGGCGTGCCCCACCACCGGTGGGTCCACTGGTGGACCGACGGGACCAGATACCGGCTGACCGCACCCCGCGACGGCGACCGGAAGGGCCACCAGAACACCGAGGTGCGCTGGACCGTGCGACTGGAGGACGAAGAAGTCGCCCCGGCCTCCGTCGCCCCACAGGAGCGCTGCCCCGTCAACGCCCACATGGGGCGTTGGCCCCGCTACCTGGGGTCGAAGTCGAAGCTGGGACGCATCCGCGCCCAGCTGGTCGACGCCTTCGGCCCGCTGTGCGCCGGCTGCGGCAACGCGCTCGGGCTCGAAGTCGACCATCACCACTTCTCGGGCCTTGTTCGCGGTCTGCTGTGCCGCTACTGCAACAACAACATCGACTGGTGCCCCCACCTCGCCGGCTGCCCCTGGGCCGACTACCTCAACAACCCGCCCGCCGCCCCGCTACGCATCCTGCATCCAGGTCGCTGGAGAGATCGCCGCGATGACCAACGGAAGATCGACCACTTCGGACACAACCCCTACGACGGCTGAAGGCCACGGCCGGCACGGCGCTCACGCCGCCGCAGCGTGGTCTGTCGCGGTGCAGGGTGAAGTGGGAGCATCGAGCTCGCAGAGGCGGACGGTGTGGGGGCGCGGTGCCACGAAGCGGCGGATTGCAGAGCGGGGATCGGCGGCGGATTCAGACAGCGGTGTTGGGGTCCGTTGACTCCCAGGAGCCCTTGGTGCTGCCGCTGGAGGCGATCGAACTGGACGCGTTCCGCCAGCGGTACGCAGGTCACACCTTCTGGTGCGGGACCTGGCTGGGCGGCTGCGGCCGGCAGCTGACGACGAAGCTGTACGTGGATCGCGTGTGTCACTTCGCGCACCACGCCGACACCGAGGCCGACGTCAAGCGGGCGCCGTGTAGCCGCCGGGCCCGTGATGTGACCAGCGCCGACCACCTGTACGTGAAGGCCGCGGCCGAGAGGCTCCTGGCCACCCACCGTCTGGCCGGCGAGGTGGCCTGCTCGGAGCCGGGCACGGCCCCGGCCGGCTCCGTGGTGCAGCTGCGGCTCGGAGAGGACGGCGCGGCGGTGACCATCCACATGAACGGGGCCGTGCCGCCCGACTGGGACAGCCGCGAGGCCGCGCACCGGGTCGTCGTCGAGGCCGGTGTGCCGATCGACCGGCGGACCCTCGAACGCCTTCCCTACGTGCACCGCATCCGCTGTGAAAGCGATGGCACCGGCCGCCGCGTGCTGATCGGCACCCAGACCGCCCGCGGCACTGAGTGGTTCCGCCCCGAGGAATGCGCCATCGGGCCGACCGGGCTCATCACTCCGGCGCTGAAACACCTGCCCGACCAGCCTGTGGCCCGACGGCCGGCGCGCCACCAAGTCCAGCGGCCCGACCAACCGGCCCGCATCACACCGGAGATCAGCCAACTCCTGCGGCGCATGGCCACCGCGCGCGTCTCCCGCGATACCCGCTCCGTCCGCGCTCTGATCAAGGAATGCGACGACATTCTGGGCCGCAGGACGCCCTCGCCTCCCGCGGTGCGGGAGGCCCGAGACATCGCGGAGCAGTGGCTGGTCGAGCGCGATCGAGCGATCGTCAGGCAAGACAGCGAGACCACGACGCGAAGGCCGAAAACACGGGCCCCCGTGAAACGCCCTTCGCGGTTGAAGCCCGACCCAGCACAACGGCCGACGTACCTGGCCGAGCTCGAACTCGCTCTGAACGATGAACGCTTCGGCGATGCCAGGGCGCTGCTGCGAGAGATCACCGCCAGCGCAGCCCATCACCCACTGGGCGAAGCCGAGAAGACCCAGGTCCAGTCCGCCCGAGACCGCATCAGGAACAACGGCAACATCGGCCTGCTTCAGGAACAGGTCGCCCGCTGGCGATGGCTCCCGCAGCGCTGCCCAAGCTGCAAGGCGCGCTCGGGTCAGGAGTGCTACGACACCATCCCCGAGGGGCAGCCGCTGCGGCGGTTCGGCGGCCACGACGAACGGCTCCTGCCGATCATCGAGGAACGGAAAAGGGAACCGCGTACGAGGGGCGGAACCACGACTGCGGACCTTGCCCGGCGGGCCTCCCGGGTGTCCTGTCCCACCTGCAAGGCCCAGGCGGGCGAGCCCTGCACCGTGCCGGGCAGCCACGCCTCACGGGTCCGCCGCGTACAGGTCCGGTAAACCGTCCGAACGGCCCCGGCCAGCCCGGTCGTGAAGAGAACCGGGCACCCGAATCCCATTTCGAAGAGGAGAACCGCACCGATGGTCTTCGTCGGAGTCCACGACGCCTGGGGCCGCATCGATGTCACCCGCCCCGACCTCGGCTGCGACCAGGACCGCGCCAGCATCCACAAGACGAAACCGCCAGCGCCCCTGACCTGCTACGAGTGCGGCTGGCAGCTCCACCTCGTCCACAAGGCCCATGCCGCCTACGACCTGTGGTTCCTACGGCACGCCAACAAGGCACCCCACTGCGCGACCAAGACCGCCGGCGAAGGCCTCCAACATCACCTGCTCAAGCTCGACCTCGCCCACCATGCCCGCGCCGCCGGCTGGACGGCCGAGTACGAGGTCCCCGCCGCTGACGGGACGTGGCGCGCCGATGTGTTGGCCACCTCCCCGGACGGCGCCCGCCGCGTCGCCCTCGAAGCGCAGATGGCATCGATCTCCGTCGCGGACATCACGGCGCGCACCGCCCGCTACCGCGCGGACGGCATCGAGGTGTGCTGGTTCACCGACCGCAAGACCATCCCCTGGCTCGGCGACGTGCCCGCCGCCCAGATAGCCCGGCCCGAGAACAACGGCCCTGTCCAGGTGACCGCCGGCCCAGCCCGCTTCGTCCCCGAGTGGTGCGAGGACCGCGGCAGCTGCGGCGGGTGCCAGTGCGAGTCGTGCGCCAGCGGCGTCGACGGGCCGCTGCCCTGCGGAGGCCACGGCACTTGGCAGACCGTCGATCCTTTTCCCCTCGACCGGTTCGTCCGCGCCATCTGCACCGACGCGACCCGCCCCCATCAACTCCGCACCGAGGAAGACGAAGACCAGTGGCGGTGGATCACCCGCCGGTACTTCGAGCTCGAGGAGGAACAGGTCCAAGCCCAGGCCCGACGTGAACAGGCCGTGGATCGCCTCCTCGCCCGCCACCGCCGGCAGGCGGCCGACGCCCGCGACCACCAGGCCGCCATCGAGGCCCTCCTCCAGCGGCAGAAGGCTCTCACCAGGCCGGCGGTCGAGTACGTCTACCAGCACACGGGCCGATACCCGCGGGTCGCCGAGCACGGCACCCCCGAGTTCGCCATGGGCGTGCCCATCTACCTGGGCGACGCCCTGTGCGCGGTCATCTGCCCCGTCGCCAGCCGGATCCCCGCCGTCCGCGAGCGGCTCGCCGGGCTCATCCTCTTCGCGGCCACCGAACGGGAGCGCGACCGCATCGTCGCCAACGCCCAGCCCGGCCAGCGCATCGAGGTACTCGAGGCGCAGCAGGACACCGAGCCGCCGAGCCCGCCAGACCAGGGCATCACCGTCAAGGCCGCGGTGCACCGAATGCTCGGCCTGGACCGCATGTAGGCGAGCATCAGGCCGGCGGTGTCTATCTCCGAACGCGACGAGGACCGAGAACCACTTCCGCGCCAGGGATGAGCCACAGTCCTTCGGGCAGCTCGTCGGTGGGGAGGCGAGGCTGCGGACGTTCTCGCACGACCTCGCCATGCGCAGGGAGAGCGGGGGAAGGCGTCGAGGCGAGCACGCGGGGGGCCACCCACGCCGGTTCCTGAGCCACGGGGGCGGCGGGAGTCGCCGGCGGAGTGGCGGCCTTGGGAACGGCCGCAGGCCCGGGCACCGAGGCGCAGCTTCGGTGTCGATCCGGCCGCACTTCCTTCTGGCGAGCCACCCGTCGACGGTAGGTGTGGCCGGGGCGCGTGCGGTACCAACGGTTGTTGTCGACGAACAGCCAGCACCCGGCGCTGAGTTGCTGCAAGGCGTCAGTCACCGTGGAGTCAGTCCACGTGGACCGCGGGTTCTCCGTGAAGTGCGCGGACAGGAGGTCCCGAGGGCGGGGGCCATGTCCGCGGCGGGCCACGTAGGCCTCCACCCAGGCGGCGATCTGGAACTCCCAGCCCTGGATGCGAAGAGGCGGCTGCGGGCCACACCGGCTCATGAGGCCTGGGATTACCTGCGCCCACGAGCCGTACCCGCCGGCGGCCGAGACCGACATGACCTTCGAGACCCTCGGAGGCCGCACCATGACGACCACCCACGAGCGGACCGACCGCCAGGGAGGCGAGTATTCCGTGGTCCAACCCAGCCGTCGCAGGTGCTTCTTGCTTCGCGACGGTCCCGACACAGGTTGGCGTGCTGCTCGACTGAGCCGAATTGAGGCCCAGCGTCATGTTTCCTCAGATTCTCTGTTAAGCGCCAGGTCAACTCTGGTGGGGTGGGGGGAGCATGCCAAGAGTTGTGGGGGTGAAGCAAAGACACCACTTCGAACGAGAGAGCGGCCGTCGACCGCTGAGGCCACCCATCGGTGCGTTGGGTGTCGCCTTGGTTCTCAGCGTAGTGCTGACATCCTGCAGCGGGGATGCATCGTCCGATCCGAACGACCAGGCGGGGCCCCCTGGAAGTGAGCTCGAGGACCAGCCCGAGGTGGAGGTGTCGTCGAGTTCCCCGGCAACGGCTGACGTTGTGGGAGAGGCGGCGATCGACGCCTATCTGGGCATGTGGAGCGCGATGGTCGAGGCCGGGACCACCTCAGACTGGCGGTCGCCGGCGCTGGCGCAGTACGCGACGGGAGAGGCGCTGTCGGTCATCTCCCGGAGCCTGTACGCCGATCATTACAACGGCGTGGTCACACTCGGCGAACCGGTGAACGATCCCGAGGTCGACTCGGTTGATCCTCCGGATGACCCGACCACGGTGCTGATCAGTGACTGCGGGGACTCGACCGACTGGCTGAAGTACGTCGAGGAGACCGGCGAACTGGTGGACGACGAACCCGGCGGCCGGCGGGCGATCAACGCGGAGGTGCAGCTGCAGCAGGACGGGGCATGGCGCGTGACCCAGTTCGCGGTGGAGGCGGTGGGCTCATGTTGATGCGCTCGGCGCTGATCGTCACCCTCTTTCTCTGCATGGCGTTGTACACGTGGCCGGCGGCTGCCGACGACGGATGGGGATCGGTCGACTGCGAGCAGAACCCTATGCCGGGATGTGAGCTGGGAGCCGAGAGCGGCGAGGCCGATCGGCGCCCCAGCGTCGAGGGCGAGGCCCCGCGCTCCCCCGATGGCCCGGGAGGCTCAGGTGGCGGGCCGGACGAGGAGGAGCCGGCCGAGCATGCCAATCCCGACCTGAACCTGGCGGACTGCTCCTACGAACGCAGCGACTACGCGCCGCCGACGGAGGCGTCCGCGGCGTCAACCAGTGGGCGCCTGGTGCAGGGGCCCTCTGTCGTCCAGGCGACGTTGCTGCGTGCCCAGCGGTTGCCCGGCGTAGCCGCGGCGCCGGAGCCGGGGCCTGGAGAGGGCGACGGCGCCTGGTACGTCTACCGCTGCACCGAAGACGGGGTGCGTGACGCCCTGTACCGGCCGCCCGTGTGGATCGCCGATGCCCCACCGTCGGATGGCGAGGAGAGTGGGCCGTCACCAGAGCAGGTGGCGCAACGGGCCAGGGAACAGCTACGGCTGCCAGTGCCGCAGATCGCCGTGAGTCCCGCTGCGGACCAGCTGGTTCGGGTCCCGACGTGGCTGTGGCTGGCGGAGTGGGGCGAGGTGTCGGCGACGGCCGCAGTGCCGGGCGTGTCGGTGACGGCTACCGCCAGCCCCACGTCCGTGTCGTGGGACATGGGCGATGGCACCGAACTGGTCTGCGTGGGGCCGGGCACACCTTACGAGGCCGGGAGCGACCCGGCGCGGCCGTCGCCGGACTGCGGCCACACCTACACGCGGCCGGCGGACGAGTACGTGATCACCGTACGGGTGCGGTGGAGGGTGATGTGGTCCGGCGCCGGCGAGTCCGGCGCGTTTCCTGGGCTGACCACACAGGCCGCCCTGTCAGTGCGCGTGCTCGAAAGCCAAGCCCTGACCACCGACTAGACCGAACACGAAGGAGGCATGGCGCATGAGCACGACGTCCTTCAGGGAGCTCCACACCCGAGCACCGGCGAACGCAGCAGTGGGCAGTCGGCTCCGCGGCATCACTCGTCGCCGACGAGTGCCGCACCTACTGGTCGGGGTGCTGCTGGTGGTCGGATGCGCGACCGGCGGCGTGATCGCAGCCGTGCAGATGGGAGAGCGTGTGCCGGTGCTGATGCTGGCCGAGCCGGTTTCGGTGGGCCAACGACTTCGTGCGACCGACGTGCGCGAGGTCAGTGTGGCTGTCGACGCCGGCCTCGAGGTGGTCTCCGCTGAGGCGCTCGACGAGGTGGAGGGGGAACTGCTCGCTTACAGTCTGCCGGCCGGCACGCTACTCAGCCGCCAGGTACTGGGGGAGGCCATGCTCCCCCCGACCGGAGAGGCGGTGGCCGCAGTGGGGTTGAGCACAGGCCAGTTTCCGCCCCACCTGCAGCCCGGACACACCGTGCGGGTCGTCGCGGCACGGGATGGCGGGCTCGCCGGAACCGCGCCACCCCGGGAGGCATGGGAAGCGGTGGTCACGGCCGTTGAGTACGGCGCTGACGATCGCCTCACGGTCGTGTCCCTGCAACTGCCCCGGAACCGCGCGGAGGACCTCGCCGGCTGGCCGGCCGACGCGATCCGCCTCGTCGTCGTGGCGGGGGAGCAGCCATGACCGTGATCGCGCTGTGCAGCCTCAAAGGGTCGCCTGGGGTGACGACGACCGCGGTGGCACTGGCGGCCACCTGGCCGACGGCAGGCCACCCCGTCGTCATCGAATGCGATCCAGCCGGCGGAGACCTGCTGGCTCGCTACCGCCTCGACCTGTACCCGGGGCTGGTCACTCTGGCCGCCGCCACTCGCCGGTACGGCACCGATCCGGGGCTGATCTGGCACCACACCCAACGGCTACCCGGAGGGCTACCCGTGGTTCCCGGCCCTCCGGGAGCTGACCAGGCCCGTGTATCCCTGGCCGAACTCGTTCAAGCCGAGCTGGCGTTGAAGCGAGCCGCTATGCGCCCCGGCACCGTGGTCCTGGCGGACTGCGGCCGGGTTGAGCCCGGATCCCCGACGCTGCCACTGATCCGCGCCGCCGACATCCTGCTCCTCGTGGCTGGCACCGGCGATGACGCGCTGGCACACCTGGCTGTCTCGATGCACCAGGCAGGTGTCTGGTCAACCCGACCGCGGCTCCTGCTCGTTGGCGAGGGATACCCGACAGACGAGATCGCCCAGGCCTTGGGAACGGCTGAGCTTGGAGTTGGGATCTCCGGCCGGCTGCCCTACGACCCGGCAGGCGCTGCCATGTTCGGCGGCCACCCGGCTCCACGGGCAACGCCAGCTCGATCACGCCTCGGGCAGGCGGCGGCCCAGTTGGCGGCCCGCGTGGCGCGCGACGCGCTGGTCACCGGCGGACCCAGAGGTCACCCCGAAGCCTCGCGCGCGGCTGCCCACAACGACGAGCGGGCCGCACAACCAACCGACTTCAGCGAGTTCACGGTTCCTTCGACCTATCGGATCCTTCAATGACCTCACCCGTTGACCCCCACTCCGCACAGCCCCAGAAGCCCGGCATGCTGCCCCCCGACGGAGTCGTGCGCCCATCCTCCCCCTCCGCACCACCAGGCCAGCCCGGAGTCCACCTGCCAGACGCCGCCAGCATGGCAGGCGCAGGCGTTCCGCTGGTCGACACAGGCGAGGGGCTGAGACGACACCTGCGTGTGCGGCTGGCTGCTCGCCTGTCCGAGCGGATGCGGGCGGACGAGCGGTCCGGACGTTCAGTGCCGAGTGTTGAGGATCGGCGGCGGCAGGCCGAGGAGTTCCTGGAAGACGCAGCCGAGGAGTACGCCGGCGAACTCCTCGCCCGTGGACAGCGTGTGGTGACCGAGGACGTCGAAGCGGCGGCCATCCGGCAGATCATGAACGAGTTCTTCGGCGCGGGAGGACTTGAGCCGCTGCTGAACGACCCGAGCGTGGAGGACATCCACGTCAACGGCCATGATCACGTCTTCGTCCGACACGCCGACGGCCGCCGGCTACAGGTTCAGCCCGTGGCCGCCTCGGATGAGGACTTGGTCCGTCTGGTGCGCGACATGGCCGCGCGTAGCGGCGTCGAGGAGCGGAGGTTGGACCGGGGCAGCCCGGGAGTTGGCTTCCAACTAGCCGGTGGCGAGCGCGCGTTCGCCGTGATCGCGGTCAGCACCCGGCCCTCACTGACCATCCGCCGCCACCGATACCGCCGGGTGACGCTCACTCGGCTTCGTCAACTCGGCACGATCGATGAACGGCTCGAAGCGTTCCTAGCGGTACTGGTGAGGGCTCGGAAGAACATCCTGATCACCGGAGGCACGGTGATGGGCAAGACAACGCTTCTGCGCGCCCTGGCCGCCGAGATTCCCGCGCGCGAGCGGCTGATCACGATAGAGGACACCTTCGAACTCGGCCTAGCGAACGACCGCCAGGCCCACCCCAACGCCGTGGCGCTGCAGGCCCGCGAGCCCAACATCGAGGGAGAGGGCGAGATCTCCATGGCGGAACTGTTGCGCTGGGCTCTGCGGATGAGCCCCGACCGGGTCATCGTCGGCGAAGTCCGTGGCGGCGAGATCGTGCCGATGCTCAACGCCATGAGCCAGGGCAACGACGGCTCGATGGGCACCCTGCACGCCAGCAGCAGCCAGGGAGCCTTCACCAAGATCGCTGCCTACGCCGCACAGTCGGCGGAGCGCCTGCCGATGGAAGCGACCAACCTGTTGATCGCCTCGGCGATCCACTTCGTGGTCCACCTCGACCGGGCCCGCGGTGCGGAGCACCAGCGTGTGGTCTCCTCCGTCCGCGAAGTCGTCGGCGCTGACGGCCCTCAGGTGGTCTCCAACGAGATCTACCGACCCGGCCCGGACCGGCGGGCGCAGCCGGGCGTTCCGATGCGAACCGAGACCATGGAGGAACTGCGGGCCGCCGGCTGGTCACCGGGGCTGATGGAACGGCGGCGGGCATGACACCAGCCGCGCTGCTGGGCCTGTGCGGCCTCGGCATCGGAATCGGCATATGGGTACTGGCAGGTCCCGGTGCCCGAAGCCGCGATGTTGACAGCCGGTCAGCAACCTTCCGACGGTGGTGGCCGGTGCGAGCCCACACGAGGAGGGAGCACGCCGGGCGTTGGCTGCTGGCAGCCTTGGTCTCCGGCGCGGCCGGCGCGGCGCTCACCGGCTGGCCGATCGCTGCGCTGCTGGCAGGAACCGGGGTGTGGAGTCTTCCGCACATCCTGGACTCAAGCTCGGAGAGTGAACGGCGGATCGAACAGGTCGATGCGATCGCCGGCTGGACGGAGATGCTGCGCGACACTCTGTCTGCCGGCGCCGGGCTCGAGCAGACCATCACCGCCACCGCCGACACCGCCCCGGCCGCGATCCGCCAGCACGTCCGTGCACTGGCTGATCGCCTCGACGACGGCCAGGACCTCGACGTTGCGCTGGGGCAGTTGGCGGCCGACCTTGGCGACGTGACCGCAGACCTGGTCATCATCGCGCTGACCTTGTCCTCCCAGCGGCCAGCTCGCCAACTCGGCCCGCTCCTAGGGGCGCTGGCGGGCACCGCGCGGCGCCGAGTGGAGATGCGGCGCCGCATCGAGACCGCACGTGCGACGATCCGCACCACCGTGCGGATCGTGACCGGTACGACCGCCGTGTTCATCTCCGCGCTGGTGCTGTTCAATCGCCCGTTCCTCACCCCCTACGATGACACCGCCGGCCAAATAGCACTTCTGGCCGTCGCCGGGATCTTCGCGGCCGCCTTTGTGTGGCTGATGCGCCTGGCCCGGGTGGAGGAGCCCGAACGCTTCCTCACCACGCGACCAGAACGTCCGGAGGCAGGTCGATGGTGAACCTCCTTGTGGCGCTGGCGGCCGGCATCGGCCTGGGGCTGTGGGCCCTCCTGGCCTGGTTGATCCCGCCCCGCCCGCCCCTGGCCACCCTGGTGGCCACCGTACGCGCCGCCTCCACGCCACCCGCCCCCGCGCCGGCGGATGAAGTCGCCAGTGACAGGAGGGCGGGGTGGGCGCAGCACCTGGGCCGGCCGTTCGCTCCGATCCTGCGCGCCGCTGGGCTGCCCACTGCAGGCATGCTCCGGGACCTGACCATCACCGGCCAGTCCGCGTCGACCGTCTTGGCAGAGAAGGCAGCCATGGCCGTCTCCGGCCTCCTGCTTCCCCTGACGGTGCAGGCGCTGCTCGCCTCGGCCGGCGCGACCGGCGGGTGGGTCATCCCCACCGGCGTCGCCCTAGGCCTGAGTACGGCGGGATTTTTGCTCCCCGACATCTCCCTGCGCAACGAGGCCGCCCGACGCCGGGCCGCGTTCCGCCACGCGCTCGGCGCCTACCTCGACCTGGTCCACATCCTGCTGGCCGGCGGCTCCGGCGTCACCGGCGCCCTCCACGACGCCGCCCAGGCGGGCGACGGATGGGCCTTCCAGCACATCAAGCGGACCCTGGAAACAGCCGAACTCACCCGCATCTCGCCGTGGGACGCCCTCGCCCAGCTCGGCCGCGAACTCCACATCACGGAACTGACGGAACTCGCCGCCGCCCTCTCCCTGGCCGGCACCGAAGGCGCCCGCATCCGCGCTTCCCTGGCCGCGAAAGCTGCCGCGCTGCGCGCCCGCACCTCAGCCGAGGCCGAAGCAGCAGCCACCGCGGCCACCGAACGTATGGCCCTCCCCAGCTCCCTCATGGCTCTCGGGTTCGTGCTCTTCATCATTTACGCCGCCATGAACCACGTCACCGGAGCCCTGTAACCCCCGGAACGATGGAATGAAATAAGATGAAAGAGATCCTGAAACGCCGAATAGTGCAGTGGTGGACTCAGCTGATACCCGCGCTGCGCCGACTCCCCGCAGATGACCGCGGATACAGCGCCGAAGCCGTCATCATGACAATGGTCCTGACCGCTATTGGTCTCACGGTCGGCAGCATCTTCAGCGACGAAATCGTGGCAGCAGCCCGTGACATCGTCTTCCATGACTAGAACCGAACGCTGGGTGGCCGAACTGCGTCAGCACCTGCACGAGGACCGCGGCTCCATTGCCGAAGTCGTGGTCGTCTTCCCCACGCTGATCACAGTCGTGCTGGTGCTCGCTCAGCTCGCCCTGTGGGCCGTCGCCACCCACACCGCGCAAGCCACGGCCTCCCACGCCCTGTCCGCCACCCGAGTCGAGGACGCCACCGAACGTGACGGCCATGCCGAAGCCAGCTACGTCCTTGACCAGCTTGGCGCGGGCCCACTTCGCGACATCACCGTGCGGATCACCCGCGACAACGATCGCGCCGAGGTCCGCATCGAGGGCACCACGATGCCCGTGCTGCCCTTCCTGTACCTCCCCATCCACGCTGAAGCCGCAGGCCCCATCGAAGAATTTGAACCCGCTCCGGCCAGCCCGAGCACCCCATGAGCAGACACACCGCCCCACTAACGGCGCCCGGCATACCAGCGTGCGGCGGACGCCTGACAGGGCTGCGAGAAGACCGCGGGTCGGCAGCCGCCGAGCTCGTCCTCCTGATCCCAGCGCTGCTCCTGGTGCTGTACCTCATCGTCTACAGCGAACGAGGGCCCGAGAGCAGGATGCGCCTCGACGACGCCGCCCACCAGGCGGCCCGAGCCGCCAGCCAGGCCCGCACCCCGGCAGCCGCCATCGCCGACGCCGAATCAACCGCCACAGCGGCGCTGGCCCGGGCGGGCATCAGCTGCCGAACTTTCACTGTGGAGATGATCGGGAGCTTGCAACCGGGTTCCACCGTGACCGTCGACATCGCCTGCACCGTTGGCCTGGAAGACCTCTCGATGCTGCCGCTGCCCGGCACCACGGTGCTGGAGGCGGACTTCGCCGCCGTCGTCGATCGATATCGCGCAGCAGCGACAGCATCGGCGGGCGAAGGAAGCAGAACACCATGAAGGTCTGGTTCGCCAGGCGGCGGTTCGATGACCGGGGGCAGCTCACCCCCTTCGTAGTCACGATGTTCGCAGCGCTGGTGATGTTCGCCGGCCTGGCCTTGGATCCTGGCATGGCCATCGCCGCGAAGATCCGTGCCATCGGCCAGGCACAGGAAGCGGCCCGCGCCGGCGCCCAAGCCATCGACCTGTCCGCCTACCGCGCCGACGGCTCCGTTCGCCTCGATGCTGAACAGGCCCACCAACTCGCCCAGACCTACCTTCGGCAGGCCGACGCCGATGGCACGATCACGGTCACCGAGGACACCGTCACCGTGACGGTCACCGCACACCAGCCCACCCAACTCCTCCAACTCCTCGGCGTCGACGAGCTCACCGTCACCGCCTCCGGCACCGCCCAGCCACAGCCCGGCGCCACCGCCCCCGATCCGTAGAGAGCATCCACGGCCATGCCCGCACGCCGAGCCCGCACCAGCCCGCCCTCCCGAAGCCGAGTCAGTAGTGTCTCCCTGCTGCTGCGCCCGGTGATCACGGCCGGCCGTTTGATTCGTGCCGCCATAGCCGCGGCCTTGCTCCTAGTGTTGTTGGTCGGGATCCCCTGGGGCCTGGTCCACTACATAGGCTGGCCGCTGCCCACGCGCATCCCCAGCCACGACGACATCACCACCGCCCTTTCCACCCAGCTCACCATCAGCGACACCCTGACCGTCCTCGCCTGCGTCCTCTGGACAGCGTGGCTCATGTTCGTTGTCGACGTCGCCCGCTCCCTGCGCGACACCTCGCCCGCGCTGTCCCGAACACACCTGCGCCCCCGCAGCCCCACCCACGCGCTGGCCGCGGCTCTCGTCGGCATGCTCACCCTCGGCCCCTTCACACCCGTCCCCCGCATCACCCCGATGGCCACTCCGCTCATCCTCCACCAACCCCACCCCGCCCAGGAGCATGAGCAGCCTGCCACCATGACCCTCAACTCGGCGCCGCCGTCTGCGAATGCGGCCGAGGACGCTCGTGGAGCCGTCACCGTCCTGCCACCCCGCGACGGCGTCTACGACAGCCTGTGGCGCATCGCCGAACGCACCCTGGGCGACGGCGCCCGCTGGCCGGAAGTCTTCACACTGAACGAAGGCCGCCCCCAGACCGACGGCACTGCCCTGACCCACCCTGACCTCATCCGCCCCGGCTGGATCCTCCACCTCCCTGAACTCACCATGCCGCCCGAACCCGACAACCAAGACGACGAAACCGAGGACGAACAGCCGAACGAACCCACGCGGCCCGGCGAATCCACCGAGCCCTCGTCCAGCCCGGAACCAAGCCAGCCCATCCCCTCCCCGTCACCTGAAGAGGCTTCACCACCCCACGACGAGTCACCCCCGCCCGAGACCGCTGACCCCGACACCCCCGAGGCCGCCGATGACGACGGGGGAGCCGTGCTGACCCCCAGCGGCGCGTTCGTCGGCCTCGGACTGGCCGCACTGATCACAGCCGCCTGGTGCACCGTTCTCCTGCGCCGCCGCACCCGCTACCGCCCCGGCGCACCACGCCGCGACGAGCCCGAGATGGCACCCATCGTCCGTGCCCTGCGCACCGCACACGACCACGCGCACCAGCCGACGGACGACACCGCGCTCCTCGAACTCGAACGCATACCGCACCCGTCCCCCCGCGCCGTGCCCGAAGCCGCGCTACGCGAACGAGCCCGCACCGCCGCCGCCAGCGGCAACCAAGCCGTCGGCATCGACGCCGGCCGGGCCGTCGCACTCGACCTGGCCCGCACCCGCGGCCTCGGACTGTCCGGCCCCGGCACCCGCGCCGCGGCTCGAGCCCTGCTTGTCAGGCTGCTCGCCGACCTCCACCGTCCCGACGCCCAGCCGGCCGATGTCCTCGTTCCCGCCGCCGACGCCGATCTTCTGCTCGGGCCCGGTGCCAGCCGCCCACCACATTCGCCGCATCTGCACGTCGTCGCCGATCTCGACGAGGCTCTGAGCGTTCTGGAGAGCGAACTGCTCACGCGAACCCGCGCCACGATCGGCAGCCCGCACGAGGCCGAGTCCGTCCGTGATCTCGTGCTTATCGCCACCCCGCGCCCGGAGACCGCCGGACGGCTGCAAGCCATACTCGACAACGGCTCGACCCTCGGGCTGATGGGCGTTCTTCTTGCCCCCTGGCACCCCGGAAGCACCATTCGCGTCCGAGGAGACGGCACCATCGCTGCCACCAACCCCACCGCCCCCCACCCCCTACACGCCGGCATGCGCCTGTTCACTCTCCCCAGCGACGACGCCCAGGCCCTCAACGACCTTCTGCGGAAAGCCACCCCCACCTCACACCCCCCGGAGCCCGCCCACCACAGCCCCGCGGCCAACGGCGCCACCACACCTCCCCGCCCCGCCTCACGCCCTGACGAACCCGATCACCGCAGCAGGCGGCCACACGACCCCGCCAACAGCGTCGTTAACGAGGCGCCCACCGAACCCACCCGCTCATCCACCAATCCAGACCCCAGCAGCGCCTCAGCACCACGCGACCCACCGATCCCCGACAACGGCCCGGCCGCCTCACCGCCGGGACCGCAGCCCAGCCGCGAGGACGTGGTCCTGCACATCGCCGTCCTCGGCCGCATCAACCTGACACTCCACCAGGCAGGCTCATCGACTCCCGTCGACATCACAAGCTCGCTCGCGCCCCGCCACCGCGAACTGCTCGCCTTCCTCACCCTCCACCCCAAAGGCGCGCACCGCGACATCATCAGCGCCGCACTGTGGCCCGACGCCGGCCGCCCGCACAACGCCTTCCACGCCACCCTGAGCCAACTACGCCGTGCCCTCCGCACCACCCACGACGCACTGGGCGACATCATCCGCCACGACAACGGGCACTACGCACTCGACGACACCCGCGTCACCATCGATCTCACGCAACTCCGAGAGGCACTGGCCGCACAACACCGCGCCAGTACCACCTCGGCACGGTCATCCGCGCTCCGCCGAATCGGCGACCTCTACCGCGGCGACCTCGCCTCCGACCTCACCGGCCTATGGTTGGAAACACCTCGCGAGGCCCTACGCCGCGACGTTCTCGACGCCCACAGCGCGCTCATCCGCGAACTACGAGACTCCGACTCCGAACAAGCCCTGGCATTGCTCGAGCAGGCACGCGAGATCGACCCCTATAACGAGTCCATCTACCGCGGCATCGCCCGCATGCAAGCACTCCTCGGCCAGCACGACGCGATCCCCCGCACCCTCTCCCTCCTCACCGCCGCATTAGCCGAGAT
Source organism: Streptomyces millisiae (assembly GCF_031845425.1). NCBI lineage: Bacteria > Bacillati > Actinomycetota > Actinomycetes > Kitasatosporales > Streptomycetaceae > Streptomyces > Streptomyces millisiae. The sequence goes on from NZ_JAVREM010000040.1 coordinate 56,236, forward strand.
CGACGAAGAGCCCGGACCAGAGACCATCGCGTTTCTTGACTCCCTCCAGCGGATCAAAAGTCCGGACAGTCGGAGCCGGCGCTAAGTGATAGAGTCTCATTTGCTAGGCCTGCGGTAGAACCGGGGGGCGCGCGAAAGCGCAAATATTTCCCGCCCCAGTGCTCTGGCTCCTTGGCGCCCCTTGGGCCACGCAGGCGGGTGCCACCTGGAAACTGCGGAAGCCGGCCTCGTCGAGAATGCGAAGGAATTTCGGGCTGCCATGGGCCGAGACGTTGGCCAGCGTGATTCATACTCCAGCCAGCCTCCTGCCCTGGTCGCTTCTCCTCGTGCCCACTAGACGGGTAACCCTTCAGCCGCGCCTTGTTGCAGGTCAACCCGCCTTGTCCTCTACCGGCGCATGCCCGGACTCAAGAGCCGGAAGGCGGCTGAACAGTAGGGCGGGGCCTGGGTGATGGCCTGGTATGGGTCTAGGGTAATGGCTATTGGGAGAGATTCGCTGACTTCTTGCTGGTATGCATTTACTGGGCCGCTATTGTGTCACTCCTTCTTTGTTGGCTGAATCCCTTTTGTTGGTTTCAAAATTTACCTCTCCCTGTTGGTGTCCTGCTTTTGCGGTATCGAGTGTTGGGTGTGTAAAGGATTGCCGGAAATTCGGTGCGCCGGGTTGAATTCCCCGTGATTTTGGGCAGAATGGAGCTGTGGGCGTAGCGCATCGGGCGCGCGCCGCAGCGAATCGGAGAACGATCGTGAAAAATCGGACTTCTGAGAAGCGGGGCGAAGGGGAAACGCAGGGGGGTGTCACCCGAGAGGACATAGCGCGCGTGACCTCGGAGGATTTCGCGGAACTCGGGGAGCTGGCACGGCGCTACTGCCGAGTAGTGGACGCGTCCCGCTCTCGTAAGCGTGCGAACGGGAGCGCAACCATCGTCAAGGAAGGGCATGCGCCGTACGGGACCGATGACGTCAGCGACGATGTCACGCAGGACTCGGTGATGATCTTCGCGAAGCGGCTCGGGGAGATCATCGACAAGTGCGAGGTTGCTGCCTTGTTGGTTTCGACGCGTGAGCCCTGCGCGTGGCAGTACGTCCGAAAGGACGAACGGGTGATCATCGTCACCCGTAAGACGCTCCAAAAGTGGGCCGTTCGAGACGCTGCCGCGCGAAACGGGTACCGACTGGACGTCAAGCCCGAGGAAATCGACACCATCCCCGGTGCTCAGATCATGCGGGGAGTCCCGCACGCTGACACCCTGCCCGCCCTGGCAATGACCCCCTACCTGGCAGGGTACAGCGGGGAGATCTTTCGTTCCGCATGGGGTGACGGACGCGACTACCCGACGCTCACGGCGGTTCTGGACGCTGCGAACGCCGTAGACGATCTGGGGCGTGGTGGCGTTCTGATGAAAGCCGCTCAGTCCCTCCACGGTGGTCAGCCTGGCTCACGTCGTCCCGTTCGCCGCACTCGGGACGATGCCCGCCGGGAATGGCGTGACCTGAAAGCGGGGCTAGATCACGTTCGTGAGGAACTGATCTACCAGAGCGCTGAGAAGCGCTAGAGCGGTCAACACTCCGCCGATGGTGCCCCCGGGCATGGTCACCCGGGGGCACAGTCATGACGAAAGCGCAGCGAGCTAATCCGCCCTGCCGGACGGTTGGGCGGTTGCTGGCGCCGTATTTAGGTGAAGGCGTTGATGCGCTGGCGGGTTGAGACCTGTTGGCGTGTTTCGCTTTGCGGCCGTTGGTCGTTAGCGGTGGAGTGTGCCGCTGTCCG
>NZ_JAVREM010000041.1:0-57106 GCF_031845425.1 Streptomyces millisiae
CAGCGAACGAACCGCCGCCCTCAACGACTACCTCCACACCTACAACTACCATCGCTGCCACACCGCACTCGAAGGCCAACCCCCGATCACCCGCGTTAACAACGCCGCGAGTCAATACACCTAGGCCCTGGCCGGGCGGGCTTTGGCCACGCGTCGGGCCTGCGGGCTTTGACCGCGCCGAGCCGAGCCCTCGGGTGTGCCGGCCGGCATGCCGGGCGTGGCCCGTGGACCGAGCCGCGTCAGCGGCTTTCTCGTGCCTCGTCGAGTGCGCGGGCCGGTTCGCGGTCGCGGGCGTGGGCTTCGGGCTCGTCGCGGGGGGCGGGCGGCTTGCGCCGGCTCGGGGCCGGCGTGGCCGGGGCGCCGAAGAAGTCGAACCGTGAGCCGCCGCCCTGCCGGGCGCTCGGCTCCGCCGTCGGCGCGGGCAGCGCCGGGCGCTCGGGGTCCGCCTGCGGCGGGACCGGCGGCGTCGGCGCGGCCTCCGGCTCGCGCCGTGGCTCGACCGCCGGCAAGGCGCTGCGCTGGCGGGCGGCGGAGCGGGAGAGCCGGCCGAGCGCCTCGTACGCCTGGAGGTAGGTGAGCCGGGTGGGGGCGCCGGCGGCGGTGCGGTGGTCGGTGGGCTCCGAGGTGAGCTCCCTGGCCGGCTCCGAGGCCTCCAGGGCCAGCCGCCGGCGGCCTTCGAGCGCCTTGGCGCGCTCGCTCTCCGCGGTGGCGTAGCGGCGCAGCAGGTCGGCGTGTTCCGAGCGGAGCCGGCCGAGGTCGGCCCGCTTGCCGCGGATCTTCTCCTCCAACTGGGCGACCAGCTCCTGGGCCTCTTCGAGCTCGGCCTGCCGCTCGTCGACCTGCCAGCTCATGCCGGCCTTGGCGGCCCGCTCCCTGGCGACCTGCCGCCCGGCCTCCAGGTCCCAACGGCGCAGCAGCGCGGCGGCCGTCACCCCGGCGAACGCCGCCAGGGTGGCGAGCACGCGCGGTCCCTGGCCGCCGACCAGCCAGGCCAGCGCCGCGCACAGCAGCGCGGAGCCGCCGAGGGCGGTGGGAATCAACACCCGGTGCAGTGCCGCGTTGCGGTGACGTCCACGTGCCATGGTCGAAACTTACCGTGACGCGGTCGGGGCGCGGGAGGGCACCCGGGTGGTTGTGGCCGGCCGGTTATCAAGCCGATTTTCCGGCCGCCCCCTTGGTCCCGGTGCCCTCCCGACCGTCCGTCAGCCGCCGATCAGGCCGTTCTCCTCGAGGTATTCGGCGGCCACGTCGCCCGCGGTGCGGCGTTCGGCGTCGACCTGCCGGTTGAGCTCGATCAGGTCCTCGGTGGTGAGCGTCTCGGTGAGGCGGTCGAGGGTCGCGGTGAGCTGCTCGTCGTCCGCGGTCTCGCTGTTGAGCACCGGCAGCAGGTTGTCGGCGAGCTGGAGGTTCTGGTCGTCCTCCAGGAGTACCAGGCCGAAGTCCTCGAGCGTGGCGTCGGTGGTGGTGGTCAGCACCATGTCGTCCTGCCCGTCGGCGACGGCCTGCTTGGCCTGGACGGTGCCGACGCCGCGCGGGTCGATCTCGGTGATGTCGATGCCGTAGGTCTCCTCGAGGCCCGGCTGGCAGAAGGGGCGTTCGGCGCACTCGTCGCCGGCCGCGAGCCGGATCGGGAGGCCGGACTCGCCGAGGTCGGAGAGGGTGGTCAGGTCGTGCTCCGCGGCGAACTCCTCGGTGACCGCGAACGCGTTCTGGTCGGCGGCCTCGCCGGCGTCGAGCACCGTGAGGCCGAGCGGCTCGGCGAGTTCGCGCAGCGCGGTGACGGTCTCCTCGACGTCGCTGCTGGCGACGGGCTCCGCGTCCGCGCCGTTGACCTTGGCGTTGAGGAACTCGGTCAGGGTGGCGGCGTACTCGGGGACGATGTCGATGCCGCCGCTCTCCAGCTCGGGCTCGTAGATCTCGCGGCTGTCCACGGTGGTGACCTCGGTGGAGTAGCCGGCGTCGGTGAGGATCCGCGAGTAGAGCTCGGCCATGATGGTGGCCTCGGTGAAGTTGGCGCCGCCGATCGTGAGCGTGTCGCCGGAGCTCTGCTCGCCACCGCCCCCGCCGCTGTCGCCTTCGGACTCGAGGCTGTCTCCCCCGCCGCAGGCGGCCAGGGTCAGGGCCAGTGTGAGGCCGGTCAGGCCGGTGGCGGCGTGTCGGATCGTGCGGTTCACAGGAACTCCCTTGGTCGGAGGGCGGGTCATTCGGCGACTTCGGCGGCCGGTTCCCTGGTTCGGGTGGTGGCGGCCGGCGCGGGCTCCACGGGGCCTCCCCCGTCCCGGCCGGCGGCCAGGGGCTTCGCCCGGCGGGCCTGACGGTCGCTCGCGCGCCGCCCACGCGCCGGGTCGAGGGCGCGCTGGAGCAGGGCGAGCGCCCCTTCGACGGCCAGCGCCAGCAGGGCGACCAGCACCGCGCCCGCGACCACCTGCGCGGTGCGGTAGTTGGCGAAGCCCGCGGTGATGACGCGGCCCAGGCCGCCGCCCCCGGGCAGCGCGGCCAGCGTGGCGGTGGCCACGATCTGCACGGCCGCCGTGCGCACCCCCGTCATGATCAGCGGGAAGGCCAGCGGCAGCTCGACGCGCGTCAACAGCTGCCAGCCGGACATGCCGAGGCCGCGGGCGGCGCCCACCACGTCCCGGTCGGCCTCCGAGACGCCCACGTAGGCGTTGGTCAGCAGCGGCGGCACGGCGAACAGCACCAGCGCGACGATCACCGGCAGGTCGCCGTGGCGGCCGAGCGGGCCGATGGTGAGCAGCACCAGGACGGCGAAGGTGGGGACCGCGCGGCCCACGTTGGAGATGTTGATCGCCAGCGCGCCGCCGATCCGGTGCCCGCCGCCGTGGCCGAGTCGGAAGGCGAGCGGCAGCGCGATGACGCAGGAGACGGCGAGGCAGACGCCGGTGAGGTAGAGGTGCTCGACGAGCCGGTGCCACACGCCGGCGTCGCCCGACCAGTTGGCGCCGGTGGTGAGCCAGGTCCACGCGTCGGGGAACACGCCCATCTCAGATCGCCTCCCGGGCGTCGAGCACCGCGTCCCGCCGTGGCGCGCGCGGGGTGGAGCGGCCGCCGCCGGCCGCTCTGGTCCACGGCGTCAACAGGCGTTGGACGGCGAGCAGCAGCAGGTCGGCCACGACGGCGAGCAGCACGCACAGCACGGAGGCGGTGAGTACCTGTGCCTTGAAGTAGCTGTTCATGCCGCTGTGGATGAGGTTGCCGAGGCCGCCGTGGCCGACGATGGCGCCGACCGTGGTCAGCGAGACGGCGGAGACCGCGGCGATCCGCACCCCGGCCATCAGGGCGGGCAGGGCGAGCGGCAGCTCGACGCCGAACAGCAGCCGCCAGCGGCCGTAGCCCAGGCCCCGGGCCGCGTCCCTGGTCTCGGCGGGGACGGAGTCCAGGCCGGTGAGGATGTTGCGGACGAGGACGGTGAGCGAGTAGAGCACCAGGCCGCAGATCACCACCGAGGCGGAGAGCCCGAACACCGGCAGCAGCAGCGCGTACATGGCGAGCGAGGGGATCGTGTAGAGCACGGTGGTCAGGCCGAGGATGGAGCCGGCTGCCGGTCGCCAGCGGCGGGCGAGCAGGGCCAGCGGGAAGGCGACCAGCACGGCGATGCCGACCGAGGTGGCGGCGATCACGATGTGTTCCAGGGTGGCGTCGGTCAGCTCCTGGCCTCGGCTGCGGACGTACTCGCCGCAGATCCATTCGTTCGCGGCCAGGCAGTTCTCCGCGGTCACCGCACTCATGTTCAAGCACCCTAGCCCTAAAACCTGACAGACTTATGAACATGTTGCGGTTCGACCACGTCTCCAAGCGGTATCCGGACGGCACCCTCGCCGTGGACGACCTCCATCTGGAGATCGCCGAGGGTGAGCTCGTCACGCTCGTCGGGCCCTCGGGCTGTGGCAAGACCACCACCATGCGGATGGTCAACCGGCTGGAGGAGCCGACCTCCGGCCGGATACTGCTCGGGGGCGAGGACATCGCCGCCCAGGACCCGGTGCGGCTGCGCCGCCGGATCGGCTACGTCATCCAGCAGGTCGGCCTCTTCCCGCACCGCACCGTGCTGGACAACGCCGCCGCCGTGCCGCTGCTGCTCGGCACCCGGCGGGCCGAGGCGCGCCGGCGCGCCGGCGAGCTGCTGGAGCTGGTGGGCCTCGACCCCGCGGTGTACGGCGGCCGCTACCCGGACCAGCTCTCCGGCGGGCAGCGGCAGCGGGTGGGGGTGGCCAGGGCGCTGGCGGCCGACCCGCCGGTCCTGCTGATGGACGAGCCGTTCGGCGCCGTCGACCCGGTGGTGCGGGAGCGGCTGCAGAACGAGTTCCTGCGGCTCCAGGCGGAGATGCGCAAGACGGTGCTGTTCGTCACCCACGACGTCGAGGAGGCGGTGCGGCTCGGCGACCGGATGGCGGTCTTCGGGCAGGGCCGGGTCGAGCAGTTCGACACGCCGGCCACCGTCCTCGGCGCCCCGGCCAACGAGCACGTGGCCGCGTTCGTCGGCAGCGACCGCGGGCTCAAGCGGCTCTCGGTGACGCCGGTCGAGAAGGGCGACCTGGAGCGGCCGCCCGTGGTGCACCTCTCCGACCCGATGTCCCGGGCCGCGTCCCTGATGCGCGCCGACGGGGTGCGGTGGGCCGTGGTCCTCGACGAGCACGAGGCGCTGCACGGCTGGGTGCCGATACCGGACGAGGGCGGTACGGACGCGGTCGGCCCGGTCGCCGGCTACGCCCGCCGGATGGACGCCTGGCTGCCGCTCGGCGCCTCCCTCAAGCGGGCGTTCAGCACCATGCTCCAGTACGACGCGGGCTGGATCGCCGTGCTCGACCCGGCCGACGCGGACCGCTTCCTCGGCGTGCTCACCCCGACCGGGCTGCACGAGGCGCTGCGCCGCTCGATCGACGCGGACGCGCGCGCCGTGGCGCGCGACGCGGTGGACCTCGACGCGATCAGCGGGGCATAGGCCCGGGCGACGCGGCTCAGGCCCGGTGCCCTATCGGGCCCGGGCCGCCAGGGCCCTCGTCGTCGCCGTCCTGGAGCCGGCAGACGCGCTCCAGGAACAGCGCCGCCGCGATGACCGCGAGGCCGGCCACCACCGCGAGCAGGGCGTAGAGCGCCTGCTCGCGCCGGTTCGGCACGTCCATCCGGTACATGAGCAGGAAGAGCCCGAAGCCGCCGTACCCGCCGGACACCAGCGCCGAGACCAGCGCGCTCGCCTGGCCGAAGACCACGGCGCGCGCCGCCATCATCCGGTCCACCGGTTTGGCGCCGGGCCGCCGCTCGCGCTGGGCGCGCAGCCTGGACCGCAGCGACAGCGCGGTCGCCAGCAGCACGATCGCGATCAGGGCCAGGATGACCGGCGCGAGCAGGGGCACCGCGGGCAGCGTGTTGTCCAGGGAGTCCCACAGCCCGGCGAACGCCCAGGCGAGCGCCGCGGCGGCGAGGAACAGACCGGCCAGGGTGCGGATCCGCAGTTGGTTCATGGCGGTGAACTTCGGTCCCAATCAGTCCGGGGAGGCTGGTCTCGGAGCGAGTCCTGGCTAGTCGGGCAGCACCAGGGTGAGGTCGGGGCGCGCGATGACACCCTGCGCGCCGACCGCGGTCAGCAGTCCGGCCACCGGGCCGTGGCCGGCGACCTCCGCGCCCGGGTCGACATCGTGCCACGGCACGAGCACGAACGCCCGCTCGTGGGCCCGGGGATGGGGGAGGGTGAGCGCCGGGTCGTCGGAGACCACGCCCTGGTAGGCCACGATGTCCACGTCGATGGTGCGCGGCCCCCAACGGGTGTCGCGCGCCCGGTGGAACGCCTCCTCGATGGCGTGCGCCCGCTCCAGCAGCGAGGCGGGCGGCAGCGTCGTCTTCACGATCACCACCGCGTTGAAGTACGACGGCTGGGTGCCGGGTTCCACGCCCCACGGCTCGGTCTCGTAGACGGGCGACACGGCCTTCACCCGCACCCCCGGGGTGTCCTCCAGCGCGTCGATCGCGCCCTGCAGGGTCTCCAGACGGTTGCCGAGGTTGCTGCCGAGCGAGATGACGGCGCGTTGGGGGTTCTGCAGGGTCGAGTCCGCCGCGTCGACCTGCTGGACGACGGAGGCGGGTACCGGCTGGACGGTCGGGTCGGGGGATGAAGCGGCGTTGCTGGAGGTCATGCTCGGCTCCGCTTGATGGTGATGGTCACGTCGTCGAAGGGGACGGCGATGGGCGCCTGCGGTTTGTGCACGGTGACCTCGGCCCACCCCACCCGGGAGTGCGCCAGGCACCGGTCGGCGATCCGCTGGGCCAGCGTCTCCACCAGGTCGCAGGGCTCGCCCGCGACCACCGCGGTGACCTCCTCGGCCAGCACGCCGTAGTCGACCGTCCTGGTCAACTCGTCCGTGGCCGCCGCGGCGCGGGTGTCGACGCCGAGCCTGACGTCGACCACGAAGGTCTGGCCCTCGGCGCGCTCGTGCGGCAGGACCCCGTGGTAGCCCCTGGCGCGCAGGCCGTGCAGGGCGATCTCGTCCACGGCGTCACTCCCTCTCGCTTCTCGGTGCAGGTGCCAAGGGCATAAAACCCCTCCGAGGCGTTCGAATCTACCCGCGGGGGGCGAACAACCAGCGGCGCCCCGGGGTTCCGTCCGATGGCACCTCAGGTACCCGGATCGCCCGGAAAGGCACCGCGGCGGGTCGCTTTTCGGCCCGCGGCGGCGGGCGGTGAGCCCCTACCCTTGACGCATGAGCATCTCGTACGGCCACGTGACCGGACTGCCCAGCTGGGATCGCTGCGCGGTCATGGGGGTGGTCAACGTCACACCGGACTCCTTCTCGGACGGCGGGCGTTGGTTCGACGCCGAGTCGGCGGTGAAACGTGGCCTCGACCTGGTGGCCGAGGGGGCCGACCTGGTCGACGTGGGCGGTGAGTCGACCCGTCCGGGCGCGACCCGGGTGGACGAGCCGGAGGAGCTGCGGCGGGTCGTCCCCGTGGTGCGGGAGCTGGCGCGCGAGGGCGTGCTCGTCAGCGTGGACACGATGCGGGCCAGCGTGGCCGAGCAGGCGGTTGCGGCCGGCGCGCGGCTGGTCAACGACGTCAGCGGCGGCCGCGCCGATCCCCGGATGGTGCCGGTGGTCGCCGCCGCCGGGGTGCCGTTCGTGGTGATGCACTGGCGCGGCCAGAGCATCGACATGAACGAGCGCGCCGTCTACGGGGACGTGGTCGGCGAGGTGTTGGCCGAGCTGCGGGAGAGCGTGGCGCGCGCCGTCGAGGGCGGCATCACCGCGGACCGGCTGATCGTCGACCCCGGGCTCGGCTTCGCCAAGCGCGCCGAGCACGACCTGGCGCTGGTCGCCGCGGGCCGCCGGCTGCGCGCCGAGCTCGGGCTGCCGCTGCTGGTGGCGGCCTCCCGCAAGCGGTTCCTCGGCCGGGTGCTCGCCGGGCCGAACGCCGAGCCGCCGCCGGCGCGGGAGCGGGACGCGGCGACCGCCGCCGTCACGGCGCTCGCCGCCAGGGACGGCGCGTGGGCGGTGCGGGTGCACGAGGTGCGGGCCAGCGCCGACGCGGTGCGGGTGGCGAGAGCCGTCGCGGCGGCGGAGGGGGCGGCGTGAGCGGCGCGGGCACCGACATCGAGGCGGTGGCCGCGGCGAACACCGCGCTCTACGACGCGCTGGAGCGCGGCGACCTGGACGCGATGGCCGAGCGCTGGCTCGACGAGGGCGTCAGCGTCGTGCACCCGGGCTGGCCGGTGATCAGCGGGCGCGGCGAGGTGATGCGCTCGTACGCGCTGATCATGGCCAACACCGAGTACATCCAGTTCTTCCTGACCGACGTCGAGGTGTCGGTGCAGGGCGACACGGCGCTGGTGACCTGCACGGAGAACATCCTGAGCGGCGGCCCGGCCGAGGCGGACGGCTCGGCGGGGCCCTTGGTCGGCGGCATGGTGGTGGCCACCAACATCTTCCGCCGCACCGAGGACGGCGACTGGAAGGTGTGGGCGCACCACGGCTCGCCCGTGCTGCTCGACCAGGAGGAGGACGAGGACGAGGCGTCCGAGGACGACGTCGAGGGCGACGAGGGGCAGCCGGGCGGCACGACGATCGGCTGACCGTCGTCGGATCACCTTCAGCGGGTCACCTTCAGCGGGTCAGCCAGCGCTCCGGCGCCGCGGTCCGCCGGCCGACCCTGGAGCGCTCGGCCTGTGCCGCCACCTCGGCCGCCGCGTAGCCGGCGTCCTGCAGCCGGGCGCTGGCCGTGCCGTCCGCGCCGTGGTCCACGTGGATGTGGGCGAGCCCCAGCCGCTGCGCCCACGGGCCCTGGGTCATCCGGACGCTCTGCACCTTGGCGTGCGGCACCAGTTCGTGGACGCGCCGCAGCCGGCCGTGCCGGGCCACGAACACCGCCCCGGTCACCCCGTGCCCGTAGCCGACCCGGCCCACCGGGAAGATCCAGCGGGCCCGGCCGGGCGCGGCCCGCACGCCGGCGAGCGCCGCCGCCAGGTCCACCTCGGGCAGGATCCGGCCGACCAGCGCGGCGGCCGTCGCCCGGCTGGTGACGGGCGCGAGCAGGCCGCCCTCGTTGCCGCCGCCGGCCACGTCGAGTTCGACCCGCACCCAGCCGCGCCGCCGCCACAGCAGCGGCTCCACCAGGCGCACCGCCTGCACCCTGCCGGGCGGCACGGTGGCGTGGTCGCGCTGCAGCAGGCCGTGGTCGAGACGCAGCCCGTCGGGGGACTCGCTCACCGTCCAGCCGTACTGGGTGAGGAAGGCGCCCACGCTGGTCTGCCACGCGCCGGCCAGCAGCGGCAGTCCGGCCAGCCCCGAGGCCACGAGGTTGTCGGTCCCCCACCAGACGAGCCCGGTCACGGTGAGCGCGACCGTCAGCAGCCCCCAGCCGCCGCCGAGCAGCGCCAGCGACCCGACCAGCGTGCCGGTCTCCACCTGGTACAGCTCGCGGGCCGGCGCCTCGCCCGCGGTGGGCGCGGCCTCCGGGGCGATCCCGGCGGCCCTGGCCAGCAGTTCGGCGCGCAGCCTGACGGCCTCGGCCTCGCCCAGGTACGCCAGCTCGTCGGCGGCGCCCGAGCCGACCACGTCCATCTTGAGCTTGGCCACGCCGAGCACCCTGGCCAGCATGGGCCGGGAGACGTCGACGGCCTGGATCCGGTCGAGGCGCAGGTGGGCGGTGCGGCGGAAGAGCAGCCCGGTGCGGATGCGGAGTTCGGTGTCGGTGACCAGGTAGCGGGTGACGCGCCAGGAGAGGTAGCCGTAGCCGGCGGCGCACACCACCAGCGCGAGCAGCAGCAGGAACAGCCGGGCCAGGCCGAGCGAGTCGGTCCAGTCGTCCAGGTTCTGGACGTTGTTCGCGGCGACCGCGCCGAGGCCGGCGAGTGGGGCCCAGGCGCGGCGCCAGGGCGTCACCGGGTGCAGCCGGCGGCCCGTGCCGGCGGGTATCTCCCCGGTGCTCCCGGGCGCCTCCTCCGGCGCTTCCCGCGACGGCTGCCCGGGGGTCTCCTCGGCGGGCTGCTCGGGGGCGCCGCTCACGGTGGGCCGCCGCTCACAGGCCGGCCGAGCGGGCCTCGCCCAGCTCGGTGAGCCGGTCCCGCAGCCGCTCGGCCTCGGTCGGCGGCAGGCCGGGGATGGTGGCGTCGGTGGCGGCGGCCGCCGTGTGCAGCTGGAGCGTGGCGAGGCCGAAGCGGCGCTCCAGCGGTCCTGAGGTGACCTCGACCAGCTGCATCCTGCCGTAGGGCACCACGGTCAGCTGCCGCCACAGCACCCCGCGCCTGATCAGCAGGTCGTCGTCGCGCTCCTGGTAACCCCACGAACGCCAGTTGCGGGCGAGGGCGCCCCAACCCCACAGGGCGGCGCCGGCCGGCACCGCCGCGAGCAGCGCCCAGGGGCCGCCGACGAGCAGCGCGAGGAGGAGGGCGAGGGCAAGGGTGGGCGGCGCGAGCCAGCCGACCAGCAGCAGCCGCCGCATCCGTAGCAGGGCGGCGGCCACCGGCCGCCAGGTGTCGCCGGTCCCCCGGGCCGCCTCCGTCGTGGCCGGCCCCTCAGCCACCGTGTTCATATAGGCATCTTAGAGGGGCGGCGCGCGGCGCGGAGGGGTGAAAGACTGACGCGCATGACGGAGACGGTCATCGGAGTGGGCGGCGCCGCCGAGAGCACCGACATGGTGCTGAACATCGGCCCCCAGCACCCCTCCACGCACGGGGTGCTGCGGCTGCGCCTGGTGCTGGACGGGGAGCGGATCTCGCAGGCCGAGCCGGTCGTCGGCTACATGCACCGGGGCGCCGAGAAGCTCTTCGAGGCGCGCGACTACCGGCAGATCATCGTGCTGGCCAACCGGCACGACTGGCTGTCCGCGTTCTCCAACGAGCTGGGCGTGGTGCTGGCCGTGGAGCGGATGCTCGGCATGGAGGTGCCGCTTCGCGCCGTCTGGCTGCGCACCCTGCTCGCCGAGCTCAACCGGGTGCTCAACCACCTGATGTTCCTGGGGTCCTATCCGCTGGAGCTCGGCGGCATCACGCCGATGTTCTACGCCTTCACCGAGCGGGAGCACCTGCAGCAGGTGATGGAGGAGGTCTCGGGCGGCCGGATGCACTACATGTTCAACCGGGTCGGCGGCCTCAAGGAGGAGCTGCCCGAGGGCTGGCCGGGGCGCGCCAGGGCGGCGGTGGCCGCGGTGCGGTCCGGGATGACCAGGCTGGACGAGCTGGTGCTGGGCAACGAGGTGTTCCGGGCCCGCACCAGGGGCGTCGGGGTGCTGCGCCCGGAGACGGCGCGGGCCTACGGGGTCTCCGGGCCCATCGCGCGGGCCAGCGGCGTCGACTTCGACCTGCGCCGGGACGAGCCGTACCTGGCGTACGGCGAGTTGGGCGACGTGCTGCGCGTGGTGACCAGGGAGGCGGGCGACTGCCTGGCCAGGTTCGAGGTGCTGCTCGACCAGGCGAAGAACGCGCTGGACCTCGCCGACGCCTGCCTCGACCGGCTCGCCGAGCTGCCGCCGGGGCCCGTGAACCAGCGGCTGCCCAAGGTCCTCAAGGCGCCGGAGGGCGCCACCTACGCCTGGACCGAGAACCCGCTCGGCATCAACGGCTACTACCTGGTGTCCAAGGGCGAGAAGACGCCCCACCGGCTGAAGCTGCGGTCCGCCTCCTTCAACAACATCCAGGCGCTGAGCGCGCTGCTGCCCGGCACGCTGGTGGCCGACATGGTGGCGATCCTCGGCTCCTTCTTCTTCGTGGTCGGCGACATCGACAAGTGAGCCGCCCCCACGGGGGCTCAGGCCAGCGGGTCGCGGATGCCCACCGGCTCGACGAGCCAGCTGAAGCCGCCGAGCCCCGCCGGGTCGGTCAGCTCGGCGGCCTCGCCGGCCCTGGCGAGCCGGCGCAGGTAGCCGGCCGGGTCGCGGGAGGCCGACTCCAGCGGGGGGCGCGCGCCGTCCACGCCGAGCGCGCGCAGCGCGTCGCGCTGGGACAGCAGCCGCCCGCCCGCGCCGGCGCAGGAGTCGAGCGCCACATGGGCGGTCAGGTCGCAGCCGCCGTCCGGCACCGGGCGCACCTCGCGGCCGTCCCGGTAGCCGGTGAGGGTGCCGAGCGGCGGCCGCCGCTCGCGGGTGTGCGCGTAGTCCACGGCCACCGCGAGGCCGCGCGCCAGGCTGGAGCACGCGCCGGCCCAGGCCAGGTCGCGCGGCAGCCCGATCTCGGCGCGGGTGCCGGGCGGCGCGCCGTCCAGCGGCCACCAGCGGCGCAGCCAGTCGGCGTCCGCGCCCGCCACCGGCGGGCCGAGCCGCTCCCCGCCCGCCCCGTCGACCAGCACCAGGCGCGCCACCCCGGCCTCGTCGACCTCGGCCACGTCGAGCGGCACGTTGTCCAGCCACTCGTTGGCGAACAGCAGCCCCACCGCGCCCGCCGGCGGGGCCGACCGCCACGCCACCCGCGGGTCGAGCCCCGCCGGGCGCGGCGCCCGCTCCACCGCGTACACCCGCAGCCGCCCGGCCGGCTCGGGCGGCAGCGCGGCCAGCACCCCGGCGGCCAACTCGCCCCGCCCCGCGCCGACATCCACCAGGGCGAGCGCCGGCGGCCGGCCGAGCGCCTCGTCCACCCGGAGCAGCAGCTCGGCCACCGCGCCGGCGAAGAGCGGCGAGGCGTGCACGGCCGTGCGGAAGTGCGCCGCCGGCGCCTCCCGCACGAAGAAGCCCCCCGGGCCGTACAGCGCGCGCTCACTCGCCGCCCGCCAGCCCTCGCCCCCGACGTCGGGGTCGCCCTCCGGGATCCCACTCACACGCACCATCCACCTTGAGGAGTAGTTGACGGCTTCACGTATCGGCCGACGGGGTGACTCCCGAACCGCACCCAGTGCATACGCTGGGTTACGTGAACCGGCTCTACGACTTCATCCGCCGCCACCCCACGTGGGTGGACGGCTGTTGGGCGCTCGTGCCGGTGTTCATGTCCCTCGTCGTCCTCACCGGCCCCGGCACGGGCGTCTACCAGGGTGACCCCTGGGCCGGGCTGCTCGTCACCCTGGCCTCCGGCACCGTGATGGCGCTGCGCCGCCGCGCCCCGGAGCGGATGCTCCTGCTGGCGCTGGCCGTCGGCGCCTTCCAACTGCTGGCCGACGTCCAGCCGCTGCCGGCCAACTTCGCCTTCCTGGCCATCGCCTTCACCGTCGCCTCCCTGCCCAGGCGCTGGCCGTCCCGGGTCGCGCTCGCCATGTGCCTGACCGCGCCCACCGTCTCCATGCTGCGCTGGCCGGAGGACCACAAGGGCGCGAGCCTGACCAACATCATCATCGGCACCGTCTTCCTCACCATCGCCTTCCTGCTCGCCTGGGTCCTCGGGGACTCGCTGCGCACCCGCCGCGCCTACTACGCGGAGCTCGAGGAGCGGGCCAACCGGCTCGAACAGGAGCGGGAGACCCAGGCCAGGATGGCGGTCGCCGCCGAGCGCGCGCGCATCGCCCGGGAGCTCCACGACGTCGTCGCGCACAACGTCTCCGTCATGGTCGTGCAGGCGGACGGCGCCGCCTACGTCCTGGACACCGCCCCCGAGCAGACGCGCAACGCCCTCCACACCATCTCCGGCACCGGCCGGCAGGCCCTCACCGAGATGCGCCGCCTGCTCGGCGTGCTGCGCGGCGAGGACGGCCAGGTCACCGGGCAGGACTACGTCCCCCAGCCCGGCGTCGAGCAGCTGGCCGACCTGGTCGACCAGGTCAGGGACACCGGGCTGCCCGTCGACTTCCGGATAGAGGGCACCCCCCGGCCGCTGCCGAGCGGGGTCGAGCTCACCGCCTACCGCATCGTGCAGGAGGCCCTGACCAACACCCGCAAGCACGGCGGCCCCGACGTCGGCGCCACCGTCCGGCTCTCCTACGATCCGGAGGCGCTCACCGTGCTCGCCGAGGACGACGGGCGCGGCGCCCAGCGCGAGCTCTACGAGGAGCGCGGCGTCGACGGCCGCGGCCAGGGGCTCATCGGCATGCGGGAGCGGGTGGGCATGGTCGGCGGGGTGCTCATCGCCGGGCCCCGCCCCGGGGGCGGCTTCCGCATCAGCGCGACGCTCCCGCTGGCCGGCGACGTGGCGCGGTGAGCTTCAGACGTGACCGACGAGGGGGAGCGACCCATGACGATCCGCGTGATGCTGGTGGACGACCAGGCGCTGCTGCGCACCGGGTTCAAGATGGTGCTGGCCGCCCAACCCGACATGGAGGTGGTGGCCGAGGCGGGCGACGGCCTGGAGGCCCTCGAGGTGCTGCGGAGCACCGCGGTCGACGTCGTCCTGATGGACGTCAGGATGCCCAGGCTCGACGGCGTCGAGGCCACCCGCCGGATCTGCCAGGGCGGCGCCGGCGGCCCCGGCGCCCCCAAGGTGCTCATCCTCACCACCTTCGACCTCGACGAGTACGCCTTCTCGGGGCTGAAGGCCGGCGCCGCCGGGTTCATGCTCAAGGACGTGCCGCCCGACGAACTGCTGACCGCCATCCGCGCCGTGCACAGCGGGGACGCGGTCGTCGCGCCCTCCACCACCCGCCGGCTGCTTGACCGCTTCGTCTCCCTGCTGCCCACCGCCGACGCGGCGCCGCACCCCGAGATCGGCCTGCTCACCGAGCGGGAGCGCGAGGTCCTGATGCTGATCGCGCAGGGCCTCTCCAACGGCGAGATCGCCGCCAGGCTCGTCGTCTCCGAGGCCACCGTGAAGACCCATGTCGGCCGGATCCTCGGCAAGTTGGGGCTGCGCGACCGGGTACAGGCCGTGGTCCTGGCCTACGAGACGGGTCTGGTGCGCGCCGGCGGGCGCTGACGACCTCCACACGACCCGCACACACCGGGCGCCGCGCGCCGTAGCATGGCCTCGTCGTCCGGTACCCGACACAGGGACCGGAACGCCTGAGTCGAAAGAGGCACCGCCCGTCGTGAACGCCGCCCCCAACGCCCCCCGGAGCACCGAGGCGCGGAACAGACCCGCGCGGCTCCGCGTCGGCGTGGTGGGCGCCGGCCGGGTCGGCCCCGCGCTCGCCGCCGCGCTCGCCCTGGCCGGCCACCGGCCCGTGGCCGCCTCCGGCGTCTCCGACGCCTCCCGCAGGCGGGCCGAGGAGTTGCTGCCCGGGGTGCCGCTCGTCACCCCCGACGAGGTGCTGGCCCGCGCCGACCTGGTGCTGCTCACCGTGCCCGACGACGCGCTGCCGGGACTCGTCGCGGGCCTGGCCGAGACCGGCGCGGTGCGCCCGGGACAGCTCGTCGCGCACTGCTCGGGCCGGTACGGCACGGCCGTCCTCGACCCCGCGCTGCGGGCCGGCGCGCTGCCGCTCGCGCTGCACCCGGTGATGACGTTCACCGGCACCGCCGTCGACGTGCCCCGGCTCGCCGGCTGCTCCTTCGGCGTCACCGCCCCCGCCGAGCTGCGGCTCGCCGCGGAGGCGCTGGTCATCGAGATGGGCGGCGAGCCGGAGTGGATCGAGGAGAAGGACCGCCCGCTCTACCACGCGGCCCTGGCCATCGGCGCCAACCACCTGGTCACGCTCGTCGCCCAGTCCCTCGAACTGCTGCGCCTCGCGGGCGTCGGCGCCCCCGACCGGATGCTCGGCCCGCTGCTCGGCGCCGCCCTGGACAACGCGCTGCGCTCCGGCGACGCCGCCCTGACCGGCCCGGTGGCGCGCGGCGACGCCGGCACCGTGGCCGCCCACCTCGCCGAGCTGCGCGCCCACGCGCCGCACGCGCTGGCGGGCTATCTCGCGATGGCCCGCACCACGGCCGACCGCGCCCTCGACCACGGGCTGCTCAAGCCCGAGCTGGCGGAGGCGCTGCTCGGCGTCCTGGCGGACGGCGCGGAGGGCGCCGGGACCGCCGAGGGAGGAGAAGGATGACAGGGAAGCCGGGGATACCCGTCGCACACGACGCCAAGGAGCTGCACCGGCTCTACGCGCCGGGCGTGCCGCGCGCCGTGGTCATGACCATGGGCGCGCTCCACGAGGGCCACGCCGCCAACATCCGCGCGGCCCGCGAGCTGCTCGGGCCCGACGGCCAGCTGGTCGTCACCGTCTACGTCAACCCGCTGCAGTTCGGCCCGGACGAGGACTACGCGCGCTATCCGCGCACCCTCGACGCCGACGTGGCGCTGGCCGCCGAGGCCGGCGCCGACCTCGTCTTCGCGCCGGGCGACGCCGAGATGTACCCGCACGGCACCCCCGGCGTCCGGGTCGTCGCGGGCGAGCTCGGCGAGCGCCTGGAGGGCGCGTCCCGGCCCGGCCACTTCGACGGCGTGCTGACCGTCGTCGCCAAGCTGCTCCACCTCACCCGTCCCGACCACGCCTTCTTCGGCGAGAAGGACGCGCAGCAGCTGGCGCTCGTCCGCCGCATGGTCCGGGACCTCGACTTCCCCGTCGAGATCGTCGCCACCCCCACCGTGCGCGACCCCGACGGCCTCGCCCGCTCCAGCCGCAACCGCTACCTGTCGCCCGCCGAGCGCGCCTCCGCCCTCGCCATCAGCCGCGCGCTGGCCGCCGGCGCCGCCGACGCCCCGCGCGGCGCGGCCGCCGTCCGCGCCGCCGCCCGCGAGGTGCTGGCGGCCGAGCCCGGCATCCAGCTGGACTACATGGTGCTGGTCGGCCCGCTCGACTTCCTCGACGTGCCCGACGACCACACCGGCGAGGCCGTGCTCGCCGTCGCCGCCCGCGTCGGCACCACCCGGCTGATCGACAACGCGCGCCTGACCGTGGAGGCGGCCCGATGACCGCCGCGCTGGCCGCGCCCGGCGCCGGCTGGGCCATCGAGGCGGAGGTCGTCGTCGTGGGCTCCGGCGTGGCGGGGCTCACCGTCGCGCTGCGCTGCGCCGCCGCGGGCCGCCGCACCGTCATCGTCACCAAGGCCAGGCTCGACGCGGGCTCCACGCGCTGGGCCCAGGGCGGCATCGCCGCCGCGCTCGGCGAGGGCGACACCCCGGAGCAGCACCTCGCCGACACCCTGGTCGCCGGCGCCGGACTGTGCGACGAGGACGCCGTCCGGACCCTGGTGACCGAGGGGCCGGGCGCCGTGCGCCGGCTGATCGCGCTCGGCGCCCGCTTCGACACCGACGAGGCCGGCGCCCTGGCCCTCACCCGCGAGGGCGGCCACCACCGGCGGCGCATCGCGCACGCCGGCGGCGACGCCACCGGCGCCGAGATATCCCGCGCCCTGGTCGCCGCCGTGCGCGCCGCCGGCATCAGGACCGTGGAGAACGCGCTCGCCCTCGACCTCCTCAAGGACGCCGCGGGGCGAGCCGCCGGCGTCACCCTGCACGTGATGGGAGAGGGCCGGCACGACGGCGTCGGCGCCGTGCACGCGCCGGCCGTGGTGCTGGCCACCGGCGGGATGGGCCAGATCTACTCGGCCACCACCAACCCGGCCGTCTCCACCGGCGACGGCGTCGCCATCGCGCTGCGCGCCGGCGCCGAGGTCTCCGACATCGAGTTCGTGCAGTTCCACCCCACCGTGCTCTGGCTGGGGCCGGACGCCGAGGGCCAGCAGCCGCTGATCTCGGAGGCGGTGCGCGGCGAGGGCGCCCACCTGGTCGACGCCGCCGGCGAGCGGTTCATGGTCGGCCAGCACGAGCTGGCCGAGCTCGCCCCGCGCGACATCGTCGCCAAGGCCATCACCCGGCGGATGCTGGAGCAGGGCGCCCAGCACATGTACCTGGACGGCCGCCACTTCGGCGACGCCATGTGGGAGCGGCGGTTCCCGACCATCCTGGCCGCCTGCCGGGCGCACGACATCGACCCGGTGACCGAGCCCGTCCCCGTCGCCCCCGCCGCCCACTACGCCTCCGGCGGCGTCCGCACCGACCTGGCGGGCCGCACCACCGTGCCCGGCCTCTACGCCTGCGGCGAGACGGCCTGCACCGGCGTGCACGGCGCCAACCGGCTCGCCTCCAACTCGCTCCTCGAGGGCCTGGTCTTCGCCGAGCGCATCGCCGCCGCCGTGCTCGCCGAGCCGCGCGCCGCCGCCCCGACCCCGGTGACCGCGCCGGCCCCGGGACCGCTGCCGCCGCCCGAGGCCCGCACCGCCATCCAGCGCCTGATGACCGCGGGAGCCGGGGTGCTGCGGTCCGCGGCGAGCCTCGCCGCGGCCGCCCGCGGCCTCGACGCCCTCGTCACCGAAGGGGACGACGACCGCAAGCCGGCCGAGCCGGGCGTCGAGGCGTGGGAGACCGCTAACCTGCACCTGGTCGCCCGGGCGCTCGTCACCGCCGCGCTGCGCCGCGAGGAGACCCGCGGCTCACACTGGCGCGAGGACCACCCCGAGCGGGACGACGCCCACTGGCGCCGCCATCTCGTCCTCACCGCGGGCCGGGGAGCCCCCGAGCCCGCCCTCGCCGTCCGAGCCACCGACACGACGGCCTTCACCGAGACCCCAGGACACGGCCGTTCCCAAGGAGAGAGTTCCAGTGAGTAGCGCGCAGACCCCTCCCTCGCAGCGAGTGGAGCTCACCCTGCTGCCCATCGGCGTCCGCCCCGGCGCGGACGAGCCGGCCGGCGGCTGCGGGGCGGGCTGCGGCTGCGGCGGGGACGGCGGTTTCGACGGAGACTTCGACGCCGACCACGAGTACGACCCGCTGGAGTGCGGCCTCGACCCCGGCCTCGCCGAGCTGATCGCCGCCGGCGGGCTCGACCCCGTCCAGGTCGAGGACATCGCCCACCTGGCCATCGAGGAGGACCTGGACAACGGCGTCGACGTCACCACCGTCGCGACCATCCCCGAGGACGCCGTCGCCACCGCCGACTTCACCGCGCGCCAGGCCGGCACCGTGGCCGGGCTGCACGTCGTGGAGGCGGTGCTCTCGGTGGTCTGCACCGACGAGTTCGAGGTCGAGCGGCACGTCGCCGACGGCGACCGGGTGGCCGCCGGACAGGTGCTGCTCACCGTCACCGCCCGCACCCGCGACCTGCTGACCGGCGAGCGTAGCGCGCTCAACCTGCTGTGCCGGCTCTCCGGCATCGCCACCGCCACCCGCGCCTGGGCCGACGCGCTGGCCGGCACCCCGGCCCGGGTCCGCGACACCCGCAAGACCACCCCCGGGCTGCGCGCCCTGGAGAAGTACGCGGTGCGCTGCGGCGGCGGCGTCAACCACCGGATGTCGCTCTCGGACGCCGCGCTGGTCAAGGACAACCACGTGATCGCGGCGGGCGGTGTCGCCGAGGCCTTCCGCCGGGTCCGCGAGGAGTTCCCCGGCGTGCCGGTGGAGGTCGAGGTCGACCGGCTCGACCAGCTCGAACCCGTCATCGCCGAGGGCGCCGACCTGATCCTGCTGGACAACATGACGCCCGAGGAGACCGCCGAGGCCGTGCGGATCGTCGCCGGCCGCGCCACCCTGGAGTCCTCCGGGCGGCTCACCCTGGAGAACGCCAGGGCCTACGCGGAGGCCGGCGTCGACTACCTGGCCGTCGGCGCGCTCACCCACTCGTCCCCGATCCTGGACATCGGTCTCGACCTGCGCGCGGAAGGGCGCGACTGACGATGCTGCTCACTATCGACGTCGGCAACACGCACACGGTGCTCGGCCTCTTCGACGGGGCGGAGATCGTGGAGCACTGGCGCATCTCCACGGACTCCCGCCGCACCGCCGACGAGCTCGCGGTGCTGCTCCAGGGGCTCATGGGCATGCACCCGCTGCTCGGCGAGGAGCTGGGCGACGGCATCGACGGCATCTCCATCTGCTCCACGGTGCCCTCCGTGCTGCACGAGCTGCGCGAGGTGACCAGGCGCTACTACGGGGACATCCCGGCCGTCCTGGTGGAGCCGGGCGTCAAGACCGGGGTGCCGATCCTCACCGACAACCCCAAGGAGGTCGGCGCCGACCGGATCATCAACGCGGTGGCCGCGGTCGAGCTCTACGGCGGCCCCTGCATCGTGGTGGACTTCGGCACCGCCACCACCTACGACGCCGTCTCGGCGCGCGGCGAGTACGCGGGCGGGGCGATCGCCCCCGGCATCGAGATCTCGGTCGAGGCCCTCGGCATGCGCGGCGCGCAGCTGCGCAAGGTGGAGCTTGCCAGGCCACGCCACGTGATCGGCAAGAACACGGTGGAGTCGATGCAGTCCGGCATCCTGTACGGCTTCGCCGGCCAGGTGGACGGCATGGTGGAGCGGATGTCGCGGGAGCTGGCCGACGACCCGGACGACGTCACGGTGATCGCCACGGGTGGCCTCGCGCCGATGGTGCTGCGCGAGTCGACCGTGATCGACGAGCACGAGCCCTGGCTCACGCTGGTGGGCCTGCGCCTGGTCTACGAGCGGAATGTCGCGCGCGGCTGAGCGCGGGCCCGGTTGAGGAGCCCCGCCCCGGTGAACACGCCGGGGTGGCCGGGGTGCGATGCGAATTGTCTGCTTACCACTTAATGTCGGTTTATGGTTACGTCCCAGGGTTCCCAGGGTTCCCCCACCCCCGGTGGTGAAGGGGAAGAGACCGGCAAGCGGCAGCAGCAGCGCCGTCCCTCGACGTCCCGGCCGATTCCGACCCCGGCGGAGGTCTTCCCACCGCACCGCAGGCGTCGGCCCGCGTCGTCACCGCCCCAGGATCCGGGCGAGCGCGAGGAGGGACATGAGGGGGACGAGGGGGGCGACCGTCAGGCGGGTCGGTAGGCTGTGGGGCGGCCCGCGGCGCACATTCCGCGGGCGAGTCCAAGGGAGGTCCGCTGTGGACTACATCGCCGCACTCTTTCCCCCGACCGTGATGGCCGTCGCCTTCACCGCGCTGATCGTGACGATCGTGCGGTCCCAGGGTGGGGCCAACAAGTACAAGGAGGACGCGGCCGTGGACGCGGCGATCGCGGCCCGCGAGAGCGGCAAGCGGTCCGAGCCGAACTGACGCCTCCCTCCCCCCGCTCCTTTCCGCGCCCGCCCCGGCGCCCTCCCACGCGCGCCCCAAACGTCGCATCCGCCCCTTTTGTCATCCCGCGGCTATTCTTCATCCTGTGCCCCGACCACTGGGAGAGCTGGAAGACGCGGTGATGAGCCGCGTATGGGAGTGGAACCGGCCCGTCACCGTGCGAGAAGTTCTCGAGGATCTGCGCCGCGAGCGTTCGATCGCCTATACGACGGTGATGACCGTTCTCGACAACCTGCACCAGAAGGGGTGGGTGCGGCGCGAGCAGGAGGGCCGCGCCTATCGCTATGAGGCGATCTCCACCCGGGCGGCCTACTCGGCCGCTTTGATGAATGACGCATGGGCCGAGAGTGACAACGCGGCCGCCGCCCTCGTGGCTTTCTTCGGCATGATGTCCGCCGAGCAGACGGCGGCTTTGCGTGACGCCCTGCGAGTGGTCGATGTCGCGGGAGTGACGCTCACCCCCACGGAAGAGCCGGCCGGGCCCGCCGACGCGGTAACGCGGGACGAGGACCCGCAAGGCGAGGCGCCGGAAGGCGGAGCCCCCGAAGACGAAGGGGAAGGCCCGCGGCGATAGCCTCCGCCTGTGCAGGAAACCCCGACAGAAGTCACCGTCCGCCGCGCCAGGACTACGGATGTCCGCTCGGTGCGCCGTCTCATCGACGTCTACTCGCGGGAACGGATCCTGCTCGACAAGGCCACGGTCACCCTTTACGAGGACATTCAGGAGTTCTGGGTGGCCGAGCGTGACCTGGACGGCGAGGTGGTGGCCTGTGGTGCGCTCCACGTGATGTGGGAAGACCTGGCCGAGGTGCGCACGCTGGCGGTGGATCCCCAGATGAGGGGGCACGGAGTGGGCCACCGGGTGTTGGAGAAGTTGCTGGGGACCGCACGCTGGCTCGGCGTGCGTCGCATTTTCTGTCTGACCTTCGAAGTGGAGTTCTTCAGCCGTCACGGGTTCATCGAGATCGGTGACGCCCCGGTGGATGGTGACGTCTACAGCGAGCTGCTGCGTTCCTATGACGAGGGTGTCGCGGAGTTCCTGGGGCTTGAACGCGTGAAGCCCAACACTTTGGGTAACAGTCGGATGCTGCTGCATCTCTGATTCCGGACTCCCGATGACGCCTTGGTGACGGTTATGTCCGAATCGTCCCATCGTGTCTTATCAGATGCGATGTAATCACGAGCCCGGGGTTTGTGTTTTCTCGGGAATGGCGGTTTGATTACACCGCAGTACCCTATTGGTATTCAGCGACTATGAATGAGGAGTAGCCCGGTGGCACAGAAGGTTCAGGTCCTTCTCCTCGATGACCTCAGTGGCGGCGAGGCGGACGAGACGGTTACGTTCGCGCTGGACGGCAAGACTTACGAGATCGACCTCAACTCGGATAACGCGGAGAAGCTTCGCGACGCCCTTGAGCCCTATGTGAAGGCGGGTCGCAGGGCGGGCGGCGCCAGGGCGGCGCGCGGTCGCGGCCGGGCCGCGGCGGCTCCCGGTGGCGGCTCGAGCACCCAGGACACCGCGAAAATCCGCGCCTGGGCCAAGGAGAACGGATACGAGGTCAATGACCGCGGCCGTGTTCCCGCCAACATTCGCGAGGCCTACGAGAAGGCGGGCGTCTGATCCCGCGAGCCTCGCGGCCCCTCGCCCGGGCGGAAACCCGGGAGGCGCCCCCAAGCCGGCTCTCCTCTCCGGGGGGTCGCCCGTGACCGGGCGACCCCCCGAGGCGCACCCGGGCCCGGCGGCGCGGGATCGGGCGCCGGAGTGGCCGATCACCCTCCGTCGAGGTACCGCCGCTCGGGGTGTTCGCGTTCGCCCGTAGCGGATGTCGGTGGCTGTCCGGGCATGGAGTGTCAGCCTGGAGGGGTAGGCAGTTCCTGACGGATGATGGGCACTCTCCCGGATGAGGGGGGCGGTGGTAGTGGGTCCGGGTGCGTTCCTCAGCGGGCGTTCGCCGACGGCGTAGTCCTCTGGGGTCCGAATCCTTGGCCCGCGGGAACATCGTCTCGCACCATCGGGTTGGAACTGTTGTCGCCTGTTCGGGGCACGGCGCCGGGGACAGGAGCACACAGTTGGAATGAGCGGTCCCCCGTTGCGGGACTAAGCTGCGGAAGGACAGGGAGGGGACCGACCCCTTTACTGCCTGACCGCTCTGAGGAGCGATTAACGATGTTCGAGAGGTTCACCGACCGTGCGCGGCGGGTTGTCGTCCTGGCTCAGGAAGAAGCCCGGATGCTCAACCACAACTACATCGGCACCGAGCACATCCTCCTGGGCCTGATCCACGAGGGTGAGGGTGTCGCCGCTAAGGCCCTGGAGAGCCTCGGGATCTCGCTTGAGGCGGTCCGCCAGCAGGTGGAGGAGATCATCGGCCAGGGCCAGCAGGCCCCGTCCGGGCACATCCCCTTCACGCCCCGGGCCAAGAAGGTCCTGGAGCTTTCGCTGCGCGAGGCGCTCCAGCTCGGCCACAACTACATCGGCACCGAGCACATCCTGCTCGGCCTGATCCGCGAGGGCGAGGGCGTCGCCGCCCAGGTCCTCGTGAAGCTGGGCGCCGATCTGAACCGGGTGCGGCAGCAGGTCATCCAGCTGCTCTCCGGTTACTCGGGCGGCAAGGAGGCCGCCACCGCCGGCGCGCCCTCCGAGGGCACGCCGTCCACCTCCCTCGTGCTCGACCAGTTCGGTCGGAACCTCACCCAGGCCGCCCGCGAGTCCAAGCTCGACCCGGTCATCGGGCGCGAGAAGGAGATCGAGCGGGTCATGCAGGTGCTGTCCCGCCGCACCAAGAACAACCCGGTCCTCATCGGCGAGCCCGGCGTCGGCAAGACGGCGGTCGTCGAGGGCCTGGCCCAGGCCATCGTCAAGGGCGAGGTGCCCGAGACCCTCAAGGACAAGCACCTCTACACCCTGGACCTCGGCGCCCTGGTCGCCGGCTCCCGGTACCGCGGTGACTTCGAGGAGCGCCTGAAGAAGGTCCTCAAGGAGATCCGCACCCGCGGCGACATCATCCTGTTCATCGACGAGCTCCACACCCTGGTGGGCGCGGGCGCCGCGGAGGGCGCGATCGACGCCGCCAGCATCCTCAAGCCGATGCTGGCCCGCGGCGAGCTGCAGACCATCGGCGCGACCACGCTCGACGAGTACCGCAAGTACCTGGAGAAGGACGCGGCCCTGGAGCGCCGCTTCCAGCCGATCCAGGTCGCGGAGCCGTCGCTGCCGCACACCATCGAGATCCTCAAGGGCCTGCGCGACCGGTACGAGGCGCACCACCGCGTCTCGATCACCGACTCGGCCCTGGTGGCCGCGGCCCAGCTGGCCGACCGCTACATCTCGGACCGGTTCCTGCCGGACAAGGCCATCGACCTGATCGACGAGGCCGGCTCCCGGATGCGGATCCGCCGCATGACCGCGCCGCCGGACCTGCGCGAGTTCGACGAGAAGATCGCCAACGTGCGGCGCGAGAAGGAGTCCGCGATCGACTCGCAGGACTTCGAGAAGGCCGCCTCGCTGCGCGACAACGAGAAGCAGCTCCTGACCGCCAAGGCACAGCGCGAGAAGGAGTGGAAGTCCGGCGACATGGACGTCGTCGCCGAGGTCGACGAGGAGCTGATCGCCGAGGTCCTGGCGGCCTCGACCGGCATCCCCGTCTTCAAGCTGACCGAGGAGGAGTCCTCGCGTCTGCTCCGCATGGAGGACGAGCTGCACAAGCGCGTCATCGGCCAGGAGGACGCCATCAAGGCGCTCTCCCAGGCCATCCGGCGGACCCGCGCGGGCCTCAAGGACCCCAAGCGCCCCGGTGGCTCGTTCATCTTCGCCGGCCCGTCCGGCGTGGGTAAGACCGAGCTCTCCAAGACGCTGGCGGAGTTCCTCTTCGGCGACGAGGACGCGCTGATCTCCCTCGACATGTCGGAGTTCGGCGAGAAGCACACCGTCTCCCGGCTCTTCGGCTCCCCGCCCGGCTACGTCGGGTACGAGGAGGGCGGCCAGCTGACCGAGAAGGTGCGCCGGAAGCCGTTCTCCGTGGTCCTCTTCGACGAGGTCGAGAAGGCCCACCCGGACATCTTCAACTCGCTGCTGCAGATCCTGGAGGACGGTCGCCTGACCGACTCCCAGGGCCGGGTCGTGGACTTCAAGAACACGGTCATCATCATGACGACCAACCTCGGCACCAGGGACATCTCCAAGGGCTTCAACATGGGCTTCGCGGTGGCCGGCGACGTCGCCACCGGGTACGACCGGATGAAGGCCAAGGTCAACGACGAGCTGAAGCAGCACTTCCGGCCGGAGTTCCTGAACCGTGTCGACGACACGGTGGTCTTCCACCAGCTGACGCAGGACGACATCATCAAGATCGTCGACCTGATGATCGCCCAGGTGGACGACCGTCTCAAGGACCGGGACATGGGCATCGAGCTGTCGACGGAGGCCAAGCAACTGCTGGCCAAGCGCGGCTACGACCCGGTGCTCGGCGCCCGCCCGCTGCGGCGGACGATCCAGCGGGACATCGAGGACATCCTGTCCGAGAAGATCCTCTTCGGCGAGCTGCGTCCGGGCCACATCGTGGTCGTCGACACCGAGGGCGAGGGTGCGGACAAGGTCTTCACCTTCCGGGGCGAGGAGAAGTCCTCCCTCCCGGACGTCCCCCCGGTGGAGCAGGCGGCCAAGGGCGGCCCGAACCTCTCCAAGGAGTGAGCGACCGCTTCCGCTGAGAAGTGACCGGCGCCCCCGCGGCCCTCGCAAGAGGGCGGCGGGGGCGCCGTCGTTCTCAGTAACGGGGGGCTGGTGGGGCGGACACCTCGATGCGGTCGGGGAGGCCGTGGTCGGTGACCGAGTGGCCGGCGTCGACGGACGTCAGCTCGGGCAGCCGCGCAAGCGGGGAAAGGTTCTGAGGTGGATCGGCCAGGAATAGGGAGCGCAGCCCCGGGAAAGCGTCCACGAGCGGTGCCAGCTCTGGCGGTGACCCCACGAGCTCGAGGCGGGCGACCCCGGGGAGGGACACGCCAAGTTCGGCCGTGCTGCGCATGGCTTCCGGGCCGAGGACCAGGCAGTCCAGGGCCGGCAACTCCGCGATGGCCAGCCACTCTGACTCGCACAGGGGCCGGTCGCCCTGATGCAACAGCAGCTTTGTCAGCGTGGGCCAGGTGCCGAGACCGATCAGGTCGGGCCGTCGGGCGGGGAGAGACAGGTGCGTCAGCGGAGCTGCAGACGGCAGTCGGTCCAAGGAGGTCAGCTCGACGGCGGAGCCGAGGGCGAGCGAGCGCAGCCCGTTCAACCGCTCCAGACCGCCGAGGGTGACGGGAGGGGCCGAGGCGTCGAGGAGCAGCCCTTCGACGCCGGTTTCGGCCAGCTCGCTCAAGTCGGTGACCCCTGGGCAGTCGTCCAACGTCAGCCGGCGGAGAGCAGGGAAGGCGCGCAGCAGGCCCAGGTCCCGGAGCGAGGGGCACTCGCGGAGGCAGAGCCGCTGGATCGGGTGCTTCCCCAGGGCGTGGGTGATCTCCTCGGAGGTGAAGTCACCGCGGATGTCGACTATCCGCAGGCTCTTCAGTGTTCCGAGCAGCGAGAGCTCGGCGCGGCTGGTGGCGTAGAGCTCCGGCTCTTTGATGGCCGACAGGCGGGCGATGATCTCGTGAAAGTAGCGCTCGGTGTCGAACCGCTTCCAGGAAGTGGCCAGGGCGTGACGGATCTGGAGGGAGGGCTGATGAGTGAAGGCGCGCAGAGCGTTCAGCGCCGAGTCCGTGCCCATCCGGCTGGCGGTGGTGACCACGGCCGCAGCCTCGTGATCGGCCAGCCCTTCGGGGCCTGGCAGCAACTCCGCGACAAGGGAGCCGATTTCCGCTAGGCGCCAAGATTCCGCGTAGCACCGAGGTGGGAGATATCCCCGGGCGCGATTCTCCACCTCGGCTCGGATCTCCGGCGCGAGTTGCGTGGCGTGTTCCAGGCAGGCCGTGGCGAGAAGGTGTAGCCGCACGCCGTGTTCCGGGTCGGCGTCGCCGCGTTCGACCAATGCGCGGAGAATTTCCCCGCGTTGGACCGGTTGGGCATGGGCGACGGCCATTCGCACCACGTCCTCCCACTGGTCGAGGTGGGCCTTGTCGACCAGCGCGGGGAAGTGCTGCCATTCCACCATCTCGCGGGCACCGAGATAGTCCTGGAAGGTGCGGTGCACGAAGTCCACGGCGCCTTCGGCCGGTTCACGAAGCACGCCGGAGCGTTCGACGAGATGCTCCAGCACTCGGTCCGGTGAACCGAGTTGGTCGCCCTGGCGAATGGCCGGTAGGGCCTGGCCGATCAGTTTGGCGGCGAGCGAGGCGGACATCTCGAAGCGGCCGTTGGTGATCAGCCAGTACGCGAGCTTCTGCAGCAGCGAGATCTGCGTCTCGGCGTCGAGTTCGAGGGCGCCACGTGGCGGGTTGGGCCGTTCCCGGTCGCGACGTTCGAGCAGCATCGCCAGAGCAGCGTCGTAGAGCGCCTTACGGCCGCGCGGGAGGTGGCCGTTCCGCTCCCAGTGCAGAGCACAGATCAGCGCGCACATCAGCGGGCTGGCGGCAAGCGCGCTGAGATCGGAGCGGGCATGGATGAGGTCGAGCAGCGCCCGCTCGGTCTCGGGGCCGGCACCGATGGCACGGTGCCAGCGGTGCACGAACGCCTGGACGTCGGACCGGCTCATGGGGGAGAGCGTCAGTTCGGCGAACGCCTCCGAGCCGAGCCAGTCCTGGCGGACCGCCGACGGCCGGGCGGTGACCAGCCACAGATTGCCCGGGTAGGAGGCGTTGAGGCGGCGCACCCAGGCCCGGACCGCGTCCCGTTCGTCCTCCGGGATCTCGTCGATGCCGTCGACCAGCAACAGAGCGCGCCGGGCGGACAGCACCCGGTCCGTCCACCGCTCCGGCTGGGCGCCGGCCAGCGGGCAGTCGACGGCGGCTAGGAACCGCTCGGGGTCCGGCAGGCGCCGGCGGTCGCGGGTGAGCGTGCGCATCGGGAGAACGAACGGGACCCGGCCGATGAGCTGCGGCATGCCGGCGGCGAGATCCTGACGGGCGGCGGCGACGGCCACCCACTGGACGAGCGTCGTCTTGCCGGAGCCGGCCAGACCCCGCAGCAGCACCCGCTCGTGGCCGGCGAGGGCGCGCTCGGCGCGCTGTGGCGCGGTGTCCGGGTCCCCGTGGGTCTCCAGGCTCAGGTAGGCGTCGTCCAGTGGCCACTCCCGGGACTGGTGGAGGTCGAGGCCGTAGATCGTGAGCCGGCCGTGCTCGTGCTGGACGTAGCGCGCGTACCGCTCCTCGAACGCGGCGTCCTCCGCCGACCTGGACGGCACGCGCTCGATCAACAGGTCCACGGCGCGGCTGAGGTGGTCGAGCCGGCGGCTCTGCTCGACCAGGGTGCGGGCGACAAAGGTGGAGCGCTGGGTGAAGAAGTTCAGGATGTGCAGGCAGGCGGCGTCGAGGACCCGCCGGTAGAGCGGATCGTCGGCGATCGCGATGCGGCGGGCGAACTCCTCGTGCCCCAGCCGCACGGCCTGGACGTCGTCCATGGCGAGGTCCCCGAGCGCCGCGAAGGTGCGGGTCAGCAGCTCGGCGGCGGTCAGGACCTCGTCCTCGGAGGGCGCGTCGTGCGGCCCGACGCCGCGCACCGCCCGCCGCACCAACTCCCCGCACAGCCGGTCCAGGTCCGCCTGGACGAGGCTCCGCTTCTCGCCCCGGAACGACACCAGCGACGAGATCCGCACCGGCTGGTCCACCAGGCCGGCCCCTGGACCGTCCTGGCGGAACAGCCGCCGGATGAGTGGAGTGAACGCGCTCGACGCCAGCCGCAGACCCGCCCCCGCAAGTTCCATGACCTCAGCGTAGGTTGGGGCGGCTCCCGGGCGCTGGCGTCAGGCGCAGGTCGTGCCGTTGAGCGCGAAGGTGGCCGGTACGGCTGCCGCGCCCGAGGTGGTGGCGGTGAAGCCGAAGGACGCGGTGCCGCCGCCGGCGGAGAGCGTGCCGTTCCAGCCGACGTCGGTGGCGGTGACGGACCGGCCCGACTGGGTGAGGCGGGTGTTCCACGAGCTGGCGATCTGCTCGTTGCCGGTGAAGGACCAGCCGAGGGACCAGCCGTTGATCGGCGTCGTGCCGGTGTTGGTGATGGTGACGTTGGCCTGGAAGCCGCCGTTCCAACTGCTGGTGACGGCGTAGTTCACCCGGCAGGAGACGGTGGGTCCTGGGTTGCCGGGGCCGCCCGGGTCTCCGCCGCCCTCGCCGACGGGCAGCAGGTAGGGGTCCAGGAAGCGCTGCTTGTTGGTGTCGACGGTGGTCCAGTCGCCGTTCAGGATGCCGCCGGTGTCACCGGAGTTGGGGTTGAGGGACCAGTAGGTGAAGTCGATGCCGCCGGTGCCCGTGCCGAGGTACTGCATCAGCCGGGTGAGCCACTGCTGGTCCTTGACGGCGGTGAGGGTGCTGCCGAACTCGCCGAGCAGCACCGGGGCGGTGTCGGTGGTCTCCAGGTAACCCCAGTAACGGTCCCAGCGGGCCGGGAGGTTGTTCGGGAAGGACGGGTCGTTGAACCACGGCTGGGCGAAGACGGAGGTGGCGTACTCGTGGGCCGAGTAGACGAGTTTGTTCGGGTTGCTGAGGCGGACCGGGTGGTCGCGTGCACCCATCAGGTTGCCGCCCCACCAGTTGCAGTCGCCGTTGTAGCACTCGATGCCCTCGACGATGATCAACCAGTCGGGGTTGGCGGCGAGGATGGCGTTGCCGGCGCGCTCGGCGGCCAGCCGCCAGTCGGTCGACTGGGTGCCGGTGCCCCAGGTGGCGGCGCCGCGCGGCTCGTTGTGCAGGTCGGCGCCGACGACGGTGGCGTCGCCCCGGTAGCGGTTGGCCAGCATCACCCAGTCGTTGATCCAGCGCTGCTCGCTGTAGGCGGCGGTGTACCAGAGCTCGGACTGGCCGGTGGAGTCGGGGCGGTGCCGGTCCAGGACGACACGCAGGCCGATGTCGCCGGCGTAGCCGATGATCCGGTCCATGATCTGGAGCCCGCTCAGGCCCTGGAGGTCGGGGTTCCTGGTGTAGTCGATGCCGTTGGGGGTGGCGCCGGCGTCGAAGAGCTGGTTGGAGAAGGGCAGCCGGAGCGTGTTGTAGCCGAGCTCCTTCACCTGGTCGAGCATGTCCTGGTAGTTCCGGGCCCACAGGCCGTGGGGGGCGAAGGTGTCGGTCTCCATGCCGAACCAGTTCAGCCCGGTCATCCGCACCTCGTTGCCCGCGGCGTCGACGATCTGCCCGCCGGAGGTGGACCAGGGCCCGTCGCCCGGAGCGGCCTGGGCCGTGCCGGAGGACAGCAGGGCTCCGCTCACGGCGAGCACGGCCGTGAGCAGGACCGTGGCCACGCGTCTCGGCCAGGAGGCCAGGCGCGGTCTCCCTCTGTGGGCCTGTCTGTGGGCTTGTCTGTGGTGTTGCATCTGCGCACCTCGATTCCCATGGAATGGCGAATGGGAGCGCTCCCATGGCCGGATGGTGGTGGGGCGGGGCCCGCCTGTCAACGGTCCTCGCGTGTCGGGTCCGTCCGTCGGCCTCCGGTCGGGCGGGCGGAAAGGTGGGCGAGTGTGGTGAAACGCGACATAGTGGAGGTGAGGAGGCGATGGACGTGGCGGAGCACCTGATGCGGGCCGAGTACCTGGAGGGCCGGAACCGCGCCGGTGAGCGGGTGGTGAAGACGTGGCACATCGTGCGGGACGGCGGGGTCGAGGCGATGTGCGGGCGCGGGCTGGAGCCTGACGCGGAGGTCCGGTCGGACGAGGAGTGGGGGCAGCCGCCGGAGAAGGCGTGCCACACCTGCGGCGCCCTCTATCTGCGCGAGGTCCCCTACCGGGCCTAGACCGGATCCCCTACCGGGCCCGGGCCGGACGGGGCCTGGCCGGCCGTCCGGGTCGGTTGTCAGTGGTCTGGTGCACACTGCCCGGTATGAACGAGACGCTGGCGGTGGCAGGACCCGACGGGTTGCCGCGGTGTCCCTGGGGGGTAGCCCCGGAGGACTACCGGGATTATCACGACACCGAGTGGGGCCGGCCGGTGCGTGGGGACGACGAGTTGTTCGAGCGGCTGTGCCTTGAGGCGTTCCAGTCGGGCCTGTCGTGGTTGACGATCCTACGTCGTCGGGAGGGCTTCCGCAGGGCCTTCGCCGGCTTCTCGATCGCGCGGATAGCGACCTTCACGGAGGAGGACGCGGCCCGGCTGCTGGCCGATCCCGGCATCATCCGCAACCGGCTGAAGATCGAGGCGGTGCTGGCCAACGCCCGGGTGGCGGCGGAGTGGAAGCCGGGTGAGCTGACGGAGCTGATCTGGTCGCACGCCCCGGAGGCGGGGGACCGGTCGGCGCCCGGAAAGCCCGGGGACATCCCGGCCACCACCCCCGAGTCCACCGCCCTCTCCAAGGCGCTCAAGCGGCGCGGGTTCCGCTTCGTCGGCCCGACCACGGCCTACGCACTGATGCAGGCGTGCGGCCTGGTCAACGACCATCTGGCCGACTGCCACGTCCGTGGCGCGGTGGAGCGGGAGCGCAAGGGGAAGGGGGAAGGGGGCGCGGCCTAGGGTTCGGGGGCGAGGCGCCAGAGTGAGGTGACCTCGGCGGAGCGCGCCCGGTGGAGGGGGTCGGTGGCGTCCCTGGTCCGGCGGTGGGTCGGTCTGGTGTCGAGGCGGTCGACGACGCGGAGGCCGGCGGTGTCGAAGGCGGCGAGTAGCTGGTCCCGGTTGCGCAGGCCCAGGTGTTCCGCCAGGTCGGAGAGGATCAGCCAGCCCTCGCCGCCGGGGGCCAGGTGGTCGCTGAGGCCGGCCAGGAAGCCGAGCAGCATGCGGCCTTCCGGGTCGTAGACGGCGTGGTCGAGGGGCGAGTTGGGGCGCTCCGGCAGCCAGGGCGGGTTGCACACCACCAGGCCGGCCCGGCGGTGCGGGGGGTAGAGGTCGGCGTGGTGGACGGTCACCCGGCCGGCGAGGCCGAGGCGGGCCAGGTTCTCCCGGGCGCAGGCCACGGCGCGCGGGTCGTGGTCGGTGGCCGTGACGTGCCGGACGCCGCGCCTGGCCAGCACGGCGGCCAGCACGCCGGTGCCGGTGCCCAGGTCCAGGGCGCCGCCTTCCCGGGCCGCGGCCGGCAGCGGGGCCGTGGCCACCAGGTCGACGTACTCGCCGCGGACCGGGGAGAACACGCCGTGGTGCGGGTGGATCCTGGCGCCGCCGAGCGCGGCGACCGGCACGCCGCGGCGGCGCCACTCGTGGGCGCCGATCGCGCCGAGCAGTTCGGGCAGCGGGGTGACGGCGGTCCTGCCGTCCGGCGGCCCCCACGCCTCCGCGAAGGCGGCGGCGGTGTCCGGGCCTCGGCGCAGCGCCACGCGCCCGGCGCCGTCGAGCGGCACCAGCAGCCGGCCGAGCAGCGTGGCCCGCCTGGCGCGGGCGGCGCGGTGGGCGGCCCAGGTGGTGGCCGGCGGCTCGGCCGCCGCCACCCGGCGGCCGGGCCGCGTTCACCCGGATCGGCGAGGTGCTCGGCGTCTCGCATCGGACCGTCGCGCGCCGGTACCGGGCGCTGTGCGCCGCCGGGGTGCTGCGGGTGCGTGGCCTCCGGCACGCGCGCCGGACGGGCCAGGCCGAGTGGTCGTTGCGCCTGCGGTGTCGGCCGGCGGCGGCCGTCGAGGTCGCGCACGCCCTGGCACGCCGCCCCGACACCAGTTGGGTGGCGCTCACCGCGACCGCCGGCGAGGTGCTGTGCGCCGCCCGCACGGCCGCCGCCGTCGAGCACCACGCGCTGCTGACGCGCACGCTGCCGCGGACCCCCGAGGTGCGGGAGGCCGCCGCCCGTCTCGTGCTGCGGACCCATGTCGGGGACGCGGCCGGCCGGCAGGGGCGGCTCGCCGCGCTCGGCGCCGAGCAGGTCGCGGCGCTGCGCGGCCCGGCTCCGGAGGGGAGCGCGGATCCCGAGCCGTACCGCGCGGACGCCGCCGACCAGGCGTTGTTCGCGGCGCTCGCCGCCGACGGCCGGGCCACCGCCAGGGAGCTCGCCGCCCGGGCCGGCCGCTCGGAGAGCTGGGCCAGGGAGCGGGTCGAGCGGCTGCGGCGGCAGGGCGTCCTCTACTTCGAGGCCGATGTCGACGCGGCCAGGGTCGGCCACCACCACACCACCGTGCTGTGGCTCACCACCCCGCCCGCCCACGCCGAGGCCGTCGCGCGCGCCCTGACCACCCACCCCCCGGTGGTGTTCGCCGCCGCCACCACGGGGTCGAGCAACCTGATGGCCGCCGTGGTCACCCGCGACACCGACGCGCTGCACGGCTACCTCACCGGCCCGCTGAGCGAGTTGGCCGCCGTCACGCACGTCGAGTCGGCTCCCGTCCTCCGCGTCGTCAAGCGCCGCTGACGGGCGGGAGCAACTGCGCCGCGTCAACCGCCGTGCGAGGATGGGCCGGTGATCGCCGAGGCCCTCGTCGTGGTGGACATGCAGCGCGGTTTCCTGGCCGGCGGCGCCGAGCCGGTGGCCGACGCCGCCGGTCTCGCCACCCGGGTTGGCGCGCTCGTCGAGCGCGCCCGCCGCGCGGGCGTACCCGTGATCCACCTGCAGAACGACGGCGCACCCGGCGCGGTGGACGAGCCGTTCACCCCCGGCTGGGAACTGCTCGTCAACGAGCCGGCCGAGACCGTGATCCGCAAGACGGAGGACGACGGCTTCGCCGGCACCCCGCTCGGCGAACTGCTCGAAGGGCTCGGTGTCCGCCGGATCGCCGTCTGCGGCGTGCTCAGCGAGATGTGCGTCAGCGCCACCGCCCGCACCGCCCTCGCCCGCGGCCTCGGCGTCGTCCTCCCGCACGACACGCACGGCACGTATCCGCTCGCCGAGATCCCGGCTGACGTGGTCTCCCGGGTCGCCGAGCACGCGCTGGGCGACGAGGTCGAGCTGGTCCCCAGCGCGACCGCGGTGACCTTCGCGCCGGCGGAAGCGTGACCGCACCCGACAGTCCCACGATCAGAGGAGTCACCGTGCCACGTCACCGTCCCGGACACCGGTTCGCCGTCGCGGCCACGGCCGCCGCGCTCGTTCCGCTGCTGTTCGTGTCCGGGTGCGGCGAGGAGGGCTCCGGCGTCGCCGACGCCGGGCCGAGCGAGACGGATCAGCCCACGGACGCGGGCATCGAGACCGAGGACCCGGCCGACGCGGCGGTCGGCGACTGGGACGCCGAGCGCAAGGACCGGCCGGCCCAGGGGGCGGATGTGCCCCGGCTCACCGAGGTCGCCGTCACCGAGCACGAGGACCACGACCGCGTCACCTTCGCCTTCGACGGCAGCGCGCCACAGGTCATCGCCAGCTACGTCGACGAACCCCCGAGCGGGGACGTGGAGCCGCCGGAGCTGGCCGGTGCCCACAACCTCATGGTCGTCCTCGTCGGGGTCGACCAGGAGAGCGGCCTCGCGCCGACCGACCTCACCGACACCGTCCGCGAGGTGCGGGACTTCGGCATCTTCGAGGGCGAACTGCGCGTGGTCCTCGGCCTCGACACCCCCGGCGGTGGCGCCCCCGGCTTCCGGGTGACCGGCGCCGAGGACGAGGTCGTCGTCGACATCGCCCACGAGCAGGCCGGCTGACCGGGGGCGGCGGCATGGATCTCGTCACTGTCCCGGCCGGCCGGGTGACGCTCTCGGACCGGCGCACCGAGCGCCGCTGGACCGTCGACGTCGCGGCGTTCCAGCTCGCGCCGTTCCCCGTGACGCAGGCGGCGTACGCCCGGGTCACCGGCGAGTGGCCGAGCGCGGCGCGCGGCGCGGAGCTGCCCG
Organism: Streptomyces millisiae; assembly: GCF_031845425.1. Taxonomy (NCBI): domain Bacteria; kingdom Bacillati; phylum Actinomycetota; class Actinomycetes; order Kitasatosporales; family Streptomycetaceae; genus Streptomyces; species Streptomyces millisiae. The sequence continues at coordinate 34,115 of NZ_JAVREM010000041.1, forward strand.
TGGAGAGCGTGTCCTGGTGGGACGCCGTCCGCTTCTGCGACGCACTCTCCCGGAGCGAGGGGCTCACGCCCGCCTACCGCGTCGACGACGGGGGCGAGGGCGTCACGTGGGACCGCTCGGCCGACGGGTACCGGCTGCCGACCGAGGCCGAGTGGGAGCACGCCTGCCGCGCCGGCACCACGGGGCCGCGCTACGGGGACCTCGACGAGATCGCCTGGCACCGCGGCAACTCGGGCGAGCGGGTCCACGAGGTGGGCGGCAGGAAGCCCAACGCCTGGGGGCTGCACGACATGTTGGGCAACGTGTGGGACTGGTGCTGGGACCAGTACGACCCCGAGGTCTACGGCAGCTACCGGGTGTTGCGCGGCGGCGGCTGGTTCGACGAACGCTGGAGCTGCCGGGCGTCGGTCCGCCGCCGTAGCCACCCCACCTTCCGCACCGACGACGTCGGCTTCCGCCTCGCGCGGTCGGTCGTCACCCGCTGAGGCCGCCCGGGCCGGATGCCGCGCCGCTGCTCGCCGCTGACGATCCGGCGTCCTCGTGCGGTGGGCCGGCGGTCCCGTCGAGGACCAGCGCGGCGGTGAGCGCGGCCATCAACCCCTGCGCCCGGGCCGTGACGGTCGCGCGCCGGCGCCCGCCACGTCGACGATCCGGTCCGCGCGTCGGTCCGCGTCGAGCGCCGGGGCGATGAGCGTGAAGGCCCGGTCGGTCAGCGCGGTCGGGTCCTCGGTGCCCTCGCTCTCGCTCCACCGCCGCAGCACGGTGTCGAAGGCGGACAGCGCCATCCCGGCGGCCAGCCGGGGATAGAGGTCGGTGCCGGCGTCCAGACCGAGCCGGCGCGCCAGCTCCTCGGCCAACTCCTCCCGCCACCCCGCCTGCCGCTCCATGAAGCGCGCCAGCAGGGCGGGCGTGCGCAGGATCAGTCGCACCACCCGCAACGCCCGCTCGGCGTGGTCGGAACGGTCGGCGCAGGCGGCGAGCCCGGCCCCGACGGCGTGCCGCAGCGCCGCCGAAGGACGCTCCGCGCCGGGGCGTGCCGCCAACTCCGCGCGCATGCCGGCGCCGAGGTCGGCCAGGAACTGGACGACCACGTCCTCCTTGGACGCGAAGTACCGGAAGAACGTCCGCCGGGAGACGCCCGCCGCCGCCACGATCTCGTCGACGGTGACCGCGTCGTACCCCTTGGAGGCCAGCAACTGCAGCGCCGCCTCGGTCAGTTCGTTCGAGACGAGCTGACGCTTGCGTTCGGCCATGGTCACGTCGGGGCGGGAGCTCACCCCGTCAGCATAGCCGCCATGCCGCGCGCGGCACTCACGCGCACATTGACATTGAGTGCCACCAGAGGCAAGGTGTGCCCATGAGTGAGCGGCAGCGCTGGACCGCCGAGCGGATCCAGGACCAGACCGGGCGCGTGTTCGTCGTCACCGGGGCCAACAGCGGCCTCGGCCTGGCGACCACCCGCGCCATCGCCCGCGCCGGCGGGCACGTGATCCTCGCCGTCCGCGACGAGAGCCGGGGCGCCAGGGCGGCGGCCGGGATCACCGCGGCGCAGCCCGGCGCCGATCTCGAGGTGCGGCGACTCGACCTGTCCGACCTCGACTCGGTCCGCGCCTTCGCCGACCGGCTGCGCGCCGACCACCCGCGGCTCGACGTGCTCGTCAACAACGCCGGCGTGATGGCCCCGCCACGCACCCTCAGCGCGCAGGGCCACGAGCTCCAGTTCGCCTGCAACCACCTCGGCCACTTCGCGCTCACCGGCCTGCTGCTCGACCGCCTGGCCGCGGGCCGCGACCCGCGCGTGGTCACCGTCAGCTCGGTCAACCACCGCCAGGCCCGTATCCGCTTCGACGACCTCACCGGCGAGCGCGGCTACTCGCCCATGGCCTTCTACAACCAGTCCAAGCTCGCCAACGCCGTCTTCGGCGTGGAGCTCCACCGCCGCCTCACCGAGGCCGGCAGCCCCGTCGCCAGCGTGCTCGCCCACCCCGGCTACACCGCCACCAACCTGCAGACCAGCGCCACCGTCGGCCTCTGGCGGGTGCTGCTCGGCCGCCTCGGCAACCCGCTGCTCGCCCAGCCAGCGGACCGGGGCGCGCTGCCCCAGCTGTACGCCGCGACCGAACCCGGCGTGGCGGGCGGTGAGTTCATCGGCCCCGGCGGCCCCGCCGAACTGCGCGGCGCCCCGACCCGGGTGCGGCCGGCACCCCGCGCCACCGACCCCGAGACCGGGCGCCGGCTCTGGGAGCTCTCGGAACGGCTGACCGAAACCCCCTTCCACCTGGGCTGATGCGCCGGGACGCCTCGTCGGGAAAAAATCTCGAAGAAAATCCGCGCCCGATGTCGAGAACCACGGCCCGGCTCCGACGTCTCATGTGAGAGGCGCCCGAGAGGGGCGCCGAGGAGCCCGGCCCGAGCGGCCGACCGAGGAGAAGACGAGCCATGAAGTACCTGGTGATGGTCTACGGCAAGCAGGCCGACTACGACGCCATGAACGGCACCCCCACCCCCGGCCACCCCGCCTACAGCCAGGCCGACCTGGGCGCCATGTTCACCTTCATGGAGTCGCTCAACAACGACCTCGCCGAGTCCGGCGAACTCGTCGAGGGCCAGGGCCTGACCGAGCCCAAGCAGGCCATCGTGATCACCGGCGGCCCCGACGGCAAGCCCGTCGTCTCGGACGGCCCCTTCGGCGAGACCAAGGAGGTGTTGGCCGGCTACTGGGTGCTGGACTGCGCCAGCGTCGAGCGCGTGACGGAGATCGCGAAGCGCGTCTACCAGTGCCCGTCTCCCGAGGGCTCGATCATCCCGGACGTCGTCGTCCGCCCGATCGCGGAAGCCCCGGCCGAGGCGTGACCGCCACCCCGTCCGAGGACCTGCTGCGCCGCCTGGCGCCGCAGGTCCTCGGGGCGCTCGTCCGCCGCCACGGCCACTTCGACGCCGCCGAGGACGCGGTGCAGGAGGCGCTGCTGGCCGCCGCCCAGCAGTGGCCGGCGCACGGCACCCCCGAGAACCCGCGCGGCTGGCTGATCCGTGTCGCCTCGCGCCGGCTGCTCGACGAACTGCGCGCCGAGACCGCCCGTCGGCGTCGGGAGGAGACCGTCGCCGCCCTCACCCCGGCCGACGACCTGCACGCCCCGCCGCCCGGCGAGTCACGCCACCCGCGCGAGGACGACACGCTGACGCTGCTGGTGCTCTGCTGCCACCCGGCCCTGTCGACCGCCTCGCAGATCGCGCTGACCCTGCGCGCCGTCGGCGGCCTGACCACCGCGGAGATCGCCCGCGCGTTCCTGGTCCCCGAGTCGACGATGGCGCAGCGCATCAGCCGCGCCAAGAAGACCATCAAGCAGGCGGGCGCCCGGTTCGCCACCCCGAGCGCCCATGAGCTCCCGGCCCGGCTCACCCCCGTCCTCCGGGTGCTCTACCTCGTCTTCAACGAGGGCCACACCGCCACCTCGGGGCAGGCGCTGCACCGCGCCGAGCTGGCCACCGAGGCCATCCGGCTGACCCGTGCCCTGCGCCGACTGGTGCCGCACGACGGCGAGGTGACGGGCCTGCTCGCGCTGATGCTGCTGACCGACGCCCGCCGCGACGCCCGCACCGGCACCGGCGGCGAGCTGATCCCGCTGGCCGAGCAGGACCGCACCCGCTGGAACAAGCACGCCGTGGACGAGGGGACCGAGCTGGTCGGCGCCGCGCTCGCCGCCCCCGGCCCGCTCGGCCCCTACCAGGTCCAGGCCGCCATCGCCGCCGTGCACGACGAGGCGGCCGGGCCCGAGGACACCGACTGGCCGCAGATCCTCGCCCTCTACGACGTGCTGGCCGAACTCGCCCCCGGCCCGGTGACCGAGCTCAACCGCGCCGTCGCGGCCGCCATGGCGCTCGGCCCGCGCGTCGGGCTCGACCGGCTGGCCGCGCTCGACGCGGACGGCACGCTCGCCGACCACCACCGCCTCGACGCGGTGCGCGGCCACCTGCTGGAGATGACCGGCGACCACGAGGCCGCCCGCGCCGCCTACCAGCGCGCCGCCGCCCGCACCCTCAGCGTCCCGGAGCGCCGCTACCTCCAGCTGAAGGCGGCGGCCCTTGCGCCGCCGTCGGGCAGCGGCACGCGCACCTAGCGCATGAACTGCGCGACGCGGGTCGTCGGCCGCCGGTTGCGCGAGGCGGCGTGCGACATCGGGTGGTGCAGCAGCGCGAACGAGCCGGCCGGGCCCGTCACCTCCACGGTCTCCAGGTGGGTGATCCGCTTCCACCCGTGGTGCAGCGCCCGGCCGTCCGCGCCGGCGGCCCGGGCGGCCCGCACCTCCTCCGGCGTGAACAGGAAGTCCATCCCGGGCGGCACCGAGGCGTCGACGTGCGGCTCCAGGCGCAACACCTCGTCGCCCGGTAGAGCCGCTCGTTGCCCATCAGCCGCAGCAGCTCCGGGGTGTCCCAGGTCTGGTCGCCACCCGACGCCCGCCCGACGCCGACTCGGCGGCCTCCTTCAGGCTGGGCCACCCTGAAGTCTCCCGGCCTCCCCGGCCCCTGGCAACGGCGCCGAGCGGCGGCGCTCGTCGGCCGAGCACGGGTCGCAGAGCGCGGTGATCCACGTGCCGTGCCGCCCGCCGCCGAACCTCGGCTGGCCTGGCCGCCCGCACAGCTCGCACGTGCGCTCCGAGTCCCGCTCCGCCGCCTCCGTGAGCCGGGCCGCCGCGTCCATCCAGTGACCGTCGAACTCGCCCGCCTCGTCGAAGCGCTCGGCCACCCATATCCGCAGGCCGCCGAGGCGCCGCTCGCACACCTCGATCCGGTAGTCGGGCGCCAGCTCAAGCAGCCGCCGATGCAGCCCCTCGAGCAACGCCGCCCAGCCTGGGCCGACGGTGTCGGCCCAGGCTGGCAGCTGCTGGTTCTCCCGGAAGGCGGGAACGCTCATACCCACCATCATCGCCGGAGGCACTGACAATCCGTCGCGCGATCCGTCGCGATCGCGTCGCACCGGCGACGGGGAGACGCGGGTCACATCCGCCCGTGTCACAGGGCGTCGGGCTACCTCGTCTCGGGGGTGTAGCCACCCACTCACGAGCACCGAGGAGCACACCATGGACGCGCGACTGAACTACTTCGCCAGCCCGACCGCCGGCAAGGCGCTCAAGTACTTCATGTCGGCGGGCAAGGCGCTCAAGGAGTCGCCGCTGCCGGCCGCCACGCAGGAGCTGGTCGCGCTGCGCGTCAGCCAGATCAACGGCTGCGCCGTCTGCCTCGACATGCACACCAAGGAGGCCGCCGCGGCCGGCGAGACCGCGGTCCGGCTGAACCTGGTCGCGGCGTGGCGGGAGGCCACCGTCTTCACCGAGGCCGAGCGCGCGGCGCTGGCGCTGGCCGAGGAGGGCACCCGCGTCGCGGACGCGGCCACCGGGGTCAGCGACGAGGTGTGGGAGCTGGCCGCCAAGCACCACGACGAGGGGCAGCTCACCGCGCTGGTGATGCTCGTCTCCTTCTTGAACGCGGTGAACCGGCTGAACATCATCACCCAGCAGCCGGCCGGCGGCTACGAGGTCGGGCAGTTCCACTGATGAACCTCGCCCTGTGGATCGGCGCCGGACTGCTGGCCGCCGTCGCCCTGACCGGCGGCATCACCAAGACCTTCGTCCCCGTGGAGAAACTGGCCGCGGCCTATGGCGGCGGATGGACCGGGGACGCCGGCGCCGGCCCCGTCAGAACCCTCGGGATCCTGGAGCTCCTGGCCGCCGTCGGCCTGATCCTGCCCGCCGCGGTCGACATCGCGCCTGCTCTGGTGCCGGTGACCGCCCTCTGCTGGGTCGTGCTCATGCTCGGCGCGACGATGACCCACGGCCGGCGCGGCGAGTTCGCGCTCGTCGCGCTGAACGTGGTCTACCTCGCCCTCGCGGCGTTCGTGGCCTGGGGCCGCCTCGGCCCCGAGTCCTTCTAGCGAAAGGGAAGGAAACCGTGGTGAGCAAGGTCGAGGAGTTCGAGGAACTACGGCCGCTGCTGTTCTCGATCGCCTACCGGATCCTGGGCAGCGTGAGCGAGGCCGAGGACGCGGTCCAGGAGACGTGGCTGCGGTACGACGCGTCGACGACCCGGCCCACCTCGACCAAGTCCTTCCTGGCGGCCACCGTGACCCGGATCTCGATCGACGTGCTGCGCTCCGCGCGGGTGCGGCGCGAGGAGTACGTCGGGCCCTGGCTCCCCGAGCCGCTGCTGAACGATCCCTACCAGGACCCGGCACGCTCGGCGGAGCTGGCCGACTCGGTGTCGATGGCGGCGCTGCTGTTGCTGGAGCGGCTCAGCCCGCTGGAGCGGGCGGTCTTCCTGCTGCGGGAGGTCTTCGGCTTCGGCTTCGACGAGATCGCCGGGACGGTGGGCCGCTCCGAGGCGGCGTGCCGGCAACTGCTGGTGCGGGCGCGCCGCCACATGGCGGCCGACCGCCCACGCTTCGCGGCGGACCGCCGGGAACGGCAGGAGCTGGCGACCCGGTTCCTCGACGCGCTGAAGGAGGGAGACGTGGGCGGGCTCCAGAACCTGCTGGCCGCCGACGTCCAACTCGTCGGAGACGGCGGCGGCAAGGCCCCGCAACTGGCACAGGCCGTCGTGGGCGCGGAGAACGTGGCCCGGCTGCTGGGCTCCGTCTACCCCTGGCTGCTCCGGATCGACGTCACGTTCGAGCCGCACGAGATCAACGGCCAGCCCGGCGCGATCCTCCGCGACCGGGACGGCGCGATCCTGCACACCTTCGTGCTCGACGTGCTCGACGGCCGGATCCAGACCATCCGCACCGTCATCAACCCCGACAAGCTCACCCACCTCGGCCCGGTCGCCGACGCCTGGGCGATCGACCGCGAGGTCCGGCGGGTCCGCCGGGCGGAGGGGTGACGGTGGTTCACTGCGTCACTTCCCGTCCGTCCAGGCGAGCGTGATCCGCATGTCGTCGAACCGCCACCCCGCGGGGGTCCGCACGGCCTCGCAGGCCACCCGCAGGCCGCTCCTCCGGTGGGGCGGTTCGCCGTCGCGGTAGAAGTGCGTGAGCTGGTTCGCCGTGGCCTTCGCGCGGTCACCGTCGACCTCCACCAGCACGTCACCGTGCGTGTGCTGGGTGCGGTCCCCTGCCACCTGGCTTCGCTTCAGATACGCGGTCACCTCGTCGATGCCACGCAGCTCAGCGCGCGGCGAACGCACCACGATGTCGTCGGCGTAGACGGTGTGGGCCTCGTCGTGACGGCACTCGTCCAGCAGGTTGGCCAGCCGGGCGAACAACTCGGCGATCTCGACCCGATCGGCGATCCGGGCAGCGGCGGACATGGCGCCTCCTCGATGCTCTCACCAATGTTGGCGCGCCCAACGATACGCCTGTTTGTTGGTCTCGCCAACGTCTCAGCGCCGAGGCGAGAGACTGCCGAGCCTGCCGCGCTTGATCTGCGCGAGCAGGGCGCGACAGGCGTCGGGCCGCGCGGCGAGGATGGTGTCCGCGTCGTCGCTCTCACGGAGAAGCACGACGCCGCCGGCGGATATGGCGGCGAGTTCGACGCACTCGCCACTGCCGGAGCCGCCGCTGAACGACGACTTCTGCCACTGGAGGTTCGGCACGGGTCCCTCCCTACAGGCCGTACAGCAGGTGCTGCACCAGGCCGTGTGAGCTGTCGGGGCTGGTATCCGCCGGATCGAGCGGGGTCAGTGCCACGCTACTCAACCGATCGAAATCGTGTGAGAACTGGCTGATGCGGTCGTCATCCGTCAGGAACATCGACGAGACCGGATGCTCGACGTAGACGGTGCGGAGTTCAGGGCAGGCCGACTCGTAGATCACCAGCGCCGTGCCGGAGGTCGCGGGATAGCGGGGTGCCTTGAACGGCAGCAGCTGGATCTCGACGTGGGGCCGCTGCGCCAGGTGGACCAGGTGCTCGATCTGTTCGCGCATCGCTTCCCGTCCCACGTGGCGCATGTGGAACGCCGCTTCGTGGATCACCGCGTGATAGTGCGGCGGTGGCTCACGGCGCAGCACCTCCTGTCGCCGCAGGCGGAACTCGACGTAGCGGTCGATGCGGGACGCTGGCGCATCGGGTTCGGCGTTCTCCATGAGGGCGCGCATGTAGGCGGGCGTCTGGAGCAGGCCAGGGATGTAGATCAGTTGGAAACAGCGGTGACTGGTAGCCGTTGACTCCAACTCGGCGAGGTCGCGCGCTCGGTCGTCCACCACCCGCTTGAAGTCGGTCCACCAGCCCTTGCCGGTCGTTCGCGTCATCGCCACCAACTCGTCGACCAGCTGGTGGCTCTTGCAACCATAGACCTCGGCGAGCGTGCGGAGCTTGTCCTCCGGAATGTGTGTTCGGCCAGCCTCGATGTGGCTCATGTGGGCACGACCGACACCGATGAAGGCGCCTGCCTCCGGCCCGGTGAGCCCACTGGCTTCACGAAGCTTTCGCAGCTCCAGCCCCAGGCGTCGCTGCCGTTGAGTCGGGTTGACGCGCAGTCCCATCCTCCAGCCTTCCTTGCATCGGCGGTCAGTCTGCCGGTTGTGCCGACCGGCACGCCACTCGATGGAGTTGGGGTTCACAGTTTAGGTTGCATAGTTCATCCCATATCGCTTAGTGTCCGGACGGTAACTCCCCGAGAGTGGAGGAGTAGGGCTCATGTGCCTCGTTCCTGTCCGGTCCGGGACCGCCGACTTCACGTTGCGGTTCCCGGCTCATCCCAGCTGGGTCCGCACCGCACGCGACGCGATGCGGACCGCGTTGCGGAGCGCCGTCCCGCTGAACGGCGAACTGATCGAGACGGCAGCGCTGTTGACCTCCGAGGTGGTCAGCAACGCGATCAACGCGTCGCTGTGCTGCCGGACCCCGCCGCCAGTCGACATACACGCCTGCTGGTCGCCGGAGGGGGAGTTGCAGGTGCGGGTGTACGACCAGGGGCCGGGCATGCCGCGCCTGCCGGACGCCTCCCCGGCGGTTGACCAGGAGCACGGCCGTGGGCTACTGCTGCTCAGCAGTTGCGCGCGTCGGTGGGAGGTCTGCCGGCACGCGCCGGGGCCGGGAAAGTCGGTGTGGTTTCAGTTGTAGACGTTGGCTGAGCCATAGCGAGGCGCTGGCGTGACAACCAATTCCACGTCACGCAGCGACCTCCAGTTGGTGGAGCCGCGCGCTTCCTCCAAGCGTAGCTTCCTGAGTGAAGGCAGCTTTCCGAGTGGCGAGACATCGAGCGAGTTCGTCTCCATCAGGCGGAGGGTCTGGATCGCGGGGAAAGCCCTGACCAGCGCTTCGAGATCGATGGGCGTGTACGCGGCAGAGAGTACGTGGAGCTGGGTGACGCTGGGGAACACCAGGCTGGGGGGAAGACTCCGCAGGGGTTTCGGATAGAGGTAGAGCTGCGCCAGCTTCTCCAAGTTGGCGATCCGTTGCCAGTCACCCGTGGTCAGGGATGCTTCGCGGCCCCAGAGGGACAGATCCGTCAGCCGGGGGAAGTCGTCAAGTTCGTCCAAACCGTGCGCCGGTGCGTCAAGGATGAGCCAGGTGACTGGTGCGCCGGGTGGCAGTTGCCGCAGCGGGTGGTGCGTCCGATTAAGACGGACGATAAACTCACCAATGCTGTGGAGAAGGTGGATGCCTTTCGGTTCCATGGCTGGATCGAGCGAGATGTCGAGGTTGGTGAGCGGAAGCTGAGCGAGAAACCCGAGATCCGCGCTTCGCATCTTGAAATACAGTTTTAGCCGAGTCACACGGCTCAAGCATGTGAGACGCGCAAGGTCGACCGGTCTCGTGTAGCTGAGCGATTCCACCTGGTCGGCGACGCCGGCACGCACCAGATCGTCGGGATCCACGTTGCTGGCCCGGAGGCGACGACCCCGTACGCATGGATGGGCGAGTTGCTCCACGGTGCTCACGGATATGCCCGCGTCGGCTGGAAGTTTGGGGATGACTGTGTCGGCGAAGTCTGCGATGTCGAAAGAACCCCAGGCGCCGGCAATCTTGTTCGTCAACCAGCGCGATGGGTGGTCGCAGAAGCGGGCCAGAGGCTTGAGTGCCGCATCACCGCCCACCTGGGTGATGGTGTGTATCACGTTCCACGCTTCATTCAGCGCCAGTTGCTCCGGCCCCGGTAGGAGTTCCAGCACCACGTCACCGGCTGCGGCGAGGGCCTGCGCTTCTCGCCAGTTGACCGGCGGGATCAGCTCGGCCGCGCGCGAGGTCACCATCTCCTGTACGGCAGGATCGAGCTGCGTCGCGTGTTCCAGGCAGGCCATCGCCAGCAGGTGCAGCCGGATGCGGTGCTTCTTCACCGTGTCGCCACGCTTGATCAGGCCCTTCAGCAGACGGGCGCGTTCGGCGGGGCGGCCGTGGGCCACGGCCATGCGGATGACGTCTTCCCACTGGTCGAGGTGGGCGTTCTTGATCAGCAGGGGGAAGTCGCGGGCCTCGATGGCCTCGCGGGCGGCCAGGTAGTCCTGGAAGGTGCGGTGGACGAAGGTGAGCGCGCCCTCGGTCGGTTCCAGGAGGAGGCCCGAGCGGTCGAGGAGGTGGCGGAGGATCGCCTCCGCGTCGCCCTGGGCCGAGACCTGCGGCATGGAGGGGAGAACCTGGGAGATCAGGTCCAGCGCGTCCTCGCGATCGAGCTCCGAGTGGCCGTTGCGGATCAGCCAGTAGGCCAGGCGCTGGAGCAGCAGCGTCTGGGACGGCGCGTCCAACCGCAGACCGTGGTCGATCTTGCGTTGCTGGTCGCGGCGTTCGAGCAGCATCCGCAGCGCCGCGTCGTACAACGCCTCGCGCCCGCGTGGAAGGTAGCCGTGGCTGGTGCGGTGCAGGGCGCAGATCAGGCCGCACATCAGGGGGTTGGTGGCCAGCCGGCTGAGGTCGGGGCGGCTGCGGATGGCGGTGAGGAGGGCTTCGGCCTCGGTCTCGTCCGCCTCTGCGGCCCGGTGCCAGCGCTGCACGAACGCCGTCACGTCCTTGCGGTTCATCGGGGCCAGCGACAGCTCGGTGAAGTCGTCGGCGGCCAGCCAGTCCTCGCGAACAGCCGACGGCCGGGCCGTCACCACGCACACGCTGCCGGGGAACTCCCGCAGTAGCTCCCGGAGCCAGGCGCGGGTGCGGTCGCGTTCCTGCTCGGGGATCTCGTCGATGCCGTCGATGAGGAGCAGACCACGATCATTGGCCAGGACGCGTTCGACCCAGCCGCGTGGCGGGGTGTGGGGGCAGCGGACGGCGGTGAGGAAGTCCTCGGGCATGGGGAGTTCCTGACCGGCCCGGGTCAGGGTCCGCATGGGGAGGACGAACGGCACCAGGCCGATGAGGTGGGAGAGCTCCGTGCTCAAACGGTGTTCGGCGGTGGTGACCGCGAGCCACTGGACGAGGGTCGTCTTGCCCGAGCCGGCGACGCCGCGCAGCAGGACCCGGTGGCGGCCGGAGAGCGCGCGTTCGGCGCGCTGCGGTGGGGTGGGGATGCCGTCACCACCCCCGTGGACGGGGGCGCGTTCCGTCGTCTCCAGGCTCAGGTAGGCGTCGTCCAGCGGCCATTCGTCGTCGACGTCGATGCCGAAGATGGTGAGCTTGTTGTGCCGGCGGACCAGATAGTTCCGGTAGCGGTCCTCGAAGGCGGCGTCCTCGGCGGACTGGGAGGAGACGCGTTCCACCAGCAGATCCAGGGTGTGGATGATCCGCTCCTGCTGGCGGGTCTGCTCGACCAACGTACGGGCCACGAACGTCGACCGTTTGGTGAAGAAGTCCAGGACGTGGAGGCAGGCCAGGGCCAGCACCCGGTCGTAGAAGACCGTCGCGTCGGAGGAGAGTTCGTCGGTGTTCTGGCGGAGCGCGCGAGCCAAGGCGTCAGGACCGAGGCGGACCGCCTGGACGTCGTCCATGTCGAGGTCGCCGAGTGCCTGGAGTGACCTGGCCAGCAGGTCGGCGACCATGATGCGGTCGAGCTCCAGCGGGGTGTCGTGCGGCCCCGTCGCCTTCGCCGCGCGCAGCGTCAGCTCGGTGGCCAGCTTCTCCACGTCACGGTCGGTCAGCGTGCGCTTCTCGCCTCGGAAGGAGACGAGGGACGAGAGCCGCACCGGCTTGTCGACGAGGCCGGCGCCTGGTCCGTCCTGCCGGAACAGCCGTTTGACGAGTGGTGCGACGGCGCTCGACGCGAGCCGTAAGCCGGTGGTTCCGATGTCCATGGCAGGCGGTCCCCTCCCCACACGTCAACGGGCACGGTCCTGCGCCGCGAGGACGTCGTCGCCGTGGGTGTGTGCCCAGTCGCCCAACGCCTCGATGGCTGGCAGCAGCGTACGGCCCAGCGCCGTCAGTTCGTACTCCACGCGGGGTGGCGCCTCGCGGTAGCGGCGGTGGGTGACGAGGCCGTGGTGTTCGAGGCGGCGCAGGGTCTCGGTCAGGACCTTGGGGCTGATGCCGCCGACGCGGCGGCGCAGGTCGGCGGGGCGGGCGGGGCCGTGGCGCAGGGTCCAGAGCAGCACCGGGTTCCAGGTGTGGGCGAGCAGGTCGAAGGCCAGCCTGGCCTGGCAGTCCGCGATGAACACCGATCGGTACCTTTCGGGTTTCCTACCGTTCCCCTCTCAGCCAGGAAAGCTAGAGAGGGGCAAGAAGTGCGGATCGGGATTCTGGGGGCCGGGAACATGGCCCGGGCGCTCGGCGGTCGGTGGGAGGAGGCCGGACACGAGGTCAGGGCGAGCGGGCGCGGTGGTTTCGTCGAGGCGGCGGCGTTCGGGGAGGTGGTGCTGGTCGCGGTGCCGAGTCAGGTCGCGGAGGACGTGGTGCGGCAGGCGGGGTCGCTCGCAGGGCGGGTGGTGGTCGACTGCACCAATCCGCTCATACCCGGCAGGGTCGCGTTGGCCACGGCCGGCGGTCCTGCCATGGCGGAGCGGATCGCGGCCGCCGCGCCCGGGGCGCGGGTGGTGAAGGCGTTCAGCCTGGCCAGCAGCGAGTTCTGGCGGCAGGCACCGGGAGGCCCCACCCCGTTCGCCGTGCCGGTCTGTGGGGACGATCCGGCGGCGGTGGAGACGGTGGGGCGGCTCGTCGCCGACCTCGGGTGCGTTCCCGTCCCGGGCGGTGGGCTCGACCGGGCGGGGCTGCTCGAGGCGACGGCGGCCTATCTGATCGGACTGTGGTTCGCCGGCGTCGACGCCAGGACGGTGGTGCCGCCGCTGGCGCCGGACGAGGGGCGGCCGACGCTCAACGCGCGCCCGGGAGACGGTACCGGCCGTCCGGAAGGCGCTCGGCCAGGCCGTCGCTGAGCAGTCCTGACAGGGCGCGGGCCCGCTGCTCCGGGTCGTGCCAGACGCGGTCGAGCACCGACTGCGGCACCGGCGCCACGGCCTCGCGCAGCACGGCGAGCAGCTTGCCGCGCACCTGGCGGTCGGTCCCGGCGTACGTCTGGCCGCGGCGGGCCGGGCCCTCGTGGGGTGGGGAGCCGGCGCGGCGCCAGGCGCAGAGGTCGGCGATCGGGCAACGCCCGCACTCCGGCGCGCGCGCCGTGCACAGCAGCGCGCCGAGCTCCATGGTGGCCGCCGCCCAACCGGCCGCGGTCGCCGGCTCCTCGGGGAGCAGCATCCGGGCCAGCTTGCGCTCCGCCGCGGTGGTGGCGTTGGGCGGGAACTGGGTGCCCGTCACCGCGCGGGCGAACACCCGCCGCACGTTGGTGTCCAGCACCGCGTGCCGCTGCCCGTAGGCGAACGAGGCCACCGCGGCCGCCGTGTACTCGCCGACGCCGGGCAGCGCGAGCAACTGGTGGTGGTCGGTCGGGACCTCGCCGCCGTGCCGTTCCGCTATGGCGGCGGCCGCGCTGTGCAGGCGCAGGGCCCGGCGCGGGTAGCCCAGGCGGCCCCAGGCGCGCACCGCCTCGCCGGGCGCCTCGGCGGCCAGGTCGGCGGGGCGCGGCCAGCGCCTGAGCCACTCCTCGTAGACCGGCAGGACGCGGTTGACCGGCGTCTGTTGGAGCATGAACTCGCTGACCATCACACCCCAGGCACCGGCCTCGGGCCGACGCCAGGGCAGGTCGCGGGCATGCTTGCCGAACCACTCGATGACGCGGGAGTGGAGGGCGGTGTGGTCGTCGGCTGTCGTCGGCGCGCCGGTGGCGGTGCTCGGGTCGGTGGCTGTGGTCGCAGTCGTCGCAGTCATGGCAAGGGCGATCCTGGCATGTCGCGGGCACGGCACAAAGCGGACCGCGCGCGCGTGTTGACCCGCGTAGTGCGAAGGGTGGGGCGCGAGAGAGTGACCGAAGTCTCGTAAGGTTTCCGCGTGGGATCTCTGCGTACTCCGGTCGGGCCGTTGCCCTCTGCCATCTACTGGCGTCGCAGGGCCGTGCTCCTGCTGCTGCTCGCGCTGGTGGCGCTGCTCGTGTTCTGGGCGCTGCGGGGCGGTGGCGGAGGCGGGGGCGGGGGCTCCGACAACGCGGGCGACGACGGCAACGGCGGCCCTGCCGAGACCATCACGCCGGGGTCGCCGCAGCCCTCGGAGTCGCTGATCGACGAACGTCCCGGCGGGCGCGAGGAGTCCACGGCCGACGAGGAGGACGGCTCGGCGGGGGCCGGTGGCGGTGCCGGTGACGGTGAGGCGGACGGCGCCGGCGAGGACGCGGGCGCGGGTGCGGGCGGCGGCGGCCAGCAGACGGACGCGGGCGGCAGCGGCGGCGGCGCCGCGCTCGACCCGGCGGGGCTGCCGGCCTGCGGGCCGGGCGACGTGACGCTGTCGCTGCGCAGCGAGGCCAACGCGTACGGCCCCGAGGACGAGCCGGAGTTGCGGCTCACCGCGCAGAACGGCTCGGGCGCGGCCTGCGCGCTGGACTTCGGGCTCGACCGGCTGACGGTCACCCTCTCGGACGCCGAGGACGACCTGGTGTGGTCCTCGGCCCACTGCCCGGAGGGCGCGCGCTCCGTGCCGACCGCCGTGCCGGCGGGCGGCACCGCGAGCCACGCCATCAGCTGGGACCAGCGGCACTCGGACGCCGACGCGTGCGGCAGCCCGGGCCGGGCGGCGGATCCTGGCACCTATCTCGCGGAGGCCACGCTGGACGGCTACGAGGTGGTGCAGACGTCGTTCCTCCTGGAGGAGGACTGACGGCCCGCCCGGCGGAGCGTCAGACGTACCGCTCGAGGATCGAGGACTCGGCGAGCCGGGAGAGGCCCTCGCGGACCGAGCGGGCGCGGGTCTCGCCGACGCCGTCCACCGCCTGGAGGTCGTCCACGCTGGCGGCGAGCAGCTTCTGCAGGCCGCCGAAGTGGTCGACGAGGCGGTCGATGACCAGTCCCGGCAGCCTCGGCACCTTGGCCAGCAGCCGGAAGCCGCGCGGCGAGACCGTGGTGTCCAGCGCCTCGGGGGACGCGCCGTAACCCAACGCGCGGGCCACCGTGGGCAGTTCCAGCAGCTCGACGTGGTCGAGCGCGTCCAGGTCGGCGAGCGCGGCCGCCACCCGGCGGGAACGCTTGCCGGCGGCCTCCGGGATGTAGTCCCGGACGATCAGCTGCCGCTCCGGCTCGACGCCGGCGATCAGCTCGTCCAACTGGAGCGACAACAGCCGGCCGTCCGTGCCGAGTTCGACGACGTACTCGGCGATCTCGGCGGCGATCCTGCGCACCATCTCCAGCCGCTGCGCGACCGCCGCCACGTCCCGCACGGTCACCAGGTCCTCGATCTCCAGCGCGGAGAGCGTGCCGGTGACCTCGTCGAGCCGCAGCTTGTACCGCTCCAGGGTGGCCAGCGCCTGGTTGGCGCGGGACAGGATCGCGCCCGAGTCCTCCAGGACCCGCCGCTGGCCGTCCAGGTAGAGCGCGACCAGGCGCATCGACTGGCTGACCGAGACGACCGGGAAGCCCGTCTGGATGGAGACCCGCTGGGCGGTGCGGTGCCGGGTGCCGGTCTCCTCGGTGGGGATGCTGGGGTCGGGCACCAGCTGCACGCCGGCCCGCACGATCCGGGAGATGTCCCGGTCCACGATGACCGCGCCGTCCAGCTTGCACAGCTCGCGCAGCCGCGTCGCCGTGAACTCGACGTCCAGCACGAAGCCGCCCGTGCACAGCGACTCCACCGTGCGGTCGACGCCGAGGACGATCAGGCCGCCCGTGTTCCCCCGGAGGATGCGCTCCAGGCCGTCCCGCAGCTGGGTGCCGGGGGCCACGGCGCTCAGCGCGGCCCGGAGCAGGCCCTCACCTCCGGAGCCACCCCCGGCCCTGGCCGGACCCGCCGGCCGGTCGCTGGCTGCCATGCAATCCTCCGGGGGACGAGACGAATGCGCATGAGTCTACCGGCGCGCCTCCGCTCCCCGGCTGGGCTCGGCCGCCAGCGCCTCGTCCCCGGGCTCGCGCGGCCGCCGGGGGCGGCGGGCGGGCAGCACCCGCAGCGCCTCCCCGATGTCCGCGACCTCGATCACCCGCATCCCCGGCGGCGCCTCGCCCGAGTCCGCCGGCACCAGCGCGTGCGTGAAGCCGAGCCGCGACGCCTCGGACAGCCGCCGCTGCACCCCGGTGACCCGCCGCACCTCGCCGGCGAGCCCCACCTCACCCACCGCCACCAGGTTCTTCGGCAGCGGGGTGTCGCTGGCGGCGCTGGCCAGGGCCAGGGCGACGGCCAGGTCGGCGGCCGGCTCCGAGAGCCGCACCCCGCCCACCGTCGCCGTGTAGATGTCGTTCTTCCCCAGGGCCGCTATCTGGCCGCGCTGCTCGAGGACGGCGAGGATCATCGACACCCGCGAGGTCTCCAGACCCGAGGTGGTGCGCCGGGGCGAGGGGATCTGGGTGGCGACGGTGAGCGACTGCACCTCGGCGACCAGCGGCCGGCGGCCCTCCAGGGTGACCGTGAGGCAGGTGCCGGGCACCGGCTCGTCCCGCCGGGTGAGGAAGAGGCCCGAGGGGTCGGCGAGCGAGGTGATGCCCTCGTCGTGCAGCTCGAAGCAGCCCACCTCGTCCGTGGCCCCGTACCGGTTCTTCACGCCGCGCACCAGGCGCAGCCTGGCGTGCCGGTCGCCCTCGAAGTGGAGCACCACGTCCACCAGGTGCTCCAGCAGCCGGGGCCCGGCGATCGCGCCGTCCTTCGTGACGTGGCCCACCAGGATGGTGGCCATGCCGCGCTCCTTGGAGGCCCGGATCACCGCGCCGGCCACCTCGCGCACCTGGGCCATGCCGCCGGGCGCGCCGTCCAGCTCGGCGGAGGCGATCGTCTGCACCGAGTCGAGGACCAGCAGCGCCGGCTTCACCACGTCCAACTGGCCCAGCACGGACGCCAGGTCCGTCTCGGCGGCGAGATAGAGGTGGTCGTGGATGGCGCCGATCCGGTCGGCCCGC
The DNA here is from genome assembly GCF_031845425.1 of Streptomyces millisiae. NCBI lineage: Bacteria > Bacillati > Actinomycetota > Actinomycetes > Kitasatosporales > Streptomycetaceae > Streptomyces > Streptomyces millisiae. Next base: position 51,384 of record NZ_JAVREM010000041.1, read on the forward strand.
ATCCGCACCTGGCCGGCCGACTCCTCGCCCGTGACGTAGAGCGTCGGCCGGTCGGCCGAGGCTGCCTTGGCCGCCACGTCGAGCAGCAGCGTGGACTTGCCGACGCCCGGCTCGCCGGCCAGCAGCACCACGGCGCCCGGCACCAGGCCGCCGCCGAGCACCCGGTCGAGCTCCGGCACGCCCGTGCCCCTGGCGGTCACCCGCTGCCCGTCCACCTGGCCGATCGGCAGCGCGGGCGAGGCCACCCTGGCCACCGGGGTGGTGCGCAGCGCCGGCGCCGCGCCGACCTCCTCCACCGTGCCCCAGGCGTGGCACTCGGGGCAGCGGCCCAGCCACTTGGCGGTGGACCAGCCGCACTCGGAGCACCGGTACGCGGGACGATCAGCTTTGCGAGCCATGTGCGGAACGTTACCGGCGGGCACTGACACATCGTCGTCGCCCCTGTCACCGTGAACTCACCCGTTAGGGGGAACCTCGCGCGGGTGGCGCGGCAGGCGACCGCCGGGCGCCTACGGTCGCTGGGTGATGACCCGACGTGCCGGCCTGTCGGCCCACCGTTCCGGCCTGCCGGCCTACCGGTTCGAAGGTGCGTCCCGCCGCGGGGCGCGCGACGGTGCCACGCGCGCCGACCCCACACAACAGGACGCGCCTTCGCGCGTGGACGCGCAGGGCGCCGAGCCGGCGCAGCGGGGCGCGCCGTCGCGCGTTGAGCCGCCACGCGGGGCGCCCGGGGAGCCCTGGCGTGCCGACCGTCAGCGTGTCGAGGCACCGCATCACGGTGATGCTCAGCGCGTGGACCCCGTGCGCGGCGCTCCCTCGCGAGCCCTGCGCGCCGATCCGGCGCAACAACCCGTCGGCCTCGCAGAGCGCGTCGGGCCCACGCGCGTCGACCGCCGACGAGGCGACCGGCGCCGCGCGGGTGGCCACGCCGGGCGGGCCGCGGCCGCCGGGCCAGCGCGCGGCTCGGCGCATGCCGAGGCCTACGACGAGGCGTACCTGGACGGGCTCTTCACCTACTGCCTGTCGATCATGTGCGAGCACGACGCCGCGACCGCCGCCCTCGGCGAGGCGCTGGCGCTCGCCGAGCGGCAGCACGAGCGCGGCCGCCGGCCCGCCGCGCCCGAGCTCCAGCGCCCCTGGCTCTACGCGCTCGCCCGCTGGGTGTGCGTGCGCCGGCTCGCCGCCGACCAGGACGGCGGCACGGCGGGCCCGCGCGCCGTCGGCGACCACGAGGAGGCCAGGCACCGCCGCCGGGAGCTGGCCGCGCTCGCCTGGCCCGAGGCCGCCGGCACCACCCGGGAGCAGCGCGAGGCCCTGGAGCTCGCCGTCCGCCACCAGCTCTCGGTGCCCGAGGTCGCCCGCGTGCTGCGGCTCTCCGCCTCGGCGACGCACGCCCTGCTCACCACCGCGGCCTGCGAGGTCGAGCGCACCAGGGCCGCGCTGGCCGCCGTCGACGCGGCCGGCTGCCCGGCCGTCGCGGCGCTCTCCGGCGACGACCGGATGCTGCTGCTCGGCCCCGGGCTGCGCCGCGAGCTGGTGCGGCACGTCGACGAGTGCCCGTCCTGCCGGCTCGTGGCCCAGCGGGCCATGGCCGGCGTCGGCTGGCCCGGCACCTCGCCCGGCGGCGCCGGCCGGCTCACCGTGCTGGCCGCGCCGCTGACCGCGGTGCGCGCGGCCAGGCTGGCGATCCACCGGGCCCGCGCCCAGCACGCGCCCCGCTACGACCGGGCCGGCTTCCCGGTGGAGGAGAAGGACCGGGCGGCGCGCCGCGAGCGGCTGCGGGGCCGGGCCGTGACGACCACGGTGGTGGCCACCGTGCTGGCCGCGCCCGTGCTGGCGCTGTGGGCCGCGTACCGCTCGGCGCCGGTGATCGGCGAGGTGGGCGACGGCGAGGACACCGCGGCGACCGCCGAGGACGGCGCCGTCCCGGGGGCCGAGCCGGGGCCGGGCGGTGGCGGGCCGACGCCGGACGGGGGCGTGGCCGAGTGGGCGGGCCCGGGCGCCGACGACGCGCCTCCCGGGGCCGCCACCGACGGCGCCCCGGCGCCCGGCCAGGAGCGGCCGGAGAGCGAGGCGGCCGGCGGCGCCGACCGGGGGAGCGGCGAGCCCTCGTCCCCCGCCCCGCGCGGCACGCTGACGGTCGACGCGGTGCCCACCGACGTCGGCAGCCGGATCACCCTGACCGCCGGGGGCGAGGCGCCCGTGCACTGGTCCGCGGCCACCGACGCCGACTGGCTGGCGTTGAGCGAGACCGGCGGCACGCTGTACCCCGGCGAGTCGGCCGTGATCGAGGTCACGGTGGACCGGGCGCGGGAGCCGGCCGGCCCGTGGCGCGGCCGGATCACGATCGAGCCGGCGGCGGCCGTGATCACCGTCGAGGGCGACGGGGTCACCGAGCCGCCGCCCACCGAGCCACCGCCCACCGAGCCGCCGCCCGGCACGCCGCCGCCCGAGGATCAGGACCCGGAGCCGACCGAGCCCCCGGCCGACGAGGAGTCGGTGCCCGCGTCGTAGTCCGGGGCCCCGCCGCGGTCGGGGGCCGGGCCGGTCAGGTGGTGTTGGACGGCCGGGGCCAGGCGGTCGATCAGCTCGCTCGCGTCGGCGCTGGCCAGCGGCTCGACGCGCAGGATGTACCGCAGCAGCATCGTGCCGACCAGCTGCGCGGCGGCCAGCTCCGCGCGCAGCCGGGCGTCCGGCGCGTCGCCGATGCGCTCGGTGATGCGGGACACGAGGCGCGCGCCGAGGAAGCCGCGGAAGATGCCCGCGGCGGTGTCGTTGGTGATGGCCGAGCGGGCGATGGCGAGCAGCGGGGCCCGGGTGACCGGGTTCTCCCACACCTGGAGGAAGACGCCGGTGAACCACCGCCCGAACTGGTCGAGCGGCACGTCCGCGCTGTGCGCCAGGTTGTCGGTGGCGGGCGCGGCGGCCGCGGCGACGGCGGCGCCGAAGACCTGCTCCTTGGTGCCGAAGTAGTGGTGCACGAGGGCCTGGTTGACGCCGGCCACCCGGGCGATGCCGCGGATCGAGGCCCGGTCGTAGCCGCGCTCGGCGAACTCCTCGCGGGCCGCCGCCAGGATCAGGTCCCTGGTGGCCGGGGAGCCGTCCGCCGCCTCGGCGCGCGGCGGCCGGCCCCGCCGGCGCCCGGTGGCCGGCGGGGTGGGGCCCGAGCTCACCGGGTGGTCCCGGCGGACGGGGTCGCGGGGGTCGGGTGGGGCACCGGCGTCGCGAGGTGGCGGCGGGTGAAGTCCAGCGCCTCGGCGAGGTCGGCCTCGCGCTCGGCCGCCGAGGTGGCCCGGCGCGTGTTGATCTCCGCCACCACGTGCCCCGCGTATCCGGACGCGGCGAGCCGCTGGAGCAGCATCGCGCACGGCTGGCCGCCGCGCCCCGGCACCAGGTGCTCGTCCTTGCCGGAGCCGGTGCCGTCCGCGATGTGCACGTGGCCGAGCCGGTCGCCCATCCGCTCGGCCATGGCGAGCGCGTCGCTGCGGGAGGTGGCGGTGTGGGACAGGTCGAGCGTGAAGTGCGGGAAGTCCTCGTCGGTCGGGTCCCAGCCGGGGGCGTAGGCGAGCATCTCGCGGTCCCGGTAGCGCCAGGGGTACATGTTTTCGACGGCGAACGTGACGTCCGTCTCGTTCCGCATCCGCCGCATGCCGGCGACGAAGTGGCGGGCGTAGCCGCGCTGCCAGCGGAACGGCGGGTGCACGACGACCGTGCCGGCGCCGAGCCGCTCGGCCGCCTCCCGCGCCCGGTCGAGCTTGGTCCACGGGTCGGTGGACCAGACCCGCTGGGTGACCAGCAGGCAGGGCGCGTGGACGGCGAGGATCTCCACGCCGTGCTCGTCGGAGAGACGGCGCAACGCGTCCAGGTCCTGGCTGACCGGGTCGGTCCACACCATGACCTCGACCCCGTCGTACCCGATCCGGCCCGCTATCTCGAAGGCGGCCGCGGTGTTCTCCGGATAGACGGAGGCGGTCGAGAGCCCCACCTTCGTCGCCGGTTTCTGGTCTGCCGCGCGATGTGCCACGGCGCCAAGCCTACGTGCCGGCGTCGGTGCCGGGACTTGACCCGGGGGCCGGTCGGCGCTTTTATTAAACGCGTGATGAATAAATCTCGGATGGGCGAGGCGGCCGTGCGGGCACGCGACCTGCGCGTCGCGCGCGGCCGCGCCCAGGTCCTCAAGGGACTCGACTTCACCGTCCGGCGCGGCTCGGTCACCGGCCTGCTCGGCCCCTCCGGCTGTGGCAAGACGACGCTGATGCGCGCCATAGCGGGCGTCCAGGCCCGGGTCACCGGCACCCTCGACGTCCTCGGCCAACCGGCCGGCAGCCCGCCGCTGCGGCACCTCATCGGCTATGTGACGCAGGCGCCGTCCGTCTACCCGGACCTCACCGTCCGGCAGAACCTGGAGTACTACGCGGCCGTGCTCGGCGTCCCGCGCGTCGACCTCGCCGCCCGGGTGGACGCCGCGCTGGCCGACGTCGACCTCACGGCGCACGCCGGCGCGCTCACCGCCAACCTCTCCGGCGGCCAGCGCTCCCGCGCCTCCCTCGCCGCCGCGCTGCTCGGCTCACCCGAACTGCTGATCCTCGACGAGCCGACCGTCGGCCTCGACCCGGTGCTGCGGCGCGACCTGTGGGCGCTCTTCCACCGGCTCGCCGGCCGGCACGGGACCACGCTGCTGATCTCCTCGCACGTGATGGACGAGGCCGACCGCTGCGAACGGCTGCTGCTGATGCGCGCCGGCCGCCTGCTCGCCGACGGCACCCCGGCCGAACTGCGTGACCGCACCGGCGCCGAGACCGTGGAGGACGCGTTCCTCCGGCTGGTGGACGCCGACGTCGCCGAGGAGCGGGTGTGAACGCCGTCCTGAGCCCGAGCAGGGTCCTCGCCACCGCCCGCCGCGTGCTGCGCCAGCTCGCGCACGACCCGCGCACCATCGCCCTGTTGCTGCTGGTGCCGGTGTTGCTGCTGGTGCTCCTCTACTACGTCTTCGACGCCGACCGCGGCTCGTTCGACTTCATCGGCAGCTCGCTGCTCGGCATCTTCCCGATGGTCACGATGTTCCTGGTCACCTCGATCGCCACGCTGCGGGAGCGCACCTCGGGCACGCTGGAACGCCTGATGACCATGCCGCTCGGCAAGGCCGAACTAGTCGCCGGCTACGCGCTCGCCTTCGGCGCCTTCGCCGTCCTCCAGGCCACGCTGGCCACCGGCGTCGCGCTCTGGCTGCTCGGCCTCGACATCGCGGGATCGCCCTGGCTGCTGCTGCTCGTCGCCCTGCTGAACGCGCTGCTCGGCACGGCGCTCGGCCTCTTCGTCTCGGCCTTCGCGGCCTCCGAGTTCCAGGCCGTGCAGTTCATGCCGGCGATGATCTTCCCGCAGCTGCTGCTGTGCGGGCTCTTCGCCCCGCGCGACACGATGCAGCCGGTGCTGGAGGCGGTCTCCGCCGTCCTCCCCATGTCCTACTCGGTCGACGGCATGACGCAGGTCCTCCAACACGCGGACGTGACGGGCGACTTCGTGCGCGACGCGGTGATCGTCTCGGCCAGCGCCATCACCGTCCTCGCCCTGGGCGCGGCGACGCTGCGGCGCCGCACGGCCTAGGTGTATTGACTCGCGGCGTTGTTAACGCGGGTGATCGGGGGTTGGCCTTCGAGTGCGGTGTGGCAGCGATGGTAGTTGTAGGTGTGGAGGTAGTCGTTGAGGGCGGCGGTTCGTTCGCT
>NZ_JAVREM010000042.1:0-56614 GCF_031845425.1 Streptomyces millisiae
TGAATGCTTCAAAGAAGATCATCCACGAGAACAATTTGATTCTCGCATTGATCAATCAAAAATCTGGCATTGACTTCTTGGCACACTGTTGAGTTCTCAAGGAACGGACGCTTACTTCAGACCCCTCTCGGGGCCCTCCGGGCTTCCCTTCGTTCTTCCACCCATGTTAGCCAACCTCCGGATCATTTCCTAATCCGCTCTCCCCCGGGCTGCTTTTCGGCGTGCGAAAAGTGCTCCCGCGTGAGGGAGGTTGTTGCTGAGAGTAGATGGCCGCCTACGGGGCTCATCCGCTGGTCTCGCGACCGCTGTGATGTTCATGCCCCGCTCCAGGCGACTCGACCAACGTTACGACCCCGCTCCGGGCTCGTCAAGTCGAGCGGGTCGGCGCCTGGGCTGGTGGGGTCGATAGGGGCTGACCGAGCGGTCGTCGGTGATCCAGAAGCGCCAGGGGTGGACGCCGCCGGGCCCCGAGACGCCCGTGCGCGGGCCCGCGCTCACGCGCTCCAGACCCACCGGGCTGCCGTGCAGGACGCGCATCGGCGCGCGCGGGTCGGGGCCGCACACGTCGGTGCCGTCCAGCGCGCGGTCCACGCCGAGAGCGGTGGCCAACCGGGCCGGGCCCCTGGCCAGCTCGGCGTCGCCGCGGGCCTTGGGGCGCCGGCGCCTGGCCAGGTCGGCGCCGGTGAGCACCTCGCCGGCGCGCAGCAGCACCCCGCTGGCGTGGTCCTCGGGGCCGCACACCAGGTTCAGGCAGTGCCACATCCCATAGGTGAAGTAGACGTAGGCGTGGCCGGGCGGTCCGTACATGGTGGCGTTGCGCGCCGTGCGGCCGCGGTAGGCGTGGGATCCGGGGTCCAGCTCGCCGGCGTACGCCTCGACCTCGGTGAGCCGCAGGGTGATGACGCCGTCCTCCGTCGTCCTGACCAGGGTGCGGCCCAGCAGGTCGGGGGCGACCTCCAGCACGGGCCGGTCGAAGAACTCGCGGGGAAGCGGTCGGGCGGCGGTGTCCTCCGGTGCGTCGAACGGCTTCTTCCGCCGGCTCTTCTCGGGCTTCTCGGTCATCGCTTCTCTAGGCTAGCCTCCGCGAGTTTTCCCCTGATGAGGAGGTTCCGCCATGTCCGGACCCGGACGGCGTCCGCTGCCGCACGACTTCCACCCGCCGGTCGCGTCGTTCACCGTCGTGAGCGACGACGTGCGGGAGGGCGAGCGGCTCAAGGACGACCAGGTCCACGCCGCCGGCAACCGGTCGCCGCACCTCAGGTGGTCGGGGTTCCCCGAGTCCACCAGGAGCTTCGCGGTCACCTGCTACGACCCGGACGCGCCGACCGGCAGCGGGTTCTGGCACTGGGTGCTCTTCGACATCCCCGCGTCGGTGACCGAACTGCCGGCCGGTGTCGGGACCGCGGACGGTGCCGGGCTGCCCGAGGGGGCGGTGCAGGCGCGCAACGACTACGGCACCCGGGACTTCGGCGGCGCCGCGCCGCCGCCGGGTGACGGCCCGCACCGCTACGTGTTCACGGTGTACGCGGTGGACAGCGAGAAGCTCGGCCCCGACGCGGACGCCACGCCCGCCTTCGTCGGCTTCAACCTGCGCTTCCACACCATCGGCCGGGCGCAGCTGATCGGCGAGTACGAGGTGCCCGCACAGGGCTGACGGCGTCATCTTCCGTTGGTTGTCCCGCCCATGTTTTTTCGCGTCTTCTCCGCGCAAAATTCCATTGTCCGCCCGGCGGGCCGGGGGCACAGTTGGAGCCAGCCCGCCACGGGGGCGGGGAGGGACCGGGAGGTGGGCGGGATGCGGCAGACCCTTGTGCTCAACGCGAGCTACGAGCCGTTGTCGACGGTTTCGCTGCGGCGGGCGGTGGTCCTGGTGATCCAGCACAAGGCGGTGGTCGAGCACGAACACCCGGGGCTGCGGGTGCGGGCCGCGGCGGTGGATCTGCCGGTGCCGCAGGTGATCCGGCTCCGGCGGTATGTGAAGGTGCCGTTCCGACAACGGGCCCCGTGGTCGCGGCGCGGCGTGCTGGTGCGTGACCGGCATCGGTGCGCGTACTGCGGGCGCCGGGCGACCACGATCGATCATGTGCTGCCGCGTTCGCAGGGTGGGCGGGACACGTGGTTGAACACGGTGGCGGCATGTGCGGAGGACAATCACCGGAAGGCGGACCGTACGCCCGCCGAGGCGGGGATGCGGTTGCTGTCCGAGCCCTTCGAGCCGACGCCGGCGGACGCGCTGCTGCTGGCGGTCGGGGCCCTCGCGGAGGACGCGCTCCCCGAGTGGCTGCCGTTGCCGCGCGCGGCCTGATCCGAGCGGTGTGACGTGAGGTGGCCCGTCCCCGGCGCCTGGGTGCCGGGGACGGGCCACGTCGTTCTCGCCGACGGGGGCCGCGTCACTCGATGCGGGGCTGCTCGCGGGCCGGGGGCTTGTCGAAGGAGGGGACGCCGCCGTCCTGGGGGGCGCCGCCACCGCCGTTGCCGTTTCCGTTGCCGCCGCCGGTGAAGCGGCCGAGGTTGCCGCCGAGGCCCTTGAGGGCGTCGCCGATCTCGCTGGGCACGATCCAGAGCTTGTTGGCGTCGCCCTCGGCGATCTTCGGGAGCATCTGGACGTACTGGTAGGAGAGCAGCTTCTGGTCGGCGTCGCCGGCGTGGATGGCCTCGAAGACGGTGCGGATGGCCTGGGCCTCGCCCTCTGCGCGGAGGGCCTTGGCGCGGGCGTCGCCCTCGGCGCGCAGGATCTCGGACTGCTTGGCGCCCTCGGCCTGGAGGATCTCGGACTGCCTGATGCCCTCGGCCTGGAGGATCGCGGCGCGCTTGTCCCGGTCGGCCCGCATCTGCTTCTCCATCGAGTCCTGGATGGAGGTGGGGGGCTCGATGGCCTTGAGCTCGACGCGGTTGACGCGGATGCCCCACTTGCCGGTGGCCTCGTCGAGGACGCCGCGCAGGGCCGCGTTGATCTCCTCGCGGGAGGTGAGGGTGCGCTCCAGGTCCATGCCTCCGATGATGTTCCGCAGCGTGGTGACCGTGAGCTGCTCGATGGCCTGGATGTAGTTGGAGACCTCGTAGGTCGCCGCGCGGGCGTCGGTGACCTGGTAGTAGATCACCGTGTCGATGTTCACCACCAGGTTGTCCTGGGTGATCACGGGCTGCGGCGGGAAGGGCACGACCTGCTCGCGCAGGTCGATGCGGTTGCGGATGCGGTCGATGAACGGGACGACGATGTTGAGGCCCGCGTTCAGCGTCCGGGTGTAGCGGCCGAATCGCTCGACGATGGCGGCGCTTGCCTGTTGGATCACCTGGATCGTCTGGACGAGCGCGATGACGACCAGCACCACCAGGATGACCAGCACGATGATGATGGCGTCCATCGTGTATCTCCCCCTGCGGCTAGAAGAGTTGGAACGATTGTCGATGAAGTGACTCGCCCATCACATCACGACCGCGGTCGCGCCGTCGATCTCGACGACGCTGACCTGACTACCGGGTTCGTAGGTGTCGTCCTCGCTCAGGGAACGGGCCGACCACTCCTCGCCGGCGAGCTTGATCCGCCCGCCGTGTCCGTCAACTCGCTCCAGCACGATGGCCGTTCTGCCCATCAGGGCGTCAACTCCGGTACTGAGCGCGGGTGGTCCCGTGCGGGAGCGCCGCGCGATGGGTTGGACGGCGACGATGAGGGCGGTGGACACGACGGCGAACACGACGACCTGGATGACCAGACTGTCGGTCAGGCCGCCGGCGACGGCCGCCGCGACGGCGCCGGCCGCGAGCATGCCGAGCTCCGGCATGGTGGTGAGGACGAGAGCGATCGCGAATCCACCGGCGGCGATGAGCCACCACACCCAGAAGTCCACGCGCCCATGGTAGGTCGGGGCGCGGTGCCGCGGACAGGGTTCGTGGAGATTGCCGGCTCAGCCGGTGAGCGGCAGGCCGTGCGCGGTCCAGCGGTCCTCGCGACGCTCGACGACGAGGGGGAGGCCGAAGCAGTGGGAGAGGTTGGAGGAGGTGAGGGTGGTGTCGATGGGGCCGGCGGCCTGGACCCTGCCCTGGCGGATGAGCAGCACGTGGGTGAAGCCGGGCGCGATCTCCTCGACGTGGTGGGTGACCATCAGCATGGAGGGTGCGTACGGGTCGCGGGCGAGGCGGCCGAGGCGGCGTACCAGGTCCTCGCGGCCGCCGAGGTCGAGGCCGGCCGCCGGCTCGTCGAGCAGCAGGAGTTCGGGGTCGGACATCAGGGCGCGCGCGATCTGGGTGCGCTTGCGCTCTCCCTCCGAGAGGGTGCCGAATCTGCGATCCAGGTACTCGGTCATGCCGAGGCGGTCGAGGAAGGCGCGGGCGCGCTGCTCGTCGACCTCGTCGTAGCGCTCCTGCCAGCCGGCGGTCATGCCGTAGGCGGCGGTGAGGACGGTGGTGAGGACGGTCTGGCGTGGGGAGAGCTTGGCGGCGAGCGCGCTGCTGGCCATGCCGATGCGGGGGCGGAGGTCGAACACGTCGACGGAGCCGAGCTTCTCGCCGAGGATCTGGGCGGTGCCGGTGGTCGGGAAGAGATAGCTGGAGGCGACGTTCAGCAGGGTCGTCTTGCCGGCGCCGTTGGGGCCGAGGATCACCCAGCGCTCGCCTTCGGCGACCGACCAGGAGACCTTGTCCACCAGAGCCCGGCCATCGCGGACCACGGATACGTCCACCAGCTCCAGTACATCGCTCATGCGCGCGGTCTCTCCCCTTGCGGTCGCCGTTGCTCGGTGTTCGGTGGCGTCGGTGCCGGTGGGCACGTCCTCACGGACAAAACCTACGCCACCGCTTCCCGGAGTCTGTCGTCAGGAGGCTTGTTGGCCTTCCTTCCCTAAGGTAGGGGCATGCTCGATGAACCACGTGCGGGGCGGCTCGCCGCCTGGGGTAACGCTCTCTTCGCCGGTCTGGTGGCGCCGGACGACGCCGCGACGCGTGCGGTCGGCGCCGACTCGGTGCACCGCGTGGTGGATCTGCCCGGCGAGTCGGGCCCGGTGGGGCTGACGTTGGCGTTCGGCCGGCTGCGGGCGCTGGGTGCCGTGGGGCTGCGGATCGCGCTGCCGCGGCCCGGGCACCCGTTGGGCCTGTGCGGGCCGCCGGAGTTCAACGCGGCGGCGCTGGACGCCGAGGAGGCGGTGCTGGCCTCGGGCGCGGGGGTGGGGCTCGTGCCCGAGGTGCGCGAGGCGGGTCCCGCCGGGGACGTGTTGACGGAGGTGGTGTGGCGTTGCCTGGCGGTGCGGCAGGCGCCGCCGGCGGACGTGCCGACGCTCGGGGAGGCGGAGCGGGAGTTGGCCGAGGTGTTGCGGGACGCCACGGAGGAGTTGACGCGGCTCGACGTGGCGGGGGCCGGGCCGATGGCGCTGGCCAGGCTGGAGGCGTACCGGGCGCGGATGGAGCGGGGGCGGCAGGTGCTGGCGCCCGGCTATCCGCCGCGCGCGGTGCGGGTGTTGGAGCTGGCGCAGCGGGTGGGGGCGCTGGTGGAGATCGCGGCCGAGACGGAGCCTGGGGCGGCGGTGAGCGCGGGGCAGATGGTGCTGCGCGAGGGGGTGTTGCGCCCGGTGGAGCGAGCTGCGCGCCGGGCGCGGGTGGCGGCGTACAACGCGTACGCCGAGGAGTTGGAGCGGCAGCGGGGCTGAACGCGGCCGGTCCCCGGGGCCTGGTGGCTCCGGGGACCGGCGCGGTGCGTACCCCGATGGGTCAGCGGATGATGCCGACGTTGCCGAAGGCGGGGTTCAGGAGCCCGACGATGTTGATCGTGTTGCCGTCCAGCTGGATCGGCAGGTTGATCGGGACCTGGATGTTGTTGCCCGAGACGACGCCGGGGGACCCCGCCGCGAAGCCGGCCGCGTCGGAGTCGGCGGCGAAGGCGGAGCTGGCGGCGGCCCCGAGGGTGACCCCGGTGGCGGCGAGCACGAGGGCGGCCTTCCTGGCAGTGATCATGGGTTCGTTCCTCCTGGACGTTGCTCTGCGCGACTTCCTGGGCGTGAGGTCGCGCGCTGCACAACGGCCGGTCGCGACGGGCGGCACGGTCTGGCGCCGCGTTACGCACTTTCGGCGTAGTGGAGTGCGAGAAGTTGACGCCGGCGGCCCGTGGTTCAGGGGCGGTTCTCGTCCGAGACGCCGTGCCGGACGGCCCAGAGCGCGGCCTGGGTGCGGTCGGCGAGGTCCAGCTTCATCAGGATGTTCGACACGTGGGTCTTCACCGTCTTCTCGGAGAGCACCAGGGCGCGGGCGATCTCGCGGTTGGAGCGGCCGCGGGCGATCAGGGCCAGCACCTGGCGCTCCCGGTCGGTGAGCGAGCCGCCCCGGCCCGCGCCGCCGCCCGACGAGTCCTGGGCGAGCAGCGCGCCGGCCACCTCCGGCTGGAGCAGCACGTGGCCGGCGTGGACGGCGCGGATGGCGCCGGCCAGCGCCTCGGGGTCGATGTCCTTGTGGACGTAGCCGGCTGCGCCGGCGCGCAGCGCGGGGATGACGGTGCGGCGCTCGGTGAAGCTGGTGACGACGAGCACCCGGGCGGGGTTGCCGAGCTCGCTGAGCCGGCCGAGCGCCTCGACGCCGTCGGTGCCCGGCATCTTGACGTCCATGAGGATGACGTCGGGGCGCAGCTCCTCGGCCCGGTCGACGCCGGCGGCGCCGTCGGCGGCCTCGCCGACCACCTCGATGTCGTCCTGCACCTCGAGGAACGTGCGCAGCCCGCGGCGGACGACCTGGTGGTCGTCGACGATCAGCACGCGGATGACGTCAGCCACCGGGAACCTCCATCTCGATCGCGGTGCCCTGGCCGGGCGCCGACTGCACGGTCAGCGATCCGCCCACCGCCGCCGCCCGGTCCCGCATGGAGACCAGGCCGAGGTGGCGGCCGGCGGTGCGCACGGCCTCGGGGTCGAACCCGGTGCCGTCGTCGGTCACCCGGAGCACCGTCGCGGTGCCCCGGCGGAAGAGCGTCACCCGCACCCGGGTGGGCGTGCCGTGCCGCAGGGCGTTGTGCAGAGCCTCCTGGGCGACGCGCAACACGGCCTCCTCCTGCTGGGCGGGGAGGGCGCGCTGGTCCCGGCAGTCGAAGGTGACGCCGGCGGGATGGGCGCGGTCGAGGACCTGGATCTGGGCGCGCAGGGTGGCGACGAGCCCGTCCTCGTCGAGGGCGGCGGGGCGCAGCTCGATGACGGCGGCGCGCAGCTCGTCGGCGGCCTCGGCGGCGAGGGCGGTGACCTGCCGCAGCTCGCTCCTGGCGCGGGCCGGGTCGCGGTCGATGAGGGTGGTCGCGGCCTGGGCGGTGAGGCGGAGCGAGAACAGCTTCTGGGCGACGGCGTCGTGCAGCTCGTGGGCGAGACGGGCCCGCTCGTCGGCGATGGTGAGCTCGCGGCTGCGCTCGTACAGCCTGGCGTTGGTGAGGGCGATGGCGGCGTGCTCGGCGAGGAGGTGCAGGAGTTCCTCGTCCTCCGCGGTGAAGGCGCAGCCGGTGGGTGGGCGGCGGCCCGGGGGGCAGCGCTTGTTGGCGAGGAAGAGCGCGCCGAGGACGCTCTCGCCGTCCGCGATGGGCATGCCGAGGAAGTCGCTCATCTCGGGGTGGGCGGCGGGCCAGCCCTCGAAGCGCGGGTCCTGGCGGACGTCGGCGAGGCGGACGGGGGCGCCGCCGCTGAGCATGGCGGCGAGGATGCCGTGCTGCCGGGGCAGGGGGCCGATGGCCTTCCACTGGCGGTCGCTGACGCCGTCCACGAGGAACTGGGCGAAGCCGCCGTTGCCGTCGGGGAGGCCGAGGGCGGCGTAGCGGGCGTCGAGGAGCTCGCGGGCGCTGCGCACGATGGTCTGCAGCACGTCGCGGACCTCGAGGGTGCGGTTCATGGCGAGCAGCGCGGCGCTCACCGCCGCAAGCCCGGTTCTGGGGGCCATGGTCAGACCGTAACGCCTGCTGGTGGGGTGGTGGATCGGGCCGCCGCCGGTGATCGCTGGGGCGCGTGGCCTAGGTCCCGGGTCTGATGGGCGCCCCGGCGCGCACTCCTCAGCGCACACGAAGACGGCGGGCGCCCCCTTGCGAGGGGCGCCCGCCGCCCTGGCGTGTGGTGCCGGGGGGCCGGTCAGTTGCGCATGACCTCGGGCTCGTGGCGCCGCAGGAACTTCATGACCAGGTAGCCGCAGATGACGGCGAGGACTCCGAGCATGGCCACGTCGAGCAGCCACCAGCCGGCCTCGTGCTTCCACAGCGGGTCGGGGTCCGGCTCCTCGGTCGCCGAGGCCGTCAGGGTGTTGAGGTCGGCCGTGGTGCCCACGCCGGCCAGCGCCCAGCGGGAGGGCATCAGCCAGGCCACCTGCTCCACGCCCAGGGTGCCGTGCACCTTGAAGAGGGCGCCGGTGAAGACCAGCTGGACGACGGAGATCATCACCAGCAGCGGCATGGTCATCTCGGAGGTGCGCACCAGCGCGGAGATCACCAGGCCGATCATCATGGAGGTGCAGCCCAGCGCCATCAGGACCAGGGTCATCTCGACGGCGGGCGAGTCGGCGAAGATGACGCCCTCGGCGGGCATGTCCCGGGGCAGGAAGCCGATGATGCTGAGGATCAGCGCCTGGAGCACGGTGACGATGCCGAGCACGAACACCTTCGACATCAGGTACGCGGAGCGGGAGAGGCCGACGGCGCGTTCCCGCTCGTAGATCACCCGTTCCTTGATCAGCTCGCGGACGGCGTTGGCGGCGCCGGAGAAGCACATGCCGACGACCAGCACCAGCAGGATGATGCTGGCGTCGCCGTTGCGGAGGCCGCGTTCCGGCGAGCCGTAGCCGAGACCGAAGTCCGCGGGTATGACCGCCGAGACCGCGCCCAGCACGATGGGCAGTGCCACCGTGAGGCCGAGGAAGCCCTTGTCGGCCACGATGACGGCGGCGTAGCGGCGCATCAGCGTCCACACCTGGGAGCCCCAGGTCTGCCGCTTCTGCTGGCTGGCCGCCATCGGCTGGATGTGCTGCGCGGCCTGCGGCTGCGCCGCGTCCACGTCGGCGGCGTACATCTGGAAGTGCTGCGAGCCGCGCCAGCGGCCCATCCAGTCGAAGTCGCGGTAGTTCTCGAAGGCCGAGAACACGTCCGCCCAGTTGTCGTAGCCGAAGAAGTTCAGCGCCTCGTCCGGCGGGCCGAAGTAGGCGACGCCGCCGCCGGGGGCCATCACCAGCACCCGGTCGCAGAGCCCGAGCTCGGCCACCGAGTGGGTGACCACCAGCACGGTGCGGCCGTCGTCGGCGAGGCTGCGCAGCAGCTGCATCACGTCGCGGTCCATACCCGGGTCGAGACCCGAGGTGGGCTCGTCCAGGAAGATCAGCGACGGCTTGGTCAGCAGCTCGAGGGCGACCGAGACGCGCTTGCGCTGACCGCCGGAGAGCGAGGAGATCCGCTTGGTGGCGTGCGGGCTGAGCTTGAGCTCGGCCAGCACCTCCTCGACGCGGGCGTTGCGCTCGGCCTCGCCGACGTCGCCGGGGAAGCGGAGCTTGGCGGCCAGCCGGAGCGCCTGCCTGATGGGCAGCGCGGTGTGCAGGATGTCGTCCTGCGGGACGAGGCCGATGCGGTTCCGCAGCTCGGCGAAGTGGGTGTAGAGGTTCCGCTGGTCGTACAGGACCTCGCCGTAGGTCGCCGGGCGGTAGCCGGTGAGGGCCCGCAGCAGCGTGGACTTGCCGGAGCCCGAGGGGCCGATGACGCCGACCAGCGACTTCTCGGGGACGCCGAAGGAGACGTCGTTGAGGATCGTGGTCTGCCCGTTGTTGACCTGGACGGTCAGGTGGCGGGCGGAGAAGGAGACCTCGCCGGTGTCGACGAACTCCTGGAGCTGGTTGCCGACCAGCCGGAAGGTGGAGTGGCCGATGCCGACCGTGTCGTTCTGGCCCAGGTAGCGGCGGCCGTTCTTGGGCAGCTGCTGGCCGTTGACATAGGTGCCGTTGTGGCTGCCCATGTCGCGGATCTCGAAGCGCCCGTCGGGGTGCGCGAGGAACTCGGCGTGCAGCCGGGAGACCTGGAGGTCGCTGACGACCAGCTCGTTCTCCAGGGCACGGCCGATGCGCGTGACCTTGCCGACGGTGAGCATGTGCAGGCTGGTCGCGCCGCCGTCGAAACCGCCGCCGCCGTGGCCCCCCTGGCCCCCGCGCCCCGACGGGTCGTACGCCTGCTGGGGCGGCACGGCCGGCTGCTGCGGCGGCATCCCGGCGGGCCGTGCGGCCGGGGCGTGCGCCGGCGGCTGGCCGCCCATCCCCGCGAACTGCGCGTCGTAGCTCTGCTGGGGTATCTGCTGCCCGGCGCCGGAGAAGGTGAGGCGCGGGCCGTCGGCCGCGTTGCCCAGGTGGATCACGGTGCCGGGGCCGAGCGGCACCTGCTGCACGCGCTGCCCCTGCACGTAGCTTCCGTTCGTGCTGCCCTGGTCCTCCAGGACCCAGCTCTGGCCCCCCCAGCGCACCACGGCGTGTCGCCAGGAGACCCGGGAGTCCTGCAGGACCACATCACCTTGGGGGTCTCTGCCCAGGGTGTATGACCTGGTCGGATCCAAGGTCCATGTCTGGCCGTTCAGTTCGAGTACGAGTTCCGGCACTCCAGCCCCAAAAGTTGTCCCCCGAGCAACCTCCGAGCGGAGGTCTAGGGATGGTCGAACATCGTGGGGGAACTATTCCAGGCTCGGGCCCGGAAGGGCCAGTCGCCCCCCGGCTGTCACCAAGCTGGTGCAGAGCGCCTGCGGGGCTGTGACCTTCATCTCTCCGTCCCGTCCAGGTGGCGGACCCGACATGAGGCTGTCACCAGGGGCGACTACCGTGGTCGACACCATGATGTCTGCGCAACCGATCACCCAGGACGTGCCCACCCTCCTGGTCAAGATCTTCGGCAAGGACCGTCCGGGGCTGACCGCCGGCCTGTTCCGGACCCTGGCCGGCTTCGGGGTGGACGTCGTCGACATCGAGCAGGTCGTCACCCGCGGCCGGATCACGCTGTGCGCGCTGGTGACGGCGCCGTCGGCGGGCTCGGGCACCGAGGGCGGGCTGCGAGCCACCGTGCACGGCTGGGCCGAGTCGATGCGGTTGCAGGCGGAGATCATCTCCGGCACCGGCGACAACCCGGCGCGCGGCGTCGGGCGGTCGCACGTGACGGTGCTCGGCAACCCGCTGACGGCCGAGGTCACCGGGGCCATCGCGGCCCGGATAACGGGCGCCGGCGGCAACATCGACCGGATCTTCCGGCTCGCCAAGTACCCGGTCACGGCCGTCGAGTTCGACGTCTCCGGGGTGGACACGGCCCGGCTGCGCACCGCGCTGGCCACCGAGGCGGCGGCGCTGGCGGTGGACGTGGCGGTGGTCGACTCGGGGCTGGCCCGCCGGGCGCCGCGCCTGGTCGTGATGGACGTGGACTCGACGCTCATCCAGGACGAGGTCATCGAGCTGTTCGCGGCGCACGCCGGCTGCGAGGAGGAGGTCGCGGCGGTCACGGCGGCGGCGATGCGGGGCGAGCTCGACTTCGAGCAGTCGCTGCACGCCCGGGTGGCGCTGCTGGCCGGCCTCGACGAGTCGGTGGTGGACAAGGTGCGGGCCGAGGTGCGGCTGACGCCTGGCGCGCGCACCCTGATCCGTACCCTCAAGCGCCTCGGCTGCCAGGTGGGCGTGGTCTCGGGCGGCTTCACCCAGGTCACGGACGCGCTCCAGGACCACCTCGGGCTGGACTTCGCGGCGGCCAACACGCTGGAGATCGTCGACGGCAAGCTCACCGGCCGGGTGACCGGCGAGATCGTGGACCGGGCGGGCAAGGCCCGGCTGCTGCGGACCTTCGCCGCCGAGGCCGGGGTGCCGCTGTCGCGCACCGTCGCGATCGGCGACGGCGCCAACGACCTGGACATGCTCAACGCGGCGGGCTTCGGGGTCGCCTTCAACGCCAAGCCGCTGGTGCGGGAGGCCGCCGACACGGCGGTGACGGTCCCGTTCCTGGACACCGTGCTCTATCTGCTGGGGATCACCCGCGAAGAGGTCGAGGCGGCGGACGCGGAGAGCGCTGACGCTGGCCGCTCGGGCTGAGCGGACGGGCGGCGCCGGGCCGGACGGCGGCGAAGCCGCCTGGTCCGGCCGCCTTCGTGTTACGCCTCGTGGGGTGACCAGAACGCGGCGAGGGTGGCCACGCCGTGTTCCACGGACTTCCAGTCGCCGGTGAGGCTCAGCACGGCGATGGACGAGGTCGGGTAGCCGGAGCGGTTCATCCGGGCGAGGCTGTCGCCCTCCGCGTCACCGGCCAGGGCGTCCGCGAGGGCGTGGACGCCGGGGTTGTGGCCGACGAGCATCAGGTTCCTGATCTCGTCGTCGACCTCGTTGACCAGGGCGATCAGCTCGCCGAGGCTGGCCTCGTAGAGCCGCTCCTCGTAGACGGTCCTGGGCCGCCGCGGCAGCTCGGGGGCGACCAGCTTCCAGGTCTCCCTGGTGCGGACGGCGGTGGAGCAGAGGGTCAGTTCGGGGCTGATGCCGGCCCCGGCGAGCCAGCGCCCTGCGACGGGCGCGTCCTTCCGGCCGCGGTCGGCGAGGGGACGGTCGTGATCGGACACCTGCGGCCAGTCGGCCTTGGCGTGTCGGAGGAGAACGATCCTGCGCGGAACATCGACGCTCATGTGCCCCAGCTTCGCATGAAACGCGCAGTGGGTCGCGGGGGGTTGGGATACCCACCCGGGCGGGCGACCCGCGGATCGCTCCCCCCGCGCACGATCCGCCCGGACGGGGTCAGGGGAGCCACGCCTGCACGTGGTCGATCAGCTGGGTCACCGGCATCGGCTGCTCGGCGGCGTCCGCCTGGGGCCCGGCCACCAGCAACAGCAACAGTGCCCCGAAGGCGGCCGCCGGAAGCACCAGGGCCCACCAGCGCAGGCGGATCTCCATGCCGGAACGGTCTACTCGGGCGGACATGACGCTCGTCGCCTCCATGCGTCGAAGGTCGGATCCGATGTCTCTCGGATCGTGTCACCAAACCTAGGGAAGCGGCCGGCCCCGGCCCATCCGGTGAGCCACCCAGTCGCCCCTGAACCTGGCCCCCTAGGGGATGGTGGTGCTGGCACCACCATGGCCCCGCGGCCCGGCCGGGCGGCCTCCGGTCAGGGGGAGGCGATGGTGGCGATCACCGCGATGACGACGCTGATGCCCAGCATGGCGCCGAGGATGAGCAGCAGCTTTCGCTGGCCGCCGGTGGGGTTGGGATCGAGCGCTGGCATGGCTCAAGTGTCGCACTCAGCCGTCGTCCTCGACGCACCGGTCCCGGCCGGCCCGGAAGCCGACGAGGATCTGGACCAGCATCAGGGTGACCATGAGTCCCAGCGGGGCGTGCCAGGCTCCGGTGGCCTCGTTGAGGGTGCCGACGAGCAGCGGTCCGGGGACGCTGATGAGGTAGCCGATGCTCTGTGCGAAGGCGGAGAGCCTGGCGACGCCCCCCGGGGTCCGCGAGCGCATCCCGATCATGGTGAGGACGACGGGGAACGAGCAGTTGGCGAGGCCGAGGAGGATCGCCCACAGCCAGGCGCCGCCGGCCGGCGCCAGCCAGAGACCGGCGTAGCCGGCGAGGCCGCACGCGCCGAGTACGGCGACCAGCGGCCCCTGGTGGCGCATGCGGGCGGCGATCGGCGGCAGGACGAAGCCGATCGGGGCGCCGAGGCCGATGATCACGGCGGCGAGCGCTCCCGCGGTGCCGGCCGACACGCCGGCGTCCTGGTAGATCTGAGGGCTCCAGCCGAGGGTGACGTAGGCGGCGGTGGCCTGGAGGCCGAAGAAGACGGCGAGGGCCCAGGCGGTGCCGGAACGGGCCAGCCGGGGCGCGGCGACGGCGGGGCCGCCGGCCGGCCCGCCCCGGGTCGCCGCCGGGCCGGTGCGGCGCGAGCGGCGGGCGCGGGGCAGCGCGGCGAGCCAGGGCAGGACGGCGACCGCGGCGGGCAGCGCCCAGAAGCCCAGCCCGGGGCGCCAGTCGTCACCCAGGGCGCTGGCCAGGGGGACGCTGAGTCCGGCGGCGCAGGCGGCGCCGAAGGACAGCGACATGGAGTAGAGGCCGGTCATGGTGCCCATGCGGTCCGGGAAGTACTCCTTGACCAGCACCGGCATGAGCACGTTGCCGATGGCGACGCCGGCCAGCGCGAGGGTGCTGGTGACGAGGAAGACCGGGGTCGAGCCGGCGAGGGCGCGGAGCGCGAGGCCGGCCGCGAGGGCGGCGAGGCCAGCGACCAGCACGGTGGGCAGGCCGTGGCGGCGGGCGAGCCGGGGTGCGGCGACGCCGAAGACGGCGAAGCAGAGCGCGGGCACGGAGGTGAGCAGGCCGGCGACGGCGCCGTTCATGGCGAGCCCGTCGCGTATCTCGGGCAGCAGCGGCCCGATGCTGGCCAGGGCCGGCCGGAGGTTGAACGCCGCGAGCGCCAGGCCGACGACGAACAGCAGCGGCGCGGCGGCGCGGGCTATGGGGGGCGGTTCTGGTGAGCGGGTGTGGAGGGTACGGTCGTCCTTCGTCGACTCCATGGATAGCATCATAGAATCATGGGATGAATCCCGATGACGGGATTCGCGGATTCCCGGGAGAGCCATGTCACTGAGCGCGCCCCGCCGTTCCGCCCTCGCGGACCAGGTCATCAGCCAACTCCGCCAGCAGATCACCTCGGGCGAGTGGCCGGTGGGCTCCCGCATCCCCACCGAGCCCGAGCTGGTCGCCCGTCTCGGAGTGGCCAGGAACACCGTCCGCGAGGCGATCCGGGCCCTCGCCCACAACGGCCTGCTGGACATCAGGCAGGGCTCCGGCACCTATGTGATCGCGACCAGCGAACTCGCCGGCGTCATGCAGCGTCGCTTCGCGGACGCCCCGCGGCGGGACGTCGCCGAGGTGCGGAGCGCGCTGGAGGCCCAGGCCGCCGCGCTCGCCGCGCGGCGCCGCACCGAACGCGACCTGCGGCAGCTCGACGCGCTGCTGGTGCGCCGCGCGGAGGCGTGGACCAGCGGCGACCTGGAACGCTTCGTGGAGGCGGACGCCACCTTCCACACGGCGGTGGTCGGCGCCTCGCACAACGAGGTCCTGATCGCGCTCTACGCGGACCTGGGCGGCGTGGTGCGGGCGTTCCTGCGGGATGACGTGGGACGCCTGGAGATGCGGGCCGACACCCTGGCCGACCACTCCCCCGTCGTCGACGCGATCCGCGCGGCGGACGCGACGACGGCGGCGACCGAGGCGGGCTCCTACGCGCTGACGTGCCGCGCCCTGGCCTGACGGCCGGCCCGACACCCCGGCGCGCCCTGGCCTGACGGCCGGCCCGACACCCCGGCGCGCCCTGACCTGACGGCCAGCCCGACACCCCGGCGCTCCGCGCCGGGTTTTTCCCCGCCCGCCCGCCCTTTTCCGCGCTTCGCGCGGAGTGGGTGGCGGGTGGCTGCGCCGCCACCGCGCTCCGCGCGGTGTGCGGGCCGGGCCCGCGGCGGCTGCGCCGCCGGGCGCCACGCGGCCCGTGCCGCGCGAGGCCACCCGCCAAGGGCGGGTGGGTGGGCGCGGCACGGCCGCAGGCCAGCACGGCCGCAGGGCTCGGCTCGTGGCGGCGAAGCCGCCGAGCCGGGCCCTGCGGGCCGGTGGCCTACGCCGAGCGCGTAGCGATCACGCACCCATCATGTGGACGCCGCCGTCCACGTGCACGATCTCGCCCGTCGTCTTCGGGAACCAGTCGGACAGCAGCGCCACCACGCCCCGCGCCGCCGGCTCCGGGTCGGACAGGTCCCACCCGATCGGCGCCCGGTTGTTCCACACGTCGGCCAGTTCCTCGAAGCCCGGGATCGACTTCGCCGCCATCGACTTGATCGGACCCGCCGAGACCAGGTTGACGCGGACGTTCTTCCCGCCCAGGTCCCGCGCCAGGTACCGCGACGTCGCCTCCAGCGCCGCCTTCGAGACGCCCATCCAGTCGTACTTCGGCCAGGCCACCTGCGCGTCGAAGTCCATGCCGACCACCGAGCCGCCCCGCTGCTCGAGCAGCGGAAGCAGCGCCATGGTCAGGGACTTCAGCGAGTACGCGGACACCTCGACCGCCGTGGCGACCGACTCCCACTCGGTGTTGAGGAAGTTGCCGCCCAGCGCGTCCTGCGGCGCGAACGCGATGGAGTGCACCACGCCGTCCAGGCCGATGCCCTCGCCCAGGTGCTCGGCGACCGCGTCGGCCAGACCGGCCAGGTGCTCGCGGTTCTGCACGTCGAGCTCGATCACCGGCGCCGGCTTGGGCAGCCGCTTGGCGATCCGCTCCACCAGGCTCAGCCGTCCGAAGCCGGTGAGCACCACCTCGGCGCCCTCCTCCTGCGCCAGCTTCGCGGCGTGGAAGGCGATCGACGACTCGGTGAGAACACCGGTGACCAGCACCCGCTTGCCCGCGAGAAGTCCGCTCATGTCAGTGACCCATGCCCAATCCGCCGTCAACCGGGATGACGGCTCCAGTGATGTACGCGGCGGCGTCCGAGGTCAGGAAGCGGACGACGCCGGCCACTTCCTCCGGCTGCGCGTAGCGGCCGAGCGGCACGTTGGCCATCACCTCGGCCCGCCGCTCCTCGCTCACCGCCCTCGCCATGTCGGTGTCCACCCATCCGGGCGAGACGACGTTGCAGGTGATGCCACGGGAGCCGAGCTCGCGCGCCAGGGAGCGGGCGAATCCGACCAGCCCCGCCTTGGAGGCGGCGTAGTTGGCCTGGCCGGCCGCCCCCATCATGCCGACCACCGAGGAGATCAGCACGATCCGCCCCGCCTTGGCGCGCAGCATGCCGCGGGCGGCGCGCTTGGCGACCCGGAAGGTGCCCGTCAGGTTGGTGTCGAGGACGGCGGCGAAGTCCTCGTCGGACATCCGCAGCAGCAACTGGTCACGGGTGATGCCGGCGTTGGCGACCAGCACCTCGACCTTGCCGTGCTTCTCCTCGATCTCTTTGTATGCCTGCTCCACCTGTTCGGACTCGGTGATGTCACACCTGACCGGCAGGCATCCGAGCTCGACGAGCTCCTGCGGGGGCTCCCCGGAGCGGTACGTGATGGCGACCTTGTCGCCGGCCTCGGCGAACGCGTGGGCGATGGCCAGGCCAATCCCGCGGTTGCCTCCGGTGACCAGTACCGAGCGGCTCAAGGGACCACCTCTTTCTCAGTCGTGTGCTCTGTACAAACCTAGTGCCCCACCCGGCGGGCGCGAGGAGCGGGCCGCGACAGGCACCTCGCCGCCGCGCTGTGGGATGTCTACAGCCGTTTTCGGCCCGGAAACGCCCCTCGACCAGGCCGACACCCCCTGGGCACCGGGCCCACCACCAGGCATGATCGGTGCCCGGGGGGCGACACCCCCGCCACACCGGCCGCGGCGGCGGCACCTGGCGGCCGGTGAGCCGACGAACAGGAGAGATCGTGCCAAGATCCATCGACGAATCCTTCCTCGCGCTTCCCCTGCGCCAGTTGGCCGACGCGGCACTGGCCAGGGCGCGGGCGTTGGGGGCCGAGCACGCCGACTTCCGCTTCGAGCGCGTGCGCAGCGCCAACTGGCTGCTGCGGAACGCCAGGCCGGCCGGCTCCGAGGACACCATCGACACCGGGTACGCGGTGCGCGTGGTGCACGGCGGGAGTTGGGGCTTCGCCTCCGGCGTCGACCTGACGATGGACGGCGCCGCCCGGGTCGCCGCGCAGGCGGTGGAGATGGCCAGGCTCTCCGCCAAGATCATCGCGGCGGCCGGCTCGGACGAGCGCGTCGAGCTGGCGCCCGAGCCCTCGCACGGCGAGCGGACGTGGGTCTCGTCCTACGAGGTCAACCCCTTCGACATCCCGGACGCCGAGAAGACCGGGCTGCTCGCCGAGTGGAGCGAGCGGCTGCTGGCGGGCGAGGGCGTGACCCACGTGGACGCCCGGCTGTGGGCCGTTCAGGAGAACAAGTTCTACGCGGACACCGCCGGCACCGTCACCACCCAGCAGCGGGTGCGGGTGCTGCCCGAGCTGACCGCGACGTCGGTTGACGCGGGTAGCGGCCGGTTCGACACCATGCGGACGCTGGCCCCGCCGGCGGGCCGCGGCTGGGAGTACCTGACCGGCACCGGCTGGGACTGGGACAGCGAACTCGCCGAGATCCCGAGCCTGTTGGCCGAGAAGATGGCCGCGCCCTCGGTCGAGCCCGGCGCGTACGACCTCGTCATCGACCCGTCGAACCTGTTCCTCACCATCCACGAGTCGATCGGCCACGCCACCGAGCTCGACCGGGCGTTGGGCTACGAGGCGGCCTACGCGGGCACCTCCTTCGCCACCTTCGACAAGCTCGGCACGTTGAAGTACGGCTCGCCGATCATGAACGTGACGGGCGACCGCACCGTCGAGCACGGCCTGGCCACCACCGGCTACGACGACGACGGCGTGCAGACCCAGTCCTGGGACATCGTGAAGGACGGCACGCTCGTCGGCTACCAGATGGACCGCAGGATCGCCAGGTTGCAGGGGTTCGAGCGCTCCAACGGCTGCGCGTTCGCCGACTCCCCCTCGCACGTGCCGCTGCAGCGGATGGCCAACGTCTCGCTCCAGCCGGCGCCTGACGGGCCCGACACGGCCGGGCTCATCTCCGACGTCGAACGCGGCATCTACGTCGTCGGCGACGGCTCCTGGTCGATCGACATGCAGCGCTACAACTTCCAGTTCACCGGCCAGCGTTTCTACCGGATCGAGAACGGTCGCCTGGCCGGCCAGCTGCGGGACGTCGCCTACCAGGCCACCACCACCGACTTCTGGGGTTCGATGACGGCCGTCGGCGGCCCGCAGACGTACGTGCTCGGCGGCACGTTCATGTGCGGCAAGGCCCAGCCCGGCCAGGCCGCGGCCGTCTCACACGGCTGCCCTTCCGCCCTCTTCCGACAGATCAACATCCTCAACACCACCCAGGAGTCCGGCCGATGAGCACCAGCAGACCGCACGAGATCGTCGAGCGCGCCCTGGAACTCTCGCGGGCCGACGGCACCGTGGTGATCGCCGACGAGGCGTCGTCCGCCAACCTGCGCTGGGCGGGCAACGCGCTGACCACCAACGGCGTGACCCGCGGCCGCCGGCTGACCGTGATCGCGACGGTCGACGGCGCGCAGGGCACCTCGTCCGGCGTGGTGTCCCGCACCGCCGTGACCGACGACGAGTTGGAGCCGCTGGTGCGGGCCGCCGAGGAGGCCGCCCGCCAGTCGCCGTCGGCGGAGGACGCGCAGCCGCTGGTCGCGGACGTGCCCGCGTCGTCCGGCTTCACCGAGCCGCCGGCCGAGACCTCGCCCGAGGTGTTCGCCGCGTTCGCGCCCGCGCTCGGCGAGACGTTCGCGCGGGCCGCCGCGGAGGGCCGCCGGCTCTTCGGCTTCGCCCAGCACGAGGTCGTCTCCAGCTACCTGGGCACCTCCACCGGCCTCCGGCTGCGCCACGACCAGCCGGCCGGCTCCGCCGAACTCAACGCCAAGTCGGCCGACGGCTCCCGCTCGTCCTTCGTCACGGTCCCCACCCACGACTTCACCGACGTGGACCCGGCGGCCCTCGACGCCGGCCTCGCCCGCCGCCTGGCCTGGGCCGAGCGCCGCGTGGAACTGCCGGCCGGCCGCTACGAGACGCTGCTGCCGCCGAGTTCGGTCGCCGACCTGCTGATCTACCAGCACTGGATGTCGGACGCCCGCGACGCGCACGAGGGCCGCACCGTCTTCAGCAAGGCGGGCGGCGGCACGCGCGTCGGCGAACGACTCGCCCAACTGCCGGTCACCCTCTACAGCGACCCGACGGCCCCCGGCCTGGAGACCGCCCCCTTCGCCATCGCCCACTCCTCGGGCGGCGGCTTCTCCCCCGCCACCTCCGTCTTCGACAACGGCCTGCCGCTCACCCGCACCGACTGGATGCGGGACGGCGTCCTCACCCAGCTCCCGACCAGCCGCTTCACCGCGGGACTCACCGACCTGCCGGTGGCCCCGCTGGTCGACAACCTGCTGCTGGACGCGGGCGGCACCGGCTCGATCGACGACCTGGTCGCGTCGACCGAGCGCGCCCTGTTGATCACCTCGCTCTGGTACATCCGCACCGTCGATCCCAAGACGCTGCTGCTGACCGGGCTCACGCGGGACGGCGTCTACCTCGTCGAGAACGGCGAGGTGACGGGCGTGGTCACCAACTTCCGCTTCAACGAGTCCCCCGTGGACGTGCTGGCCCGCGCCACGGCGGCCGGCGCGACGGAGGTGTGCCGCTCACGCGAGTGGGGCGAGTACTTCCCCCGCACGGCGATGCCGGCGCTGCGGATCCCGGACTTCAACATGAGCTCCGTCAGCCCCGGCGTCTGACCCCCACCTCTGATCACCTCTGGTCCGGCGGCGGCGCGGCCCCGGCATACACCGTCCCCAACCGCTGCCGCCGCCGGCTCCGCCATACGACCCACGCGACGACACCCGCCACGACCGCGGCCAGGCCGCCACCGGCGACGGCCAGCCAGCCGCCGCCGTCGCCCTCTTCAGCGGCCACGCCCGGCTGTTCCTCGGCCTCAGCCGCGTCCGGCGGAACCTCCGGCTCCTCCACCTGCGGCTCCGGCGACACGGGCGGGCTGAGCGACGCCTCATAGTCCTCGAACAACGGGTTCACGTCCGGGTCCCCCGGATCGCCCTCCCCATCCACGATCACGCGAGCCGGATCGATCACCCCGTACCCCACGTACTCGTCCCGCTGCCCGTTCCCGCCGGCGGTCTCGATCATGGCGCGAAGGACCTGGTTCTTGGTCCAGTCCGGATTCGCCGACCAGATAAGCGCGGCGGAGGCGGAGGCGATGGCGGTGGCGTTGCTGGTGCCATTCCACGGGCATCTCTCCGTGCTGCCGATCTCACACGGCAGGGGGATATCGGTGCCCGGCGCGGCGAGCGCCACCTGCGGGCCGGCGGACGAGTACGCGGCGCGATCTCCATCCGGATCGACCGCCGCAACCGCCACCACCCCCTCGCGGGTGGCGGGATGTCCGACAGGTTTTCCCTCCTCACCATCGTTACCAGTACCAGCGAAAATCAGCACACCCTGCCGCGCAGCCTCCGCGAAGGCCTCGTCCAGGGCGTCGAACTCGAACCCCAACTCCGGCTTGCTAACTGACAAGTTGATGATCTGTGCGCCAGCCTCGACCGCGTATTCGATGGCCTCCGCCAACCGTTCCTCAGCGCCGAAGTCGAACTCGCCAGCCATACCCCCTTCCATGAACCGGACGGGGAGGATGGTGGCCTCCGGGGCGAGACCGCGAGTGCTGCCCTCCGCACCAGTGCCGGCGATGAGCGACGCCATGGCCGTGCCGTGACCGCTCTCATCGACGTGAGCACCTTGGGGGTTGAGGTTGAGGTCAGTGCCTTCCAGGACTTGGCCGCGCAGCCCGGGAACCGAGTCATCCACACCACCGTCGATGACCGCGACGGTGATGCCCTCACCCTGAGCATGCTGCCACATCTCCTCGGCCCGCAGGGTACCCAGGTGCCAGGAACTCATCTCCTCGTCGGCCCTCGCCTGCGGGGCTACGCCCCCCAGACAGCACAGGCTCGCAGCAAGCATCGCGACGCACAGTCGCGGACGCCGTCGCATGGGGGAACCGTTGATCTGCGACATCTGTTCAGCCGTCCTTACCCTGTGCTTCACCACGCCTATCGTCCGGCTCCCTCCGGCGGCGTCGTCTCGACCGGGTCGACCGGCCACCTGAGTACCGCGCCTCACTGCCTGGGGGCACCGTTGACGGGTTGCTCGGCTCCCCCGGGCGCTTCATGACGGGAACGCCACCGGGGCCACGGACCAGCCCAGTGGCCAGGTCGCGATAGGCGAACGAGGTCCCTGCTCCCACTGCCGTGCTAGGGGGGAGGCCCCGCCCGGCGCTCTGCGGTGGCCGAGGCGTACCCCCGATGATCCCGTTCGCTACCTGCGGTTCACGGACAACGGCGTTCCCCCATGGGCCCGCGTTACCGGACAGCGGTGGACGGCCAGCGACCGGCCCCTGCTCACCTCCGCTTCCGCCTGGACGCCCTGCCGTATACCCATCCGGGGCGGGCGTCAGAGGCGGGCGAGGCGTTACCCCTTGCCCCGGTCCGCCGCCTCCGGTGCGCGCTCGGCCCGAAGGGGCGGGCTGTGGCGTGTGGGGAAGCCCGGGCCGCTGAAGCGGCCCCATCGTCGAGGGCGGCGGCACCCGGTCGGGCGCGACGACACCCCCACCGCCCACCAGCCGACCTTCTCCGGGGGCCGGCGCGGGCTCAGCCGCGGGGAGCGGCCGTTCCGCGACGGGTCCCATCGAGTCCAGCGAGGTGCCGATTTGGCTCTCGGTCACAACTGGTGAGGGCGAACCCGCCCCCGCCGGCCAATCGTCGATGGCTGGACCCTCACGCTGTGCTGGCGCCGTTGAGAGGCCACCTATGCCGCTCCGTTCCCCTGGCACCGACACCGTCTCGTAGCTGGAGCGCTGTCCTACCGACACCTCCGGTCGTGCGAGCCCATAAGCTTCCGAACCCCCGGACTGCCCCCCGCTCCCCCCGACTTCGGAGTATCCGTCTATCGGACGGAACCGCGGCTCCTCGGCCGCCGCCATGTCGTCGGCCGCCGCGTGGTAGCTGCCCGACAGCCGCTCCAGCACTCGGAGGGCTTCCTGCCGCTCCATCTCCTCGGCGAGGGTCGGCAGCGCCTGGTCGGTCAGCGGCACCAGCCGCTCCGGCACCGGCGGCATCGCGGCCCGCGCCTCGATCAGCGCCTGGCCAGCGTCCTGCATCGCGTTGCCGACCGTCCGCGCGTAGTCGGCCAGCACCACCGACTCCTGCACCAGATGCCGACCCCAGGCACGAAACGCCTCGGCACCCTCGCCCTGCCACTCGACCTTGCTCATCCGGACGAAGATCTCTTTGTCGGCACCGTTCAGCGCCGTCGCCATCGCGAGCAGCACGTCCGCCCGCGTGGTCAGCTGCTCAGGATCCGCCCCCGCCAACAGCCGTGCCAGCTGCTCGTGCGTGTAGCCCTCGAAGTCCGCCACGCCACCGCCCCCTCCACAACGTCAGGCACAAGCCCACCCAGCCTAGTTAATCCCCAACTACACCAGGCAACCGCGTCTCACACCTGAGTATTCGTACTCAGGCGACACCACCACCGCTGCTGCTACCGTCATCGTCGGTTCAGCTCTGGGAGGGGGAGGAACATCCATTGGGACCCAGTGAGACCGGCGCCGATCTCCGCGTCGATCCAGCGCTGCTACGAGAACTCGCCGTCCAAGCCACCACACTCGTCGACCGGCTGGACACCACCCAGCGCACCCTCCGCGCCGAAGCCGACGACCCGCTGCGCGCGCTTGACGGACTCGCCTCCGCCACCGCGCTGCGGCGGGTGCGGGACAGCTGGGCAGAACGGCTAACGACGGTACAGCAACGTTGCGACGGCCTGGCAGCCGGCCTCACCAGCGCCGCCGCCGACTTCGACGCCACGGAGGAGGACGCCCGGCAGTCCATGGAACGCGCCACCCAGCTCCCCGACTGGACCCAGCCCCAGCAGGAGGGGGCCCGGTGATCACCCTCCCGCTGCTACGCGACCTCCACCTCGCACGACTACCGGTCCAGGCCAGCCACTGGGGTCTCGCCAGCCGCACGGCCCGCGACGCCTGGGAGCTGGTCGACCGCCAGATGCTGGCGGCCGTCCGCGCCAATGCCCAAGAGGGCGAGGCAGCCACCGAGGTCGTCACGCAACTCACCCAGCTCGCCGACAACTTCGAATACACCCGCGTCGAGTGCGGCCTGGTCGAAACGGCGCTCAACGGGCTCACCCATGAGCTCGGCGAGGCACAGCGCCGCCTCCGCGCCGTCCTGGACGAGGCCGCCGAATACGGCTACCAGGTCGGCGACGACGGTAGCGTCACCTATCCGGCGGTCGAACGTGACACTGGCACCGCCTCCGGCGGCACAGCGACCGCCACCACACTCGCGCACCCGTCCCTCGACGCCTACGCCAACCCACACCAGACGGAGGCGCAACGCCTCGCCAGCCGCATCGCCGACATCCTGACCGAAGCCAACGCGGTGGACGCGGAGTACGCCCGCACACTGGCCGAACTGGAGACCACTGACCGCTTGGATGTCACCCGCGCCATGTGGGCCGACGCCGCCGCCGACACGGCGGCCGTCACCGGGGCGATGGACGACGTACTGGACGCCTCCCGCATCCCCGAGGGCCAGACGCCGACCGAGAACCGCGACTGGTGGGCCGGCCTGGAGCAACGGGAACGCGACGCACTCCTCGCCCTCTTCCCGGAGCGCATCGGTGCCTTGGACGGCCTCCCCGCCGAAGTCCGCGACATGGCGAACCGCGGCCTGCTGGAAATGGAGTACGCACGGATCAGTGACCAGTTGGCCCAGCACCTGGCAAACGAACCACTGACGGTCGACGAGGCAGGCGTCCACCGAAGAGGCGTGTTCACGGACGGCGAGATCCGCTCCCCCGAGTGGCCCGCGTGGAACGCGGAGCGAGAACGCCTCGAAGCCGTGTTGGGCGGCCTCAACAGTATCCAGGCCCGCCTCGACCAAACCGGGGTCGAAGGCCTACCCGAGGCCTACCTCCTCGGCCTCAGCACCGAAGCCGACGGCCGCGCCATCATCGCCAACGGCAACCCTGACACTGCGGACTACACAGCGGTCTACGTGCCGGGAACCAGCGCCGACCTGCCTGGGATCGAGGGCGACATCACGCGGATGACTGACCTGTGGCAGGAGATGGAACTCCGTGCAGGCGGGCAGAGCGTATCCACTATCACCTGGCTCGGTTACGACGCACCCAACAATGCGATCCCTTTCGGCGAGGGCGACGGACTCCTGCCGGACGCCTCGTCTCCCTCCTACGCCTATGAAGCTGCTCCGGCTCTGGCGAACTTCATGGACGGTATTCACGCATCACATCAGAGACAGGAAATCGCGCACACCACCGTGATCGGGCACAGCTACGGAAGTACCGTCATCGGTGCTGCCTCCCAGCACGACGCCTTCCGCGCCGACGACATCATCGTTGCGGGGAGCCCCGGCATGCTCGTCAACAGTGCACAAGAACTCGGCGTCGGAAAGGGACACACTTGGTCCATGGCGGCCAGCACAAGGGACGATTACGTACCTTTATTTGGAGCGTCTTTCCTGGGCGGTGACGCCATCGACATGGACGTTGAGATGAGCAGAATCGGCCTGCCCTACCTCGACGTGGAGGTCCTCCCACAGGTGCCCTCGATGGAGAGCTTCGGTGCAAACATCATGACCACGGACTCCGATGGCCACGGCGCGTACTGGGACGTCGACGAGAACGGCGAATCTTCCGTCAGCCTGCAGAATCAAGCGCGCGTAGCTTTGGGGCAATACGACCGGGTGGAACTGGAATGACGAAGGGCATGTCAACATGGCACGCAAGGGCGAGGGCGTTCATCGCCGTTCCACTCGTGTTGTCCGCCGCCTCCGTGGGGTGTGCCAGCGTGGATGACCCGCAGAGCGGAGGAGCAACTCCTTCCCCCACGGTACGGTCGGTCGAGGATGCCCGAGCTGGCGCACGCGACCTTTCCAGCACCATTCTGGACCTCTCGGGCGTCCAAGGCAGGGTGTCCGAGCCCGGGCCTCGCGTCACCACATGCGAGGAGGATCCAGAGAAGGAACGCCTGTACAAGATCCGACATTCCTGGTCCATCTCTGAGACGTCCGGTGAGTCGCTCGCCGCAGGGATGGACCGCCTTCGGATGGAACTCCCCCAAGAAGGCTGGACAATTATCGAGGACGGCGAGCTCAACAACGCTGAGCGTTCACCCCGCGTCCTTTTTGAGAACGCGGACGTCGAATATGCCGCGAACATCCAACTCGAAGGCCAGCACAGCGACGCTCCTCTCCTGGTCGTCACTCTCGTCTCCGCCTGCTTCAGCACCCCCGAAGGCGAAAGCCCACGCGGGGAGTTCTGACACCCTGGCTACAGCCGGTGCTCGCAGCAGGCTGTCCTGCCAGGTAGCCGGCCTCGCGGTCGGGGCACGGACGGCCGGCCATCACTGTGGCTAACCGATCGTGAAGACGGCTCCGGAGGTGGCGTAGTCGACAGGGCCGTCGTAGCGGCTCGACGCGCGGGCCACCGCCTGTTGGGTGGTGAGGGTGGGGCCGACGTGAGTGACGATCAGCCGGGCCGCGCGTGCCGCGCGGGCGGTTTCGCCGGTGTCTTCCGGGGTGTGGTGGACCTGAGGCTCTCCGCCGGTCGGCGCCCCGGCGCTCTCGGCCTCGCACAACAGCACGTCGCAGCCTTCGGCCAGTTCGGTGAGGCCGACGCACGGGGCGGTGTCCCCTGAGTAGACCAGCGACCGGTCTCCGGCCTCGGCGCGCAGGGCAAACGCGGGGATGCCGTGCGCCACCTCCCGGCTGGTCAGGGTCAGTTCGCCGACCTGGACCTGACGGCCGTCGTACAGCTCGTGGATGTCGAAGGCGGATTCGACCGGGCTGCGGGTCGACGTGTTGGTCAGGTAGTGGGCCAGCCGGTCGGCGATGCCCGGCGGGCCGTAGAGGGGTATGGGTGCGGTGAGTCGCACGTCTGCGAAGAGGAAGGCGTAGTAGGCGGTGAGCAGGTCCGCGCTGTGGTCGGCGTGCAGGTGCGAGATCCAGATGGCGTCCAGGTCTTCCAGCCGGGTGTGCCATTGCAGCTGGGCCAGTGTGCCGCTGCCCGCGTCCACCCAGATCCGGGTGTCGCCGCTGGAGACGAGATAGCCGGAGCACGGGTTGTCCACTCTCGCGTACGGCGTCGCGGAACCCAGGACAGTGAGTTGGAAGGTTTGGCTGGTCATTCGCGGAGTCTAAGGGCGTGTAACGCGGCCGACGCGCCAGGCGACCGAGGGAAGGTCGCCAGCCGGGCAACCGCCGGATTGGGCCGTGCCCGGGCCGCCGTCCTGTCACGTCTTCGTCTGCGACAACTCGTCCGCGAGGGCGGCGACGAACTGCCGCAGCCGGTGGGGCGGTGCGTCCAGGTCCAGGACATGCTGCCGCACGCGGATCTCGTCGGTGCCGAGCGGGATGGTGATGGTGTCTGGCGCCCCGGCAACCCGGACGAGGTGGCCGGTGTCAACGCCGAGGCGGAGGCAGTAGGCCAGCATCTGGTATAGGTCGTCGGATGCCGTCTTGTCCTTGTACTTGGCGTCGACCACCAGGACCGGGCGCAAATCCGGACCATCGCCGGGGAGATAGTGCACCAGGTCCGGCCACAGCGCGTGGCGCTTGCCGGTGTCGAGGTGGTGTCGGGGATTCTTGCGGTGGTCGAGCTTGGTCACGCCGCCGGTGCGTTCGCGCAGGGCTTCGGCCAGGGTCCGGCAGAGAAAGGTTTCGAAGATCTTGGCCATGTCCAGTAAGAGCCCGTCGACCTGAACGCGGCGGCCGTCGTCCAGCTCGTAGGAGCCGCCGCGCAGAACGAGTTCGGCGAGGCCGAGTGCTGGTCCATAGCGGTCGTTGAGCCGACTGGCGGTCCAGGCCGGGGGTGGCACGCCGGGCGCGGGCGGCGTGACGCCGTGCAGGCCGGCCACGAGCCTCCGCAGCCCGGTGCGGGTGGCGGCGCTGAGCCCGGGCAGCCGCAGCAGCCTTCTGGCCGCCCCGAGCAGCAGCTGGTTCTCCGGGATGTCGGGAGTGTGCTCGTCATAGGTCACTTCGAGCGGGAGTGGCAGCCCGGGGTGGCGCCGCAGCTGGTCGGCGGCGCGCAGCCGGCCGCGCAGCATGGGCAGGGTCGCTTCGGTCTGGCGGTAGCCGAAGAGCACTCCGGGCCGCAGTGCGCGCTCCGCGCCGCGCAGGAAGGCGTCGGCGACGATCGGGAGGAGATCGTCACGGACGGCTGCCTGGACGGGCTCGGCCTGCCAGTCGGCGTGTTCGCTGGCGTAGCCGAGCAGGAACATCACTCGGTCGACGGCGATCTTGGGAGCGATGCGCAGCTCGATCGCGTCGGCTCCCCGTCCCAGGCGGACGGCGCCCACCTTGGGGCTGTTGGTTCGCGCCCGGACCTGCCACCGGTTGTCGCCGGCGGCCGGGCTGATGTCAACGAGCCGGGAGTCGCCCAGGAGTTTGGCCTGGCCGTTGGTGAGGGTGTGTTCGGTCGCCTTCTTTCCCTCGCGGAGCGGAAGGACGCGGGCGTGGGCCCTGGTCACGTCTGGTCCAGCTCGGCGAGGGTGACCTTGGCCTGTGCCGCCACCGCGTCCAGCGCGTATCGCTCGGCGACATCGGTGGTGTCTCCCCAGTGGTATTCGGTGAGGGCGGGCAGGATCTGGGCCTCCCACACGCGGCGCAGGGCGCGCGATGACGCGTGTGCCTCCCGCCGCATGAAGTACGACGGCCCTATCCGGAAGTCCTCGTCGCCGGCTGGTGTTTGGCTGATCAGCTCGTTCAGCTGGTTGAGCAGCGTGAACGCGTGCTGGGGAAGCCCTTGCTGTTCCAGCCAGATCCGCAGCGCCGTATCGACCGGTGGGTGGTTCGGGTGCAGCTCCCGGAACGAGAAGCGGCGGCGCATCGCCTGGTCCATGAGGGCGATGGAGCGGTCGGCGCTGTTCATGGTGGCGAGGATGTAGAGGTTGCGCGGGAGGTAGAAGCCTCGGTCGCCGTCGGATCCGTAGAGCAGCCGCACGGACCGGTCTCGGTATTCCAGGAGGAAGTACAGCTCGCCGAAGATCTTGGCCAGGTTGCCCCTGTTGATCTCGTCGATGACCAGCACATAGGTCTGAGCGGGGTGATCCTGGGCCGCCTTGGCGAGCCGCTTGAACGGCCCGGGCACGAGGTCGAAGGCGAGGCCCGCCCTTTCTGCCTTGTCGGCGGCGCCCGAGCGCTGCGAGGCCGCGGCGGTTCGGGGGCGGAATCCCTCGAAGAAGTCCTCGTAGGAGTAGGCCGGGTGGAACTGCACGAGCGTGGTGTTCTCCGGGTTTCCTCCGGTCAGGTGCTCGGCGAGCGCGAGGGCCGTGTACGTCTTGCCGGTGCCTGGCGGGCCGCTGAAGATCAACTGCGGCTTGTCGCGCAGCAGTTCCACGCACTGCTGGAGCCAGTCGGAGTCTTCCGGCATGCACAGCCTGCGGGCGAGCTCCGGTGTGGCGTCCGGTAGTTCGGGCGGGCCCGTGGGGGTGGTCGGCTGCTCGGGCGCCTCACCGAGCCGGGACTCGAGGTCGCCGAGGTAGTCGGAGAGGTCGACCAGGTTGGCGTCGGGGTCGGACAGGAGGGTCGTCAGGCCGGCGGGCAGCTCCTCGAAGAAGTCCAGGGGGGCCTCCAGGTTGCGCCAGGTGATGGGCCGCTGGAGCTCTGGCCTGCCGTGCGGGTCCTGCCGCTGCCGCGCCGGCCCCCGGACGGTGCCCACGTAGACCTTGGTCCGGTCGGTGGCGACCACGATGTCGCCCTCCCGCATCCGGGAGAGGAAGGTGTGGAACTCGGCGGCGATTCCCGCCCGGTCGGCGCCGCTGCGCGCCGAGTACGCCTCGTTGACGACCTCCTGCACGGTCTCCAGGCTGGCTCCGGCGGACAGGTGCGGCAGCCGGGAGGCCGACAGGGAGCAGATGCTCTCCTCGGCCCAGCGGGAGCGGATGAGCCGCCGGCCGTCCTCCTCGCCCCTGATCAGCCAGGCGCGGCGCGGGCGGGCCTCGGTCGCGAGATCCGCCATCCCCTCGACGGCCGCCGCCACCTCCTCCCGTGGCAGGCGTCGGTCAGAGAGCACCCGGATCACGTCCACGCTGGAGGCCGACTCGTCAAACAGCCCGGCCTCGCTCAGCCGCCTTCGCCAGGCGTCCTTGTCCGCCGGCCACAGGCCGACGTCACGCGGCACCTCTCCCCTGGCTGTGAGCGCGAGATGCCACCCCTGGGGGCGCTGTCCCTGGAGCCACTCGGCGAGGGCTCCCTCGTCGAGGCCGCAGTGGGTCGCCAGGTCTGGCAGGGCGACCCACTGCCCATCGAGCTCTTTGAGCAGGAGGGCCGCCTCGCTGAACGCCTGCTGGTGCTCGCGCCAGTAGCCGTAGCGGGCCATCGCTTCCGAGAAGAACGGGCCTGGCTCGGGAAACGCCCTGAGGGCCAGGCGTCCGGCGCCGGTGATCCACCATTTGCCGGCCTCCTTGCGGAGCCAGCCCGAGCCGAAGTTGATGCTGTCGTACCGGAGACGCACGGGGAGGGGTTGGGCGTCGGCGGGGGCGGCCAGCTCCCAGTCCCGCTCCAGCTCTGGATCGGCGGCGCGCACTCGCGGCCAGAGCTGACGGAAGGGCAGGCCCTGGCCGTCAGGCTGCTCGGCGAGGACCCGGAGGGCCTGATATGCCGCCCGGGCTCGGACATCGCGCACTGTCACAGACATCACAGCCGGAAGCGTATCCCCGGGGACTGACAGTGCGGTTGGCTCCCGGGGATCGCGCTCTGGAGGTCAGGAGCCCGGTGCGCGGCCCGCCGTGACGTCCACGGAGGGCGGGGGAAGAGGGGCGATCTTGCGGTCGACGAAGTCGGGGAGCGCCTCGCCGCGCGCGAAGAGCGCGTCGAAACCGGCGGCGGCCTCCTCGATGAGCGCGCGGTCGGTGAAGCGGTTGGCCCCGTCGGCGTTGCCCTGGTCGTCGTAGATCACCTCGTACAGGACCGTGTCCCCGAGAATCACCATTTCGGGAACCGGGCGGTCCCGTTCGACGCTCGCGATGTCCCGGGCGTCAATGGCCCTGATATCGTCCCCCACCTCAACGCGCACGCGCAGCACGTGCAGCTCCCACTGCACGTAGGGGGTGACGGGGAACTCGACGACGCGGAGGCGGCGCTGTCTGATTCCGCGCTCGGCGTTCTCTCTGATCTGCTGGGCGTAGATGTGTCGCCTTTCCTCGATCAGCGAGAGCGCTTCTTCCCATTCTCCTCGCTGAAACGCCTCCCAGCTGGCGAATCCGCGTTCGGCGAAATGCTGGCCGCGCTCGAGCTTCCGAAGCTGGCGGATGCCGCTGCTCTGGATTCGGTAGAAGTCCGCATGGTACTTCTGGCGGTCGAGTCTGGTGACCGGGCCGCTCGGGAACGAGTCAAACATGGGGGATATCCGGCCTTGCCGCGATCAGCATGCTCCGGGGAATCACGACGAGCCGCTCGTCGTCTCCGATAGAAACGCCGGAGGGGAGCCGCCCGCCGAGGGAGTCCGTGAGATCCCGACCAATCACGGCGATGTCTCCGTTGGAGAGTTCCCAGATATCAGGGCAGTCCGGGGTGTCCGTGGTGTGCCCTAATTCTTTCGCTGACTTGCCGAGCCGCTTCGCGAAGCTCGTCTCCGGGTCGGCTTCCCATGGCCTGGGCTTGTTCACGATCCCCGCCTCCTCTGACGCCTCTCCGAATGCGTCACAACGGCGCGACCATAGCACTCGCCACCCCATGTGTCGACGCCGCGACCCGGCGCGAGGAAGCACGTCAGGGCGCACAACACACTCCCATCGTGGCCGATTTTCGGGCCCTGCGAGCGAACTGCCTTGCCACTCGGCGATCAACCGGGTATCAATGCCTCGCCGTGAGCCGCGACCAAAGCCACGAGCGACATCGTATGACTTATCTGATCTATCATTGACAAGCTGGGCAATACCATTCGGGGGAAACAGTGAATCCAACGCTCACTCAGTTCGCAGGCGGCACTGGAGCACCGTTATTCACCAGCAGCCAGGGATGAAGGGCCCCATGGACGGCCGAGCCGAGGACGAGGGCCGCGTTTACCAGTCCCAGGGCGATCAGCACATCAGCGAACACCATCACCACCATCATCACGCTGGCGCGGCCGAGGACTCCGCCGGCCCCGACTCCGTGCGCCGCCCCCTGGTCAGCAGGGCTCCCGTGATCCTGCGGGACCGAGCCGAGGTGCTGGGCAGGCTGCGGGAGAGCGTCGAGTCGCGCCCCGGTGGTGAGGTGCACGTCCTGCACGGCATGGGCGGCTGCGGGAAGACGGCCGTCGCCTGGGCGTTCTTCCAGTACGCCACCGCGGAGGCCGGCCGGGTGGGGCTGTGGGTCAACGCCGCGAACCGGGCCAGTCTGCGAGCCGGCATGCTCGCCGTGGCCGCTGACCGTGGGGCGGGCGAAGGTGAACTCCTCGCCGCTCGCAACGGTTTCCGCCCCGCCGCCGACCTGGTGTGGGATCACCTCGACCGATCCGCCGAACCGTGGCTGCTCGTGCTGGACAACGCCGACGATCCGACGATCTTCCGTGACGGCCAGTGGCTGCGTACCAGCCCCCGCGGCACCGTCGTGGTCACCACCCGGAGGTCGGCGGCCCGCTGGTGGCCGGGGGCCGAGTTGCAGCACATCGGTGTGCTGCCCCGTGAGGACGCCGCGCGTGTGCTGTGCGACCTGGCTCCGGAGAGTGGGACGTTGGAGCAGGCGGCGGAGGTCGCGGACCGCCTCGGGCGCCTGCCACTCGCGCTCACCCTGGCCGGTGGCTTCCTGGCCCATCAGATCATCGTCCCGTGGACGTTGGACGTCTACGGGCGCCGCCTCGACGAGGAGAGTCCCGTCGAGCTGATAGACCAGGGAGCCGACCCTTTGGCCGATGAGGATCCCCGGCATCTGGTCGGTCAGACCTGGCAGTTCGCCCTCGACTCCTTCGAGAGCCGCGGACTCCCGGAGGC
The DNA here is from genome assembly GCF_031845425.1 of Streptomyces millisiae. Lineage (NCBI taxonomy): Bacteria > Bacillati > Actinomycetota > Actinomycetes > Kitasatosporales > Streptomycetaceae > Streptomyces > Streptomyces millisiae. Next base: position 32,577 of record NZ_JAVREM010000042.1, read on the forward strand.
GACGGCCCTGTTGCGGCTGCTGGCCCGGCTGGCCCCCCAACCGCTGCCGCTCTCTCTGCTCAACCACCGGGAGATCGACGGGGCTCTGCCCCGCGCCCGGGTTGAGACGGCGCTGCGGGTGCTGCTCGACCACTCCCTCGCCGAGTTGGTCGACGCCGAGGCGGACGTGCGGTGCGTCCAGGGTCACGCCGTCCTGCTCGACAGCGTCGCCGCGACCACGCCGCCCGAGCGCGTCTCCGCGCTCGACACGACAGCGGCCGCGCTGCTCGACGCCGCCGTGCCGGACATCCCCGACGCCGGTCCATACAATCCACGGCTTCGGCTGCTCGCCCCGCACGTTCTCGGCATGCTCCGGCACGTCCGGGATGAGGCGATCGCCGCCGATCTGTTGGCCCTCGCCACGCGGCTCGCCACGGCGCTCTACCGCACCGGCGACTACCTGTCCGCCTGGGAGACGGCCCAGACCGCCGGCGACCAGGCCGAGCTAACGCTCGGCGCGGACCATCGTCTCGTGCTGGCCGCGCGCTCCCGCGCTGGCCGGGCCCTCTTCCGACTGGGCCGCTACGCCGAGGCGCATGAGCTGTTGGACCGGGTGCACACCAGCCAGAAGCGGCTCTTCGGCCCCGACGACCCGGACACCCTGGACAGCGCGCACGGCCTTCAACTGGTGCTCGGCAACCTCGGCCGGCGTGAGGAGGCCCTGGCGCTGCTGCGGCGCACCGTGGCCGGCCGGGAGGCGACGCTCGGCCCCGGCCATGCCCTCACCCTCCGGTCCCGCAGCAGCCTGCTGGTCCTCCTGTCCGCCGCCGAACTCGCCGCGCCAGCCAACGCGGCGGTGCTGACGTTGCCCCAGGACTGCGCGCGGCACCTGGGGCCCGACCACATCGTGACGCTGGGCGCCCGGCACAACCACGCGTGGGCCACGTACCTGCTGGGCCGCTACGAGACGGCCGACGCCGGCATCGCGTCGGTCCTCGAGGAGTACCGACGCCGCTTCGGCCCCGACTACCCCGTCGCGCTGTCGGCCCAACAGCTGCGGGCACGCACCCAGGCCGCGCTCGGCCGGCTTGAGGCCGGCGTCGACCTGATGGCCGACGTCGTGCGCAGACGGGAGGTCGGGTTGGGCACCGACCACCCGTTCACGCGGGCGAGCCGCGACCTGTTGGACGAGCTGCGGAGCGGCCGGTGGCGTCCGCCGGAGCCGCCTGGCTGACGCGTTCGGCGTCGGCCCGTGAGGGACGTGAACGCTCAACGTCGGCTGGTCAGCTCGTACTCGCACCAGACCGTCTTGCCGGGCGGGCGATCCGTCACGCCCCAGCGTGCGGCCAGCGCCTCCACCAGGAGCAGCCCGCGGCCCGATCCGCTCTCGGGATCCGGCTCATGAGGGACGGGACGCGCCTCGCCTCTGGCATCGGACACCTCGACGCGCACCAGGCCGCCGCCCAGGACCATCCGGAGCCGGAAGTCACGGCCGTGAACCTTTCCGTGGCAGACGGCGTTGGTGGCCAGTTCGGCGACCAGGACGGCGAGGGTGTCGGAGTGGGTGCAGCCGTACGGGATGCCCCAGGCGTTCAGGCGCTCAACGGTCAGCAGCCTGGCGAGCCGGGCGCCGCGCGGGGTGGAGGAGAAGAGTATGGCGAACTCGGCCGAGCAGAGGGGTTGTTCGGAGTTGTTCGGGTTCCGCCGTGTTGCGTGCATGGAGGACAGCTTCGCGACGTTCGAATTGCGATTTCCACGACTTCGCGCGTACAACGCGTTGTTGTACGCGCACGCTTGGTGAGACGTACTCGTTGGGTGGGTAGGACGCCGCGCCAGTGAGATGACGACCCACCATGCGCGGGCGAGGAAAGGCAGGCCGACCATGACGGCAGACGAGGACGGACAGCGTCTGGACCCGGAGTTGGAGCGAGAGCGGGAACCGGAGGAAGAGCAGGAGGAGGAGTCCGAGGAGCAGTTGGACACAGGCGATCCAGGCCCCAACGTCTTCAAGCTGGTTGGTGCGCTGCTGAAGTCCCTGCGGCAGAGCGCGGAGATGGACCGCGAGACCTTCGGCGCGCGCATGGGCTACAGCGCACACACCATCGCCTCCGTCGAACAGGGCCGACGACGGCCCCCCGGGCCGGACTTCCTGGACCAGGCGGACACCGTGCTGCGCGCGGGTGGCCTGTTGAAGGGAGCCAAGAAGGAGGTGGCGAAGGCCCGCCTCCCCGCGTTCTTCCGGGGCGTCGCCAAGCTGGAGGAGACGGCGGTCGAGTATCACTCGTACCAGAACCAGGTGGTTCCTGGGTTGCTTCAGACGGAGGATTACGCCCGGGCGCTCTACCGGATGCGGCGGCCCGCGCTGGACGACGAGAGCATCGAGGAGCACGTAGCGGCGAGGAAGATCAGGCAGGACATCCTGACGCGGAAGCCGGCGCCGACAATGAGCTTCGTGATCGAGGAGGTGGTCCTGCACCGGCCGTATGGCGGACGAGCCATTCTGGACGGCCAGAGGCGACGCCTGCTGCAGGTGGGGCAGCAGCGCAACATGGACATCCAGATCATGCCGACCGACCGAGAGGAACACGCCGGTGACGCCGGCCCTCTGATCCTGCTGCGCGCCGAGAATGAACCGATGGCCGTCTATGTCGAGGCGCAGGACATCAGCGCATTGCGCACCCAGCCTGACGTTGTGCGCAACATCAGCCAGCAGTATGAGACTATCCGGGCGCAGGCTCTCAACCCCCGGGAGTCGATGCGCTACATCGAGAAGCTGCTGGGAGAACAATGATCAACGCACGGTCCCGTGACGAAACTTCGGATCTCACCTGGTTCAAGAGCAGCTACAGCAGCAGCCAGGGCGGCGACTGCGTCGAGGTTGCCGCTGGCCCCGACAGGGTGCACATTCGCGATTCCAAGAGCATGTTCGGCCCACAGCTCGCCCTCACACCTGCTTCCTGGGCGACTTTCATCGGCCAACTCCACGAGTGATTCAACACGGGCCCGTCCGGCGCACACGGACGGGCCCAGCGGTCATGCCCATAGCCCAAGCTGTTCGTCGGCACCTATTTCCGACATTTTGAACAAGCCGTTATCTTCAGGGGTGCCGCCCCCCGAGCGAGATAGGGTGAGGGAGCTACTGCCCGGCGGATGACGCACACCATGAGCGGGCGCCGGATCCAATTTGGGGTGCACATAAGCTGCCCCTGCCCGGGCTGCTTGACGCATGGCACCATAAATGAGCAGGATCTCTTCCCTCGTTCGCTCAAATAGCTCGGGCTTGGTGTTGCGAAAAGCGCGGAAGCTATCCAAGATAAGCGCAACTTCTTCTTCAGATAGCTCATAGAAATGAGCGTAAGCGGCGTCCAACTCGGCTTGCATAATGAAACGTCGTTCTTCATCCCAGATGAACGGCGCCCCATCATCCCCCAGATCACGCGCCCAAGAGCTCAAGTCGTATGAAGTATAGGTGAGCTCCAGGACTCGATCTCTGATCCATAGGTCTGGAGCGAGAGAAGCAAGCCACGAAACAGGTTGACGATAAAATTCCGGCGTGAGTACTGGAAGTTGTTCGACAACAAAATAAGACAGCGAGATGCCCGCATGCTTCTGTCTGACAGCAAAATCGAGAATTCGCGAGCTCAGACAGGCAAGGAGCAAGTCTGGCCGCCTACCCGGAAGGATCAAAGGCAGCTTATCCCCAGCAGCCGCACGCGGGAGAACCGACAGAATCAGGGTCCGCTCATCAGAGGCACGACAAACATTTCTTCTCCCGAGCATCCACCCGTGAACCCACTCCGCTCGCCCTTTTCCCTGTGCGCCACCGAGCCGCTTCTCGACATGCTCCTCACGCACCCAGTAGCGCGGCAGCGATGTACGACCGGGATTGGCGTGATCGCTTACACCTAGACGAGGCAGAGTTCCCTTGTTCAACTGCGCTTCCGTGGCATTTTCGTAGGTGGCAAAACGCGAGTCATAGTGATGCACCATTTTCCCCTCAAAGAGAGGAAGCGCTCTCTCACCGGAGCGCTCGAAAACCGCACCATTCAGGCTCCACCCATCAGCAGCAAGTTGCGCCGCTGTCTGAAAGAGACCGGAGTCCGCAGCCATGTGAAACATGGCCTCGAATCGAAGCTGCCAAGGGTTGACATCACGCCCATCGTCTAGCTTTCGCCAGAGCACTGGATGCCGATGAAGTTTCAGCAGAATACCCAAATAATCACTCCCATCACAGACGGGTGCAGTACGGGTGTTCGGATTCACCCTTTCAAAGTCCTCACCCGACAAAAAGAAGGTAAGTTCCTCAAGCTGATCGGGGCGACGGGCCCGGAATGCGAGTCGAACACGCTCATAGCGCAACCCAGGACCACAGGTGACGAAGAAACAGAAGCGATATTGATTATGCACATCCGCAAACAGCCTCTCCTCATTTTCAAAGTCCAGGACTGCTACGACTTGCCGGCGAGCGATCAGATCACCGAAGAACGCGGAAGTGGTCTTGTCTGTCGCAATCCCTGTAGGCACCACGAGCCCAGACATCCCTTGTGGCCCCAGCAGCATTCTGCTCTTTTCCGAGAAAACTGCATAGGTATTGACATCTCCGAATCCAGTGAGCGGAAAAATGCCCGAGCCCCGAAGAACCTTTGTCATGCCGGAAGATTCACGTACTGCAGCTTGAAAGCTAGCATACGTTTCTTGGTCTCCCGGACTTTCGCTCGCCTCAAGTTGGGCAATCAGCCTCTTGCGCACGGAGGCATTCAATGCGTCTGAGATCCGCTCATCTCGAGTAGCGAACCACTCCTTCTCCCATAGCTTGACTTGTTCCCAAGGCGGATTACCCACAACACAATCAAAGCCGCCCTGCCAGCCCGTGTCCGGGTTGTGGTCCGGTGCCTCCTCCCCCTCCACCCGGAAAACCCTTGGAAACTCCAAGTGCCAGTGGAAGAACCGGTTGCGGTCCACGATGTCGCGGAAGACTCGCTCGCCCGCGCTGGCGTCTCCCTCCACGCCCGGCAGCATGCCCATTCGCTCAACATGTTGCAGCGTGGCGCTGGTGATGGCCGGCGGGGCTTCCGCGTTCTTCGGCCAGAGGAAGGCCGCGCACCAGGCGTCCGCGACCCGTTTCGCGGCGATCGCGTCGAGCGACCGCTCGAACTCCCGGTGCCGCCTCGCCTGTTCGCGAATGTCCTGCAAGCCCCGCGGCCTGATCTTCCCCACCTGCTCGGCCGCGACCCGCAACTCCGCCGTGCCGATGCGGACCATCGGCTTCTCGAACACGGCCGTCTGCTGGTGTCCTGTCCCACCCGAGTTCTCGATGCGGTTCTGCTTGCGCAGATCGTTGACCAGTGCCTTGTCGTCTCCCTTGAGCGCGGTGAACGCGCCGTTCGGCAGGCCCTTGGCCAGCAGCTTCGGCGTCACTCCCAGCAGCGCGTTGCCGACCTTCAGTCGATCGTCCAGGAAGGCCAGCGGCTGTCCCGGGTCCAGGGACTCAAGCCACAGCGAGACCTTGGCGATCTCGACCGCCAGCGGGTTGATGTCGACGCCGTGTACGCAGTTCCGGACGACCAGGCTCATGGCCTCGCGGACCCGCTCGGCCGGTGGCTCGACATCGTCCGTTTCCAGTTGAGCGAACCGCAGGGCGATGCGGCGGGCCGCCGCCACCAGCACGTGTCCCGAGCCGCACGCCGGATCCACCAGGTTGATCTTCAGCAGCTCGCGCGGGTTGCCGTTGCCCGCCTTCTCGAACCGGGCGATCACCGGGTCGAGGGCGTTGTCCAACAGCTTCTCGATCAACACCGTCGGCGTGTAGTACGCGCCGGTCGTCTTGCGCTTGTTGCCCGGCAGGTTGTGCAGGTAGAAGCCACCGTTGGCGGCGTCCCGCCGTGGGACCAGCTCAAGCAGCGACTCGTAGACGCTGCCCAACTCGTCCGCGCCCAGGTGCCGGTAGTCGACCCGCTGCATCCGCCCCCGCGCGTCCGGGACCCGCGAAAGCAACCGGACGGCCGCCAGCAGGTGGTCGTTGCGCAGCTGTGCCCGCCGGAGTGGCTCCGCCGAGCCGAGCAGGGTGGCCGCCGTGGACAGGCCCTCCTCCGCCCGCAGATAAAGACCGCCGAGCTCGGGCAGGGCCAGTTCGGGGGCGCCACCATCCGTCCCCAGGGCGTCGAGCACCAGCACCAGGGACTGCCACAGGTCAGTGTTGCCGTCGCCGTGCCGGCGAGCGGCGATGCGGCGGAGGCGGCGGGTCGAGAAGTAGCGGGTGTAGGCGTCGCGGGCTGCCTCCGTCCGTGGATCCTCGCTCGGGTCGAGGAGGACGTTTCGGTCCTCGGCGACGAAGAGGAAGATCAACTGATAGGCGAGGCGCAGCAGTTCGTGGTGGTACTCCTCAAGCGCCTGGTGGCCGCCCCGGGCGAGGGCGTCCCGCAGCTCGGGGTTGCCGGTCAGGAAGCCGGTACCGAGGACGTTGATGGCCTGTTCGACCTGGTCGCGCAGCCGGTCGCGGGCGCGGGTGCCGGTCTCCTGGGCGTGGGCGCGCAGCCATTCGATACGGCAGTCGGCGGGGGTGAGGGCGGCCGGGAGGTCGGCGGCCTCGACCTCAGCTTCGGACTCGGTGCCGGCTTCCTCAGTGACCTCAGCGCCCTCGGCCTCCGCGTCCTCCGCCGCCACGCGGCGCCGCTTCTTGGCCGGCTTGGCGACGAGTTCGAAGCGGGAGGCGTGCAGGAGCGCGTAGAGCAGGACGAAGTCCGAGTACTGCTTGGTCTCGAAGATCGTCTCCAGGTCGAACTCCACGTACGAGGAGCGGACCAGGGTGGTGGAGTCGCGCAGCAGCCGCAGCTTCTTGCCGTTGGTGAGGATGCCCCACAGGTACTTGCTCGACGTGTTCAGCAGCTCCTGCATCAGCGACTGGGGCGAGGGGGCGGCTCCGACGCGCCGGTCGAGGTCGGTTCCCCAGGCCAGCAGGTGCAGGGGGAGGTGGTCCTGCCAGCGGTGGCTGACGGCGTACTTCTTGTCCTGGTCGCCTACCCGGACGGTGAGTGAGCCGACGTGGGTCAGCGGGCCGTAGCCGAGTTCGGTGAAGAGGCGGCGCAGCCAGGCGTTGCGGGTCAGGCTGGTGGCCGGCTTGTCGTCGGGGAGGCTGGCCAGGTCGTCGCGGAATGCCCGGTAGGCGGCGCGCAGGGCCTGCCAGGCGCGGCCGGCGGCGTCTCCGAGGCGTTCGGTGCGGGCGAGGCCGTAGTCGGTGGGGGCGCAGCCCGGGAGCTCACGGTCTCCTGTGGTGAGCTTGGCCAGCACGTCGGGGGTGAGGAGCCTGCCTTCGAGGCGGACGGCGGTCGAGGCGGCGAGTTGGTCGGCGGCGAGTACGGTCACCGGGTGGCTCCCCTGTCGGCGGTGTGGTCGAGCGAGGCGGCGGCGTGCGGCAGGTAGACGTAGACGCCCAACAGGTCGGGGTCGCCGGAGGGCGTCACGGTGATCCTGCGGGCCGCCGCGGCGCCCAGGTTACGGCCTCGTTCGCCGGCGGCCTGCCGGACCCGCTGGTGGGCGGTGGTCAGCTGCTCGGCCAACTGCCCGCTGGTCGCGGTGAGGTGGTCGCGCACCTCGGGGCGGTCGAGTTCGTCGAGGGCGCGTCGCATCTGGCTCTCGCGCAGGTGCGGGTTGGTGTTGCTGTCGGGGACGGCGGCCAGCAGGCGGGCGGTGGCCTCGTCGTCGAGCCAGTGGAGTTCCCCGGTTTCCTCGCGGCGCCAGGCCAGGACCCTGGGGTCCTCGGCGACCATCTCCTTGGCGCTGGCCGTTGACTTGCCGGGGATGGTGAGCCGGAAGCGGAAGCGGACCAGGAGCAGCACGGTGCGGCGGGGGACGGCGCTGGTGCGCAGCACGCCGAGGCGGCGGGCGGGGCGGTCGCGGTCGGGGACGGTGGGGTCGAGGGCCGAGTCGAGGACGTAGCGGGCGATGGCGCGGACGGCCGGGTCGGTGCGGACCAGGGCGGCCTCGCCGGGGGCGACGGGGAGGTCGGGGCGGAAGGCGAGTTCGTCGGGGGTGCCGGCGGGCGTCTTGCTCCTGGTCTTGCCCCCCTTGCTCCTGCCGCCCCTGGTCGTGGCCTGGGTGGGGGCGCGCCGGCCGGTGGTGGCAGCGGCGGCGGCCTGGTCGTCGGTCTCGAAGTAGCCGAGGCTGTGCCGGAGCCCAGGCGGCAGGGTGCGGGGCTGGATGGTGAAGCCACTGGTGCCCGGGCGGACGGCAGCGCCGACGGCGGTGAGTGCCTCCTGGGTGAAGTGGGCGATGTCGCCGGGCTCGCCGAGCGCCTGGCGGACCGCGTCCAGTTCGCGTCGCACCTGTTCGGGGTCGAGTGCGGAGTGCGCGAACTTGGTGGGCACCTTGGACTCGCGGGCGGCGGCGCTCTCCCATTCGCGGTGCAGCTGGTCGCGCGCGGCGCCCAGCGCGGCGTCGGAGCCGAAGTCGAAGGAGAGTTGGTCGGGGGCCTGGTGGCCGTGGAGCAGCAGGCTCTCGGTGAGCGCGCGCACCACGCCCTCGGCGGTTTCCTTGGGGACGGGGAGCGCGACGCCGGTCTGGTCGGCGATCGCGCGGTGCTTGCGGATGAGGACGCTGAGCACGGTGCCGTCGATGCCGGTGTCGGGGGTGTAGAGGGTGACGGCGCGCACGCGGCGGCGGCGCTGGCCGAAGCGGTCGACACGGCCTTCGCGCTGTTCGTGCCGGGTGGGGTTCCAGGACAGGTCGTAGTGGAGCACGGCGCCGAACCGTTCCTGGAGGTTGACGCCCTCGGAGAGGCAGTCGGTGGCGACGAGGACCTGGCGGCCGGGCCTGGTGGCGAGCTCCGCGATGACGTCCTCGCGGGCCTCGGGCGGCATCAGGCCGGTGACGGCTGTCACCTGGGCCCGGCGCTCCAGGGCCTTGGCCAGGTGGCGTTGGACGTAGGTGGCGGTGGGGATGTAGCGGCAGAACACGATGGGGTCGTAGCCGTCGACGAGCAGGGCCCTGACCTCCTCGATGAGGAGGCGCAGCTTGGCGTCGTGGGCCGGGTCCGCGAGGTCCTTGGCCCGGCGGGCGAAGGCGCGCAGGGCGGCGCGGTGGGCCGCGTCCGCGCGGGTCGCGGTCTCCGGCGCCGTGTCGTCGTCGAGGGCGGTGCCGGGGATGGCGTCGACGCCTTCCAGGCTTTCGTCGTCGGCGAGTTCGTAGATCTCCTCGCGGCCGAGCCGGTCGGCCTCCTCGGTGGTGTGCGCGTCGGCCACGGCGGCGCGGGTGGTCAGGGTGGCGTGGCCCGCTTCGGGCGAGGAGAGGACGCAGCGGAGCAGCGCGAGCGCGGACCACCAACTCATCCGTTGTCTCAGCTCGCCGTTGGAGTGCCGGACCTGGGTGCGGGCGAAGGTGATGACGTCGGCGACGAAACGTCGGTAGGGCTCGTCGAGGCGGTACTCCACCTCGCGCAGCTCGCGGTCCTCGGGGAAGGGCGTGTCCTCGCCGAGGAAGGACCGGACATCGCGGCGGCGTCGTTGCACCAGGTGGCGGGCGAGGCGGTCGCGGTGCCCAGGGATGGTGGGGTCGAGGGTGGCGAGCTCGGGGTTGAGGAGGCCGGTGAGCTTGGCGAAGGCGGTGCGCTCGCCGCTGTGCGGGGTGGCGGTGACGAGGATGAGGTGCCGGGTGGGGTCCTCGGCGAGGGCCTTGAGCAGCTCGTAGCGCTGCTGGTGTCCCGGGCCGGTGCCGACACAGCCGTGGGCCTCGTCGACGATGAGGAGCTCCGGGCAGGTGCGCAGGAAGACGCCCCGGCGGGTGCTCTGCTTGATGAAGTCGGTGGAGACGACGGTGTAGGGGTAGCGGGTGAAGAGGGACACGTCGTCCTCGATGCCGCGTTGCAGGCGCTCGGCGGTGGAGGGCAGCACGAGCTGGGCGTCCAGGCCGAACTTGTCGCGCAGCTCGCGCTGCCACTGCTCGGCCAGGGCTGGTGAGCACAGCACGGAGAGCCGGGTCACGGTGCCCTGTTCCAGCAGTTCCTTGGCGATCAGGGCGGCCTCGACGGTCTTGCCGATGCCGACGTCGTCGCCGATGAGGAGCCGGACGGTCTCCATGCGCAGGGCAAGCATCAGCGGCACGAGTTGGTACTGGCGGGGCTGGACGGCGATGCCGGAGAGGCTGCGGAACGGGCCGGCGCTGGAGGTGGCGGTGACGCGGAGCGCGGTGCGCAGCAGCTGGGCTGAGGCGAAGTCGCCGATAGCGTCGGTTCCCTGGGGCGTCGTGGTGCTGTGGCGCTCGGGCAGGCGGGGGGCGGCGAAGCCGGAGGGGCGGGGCCGCTCGGCGGGCAGGATCAGGGTGTCGTACTCGGCGTCGCCGTCGAGCGGGCGGGCCAGGATGCCGTGCTCTGTGGTACCGGGCAGGACGACCCAGTCACGGCCGCGCGCCGACACCAGGTCGCCGGGGGTGAACAGCGGGCTCACCGCTGAGCCTCCCCCGGGCCGAAGACGCTCGGGTACGCGCGCACGGTGTCCTCCCACTCCGCTTGGTTCGTCATCCTGATCACCAGCCAACCGAGGTCGGTCAGCCGGTCCTCGGCGGCCTCGTCGTTGAGGTCGGCGGGCACATGCCCCTGGGTGTCGAGGAACACGGCGACGTCGGCGTCGGAGAGCCGGTAGATCAGGTCGGGCCGGGCGCGGGCCGCCGGCACGTCCTCGCCGCTGGCGTCGGGCAGCCGGTGGCCACGGTCCCGCAGCCACTCTACGAAGGCGCCGCCGGTCTCGCTGTCCGCCCTCGCCAGCAGTTCCTCGGCCCGGCTGGCCGGGTCGGTCGCGACGGGCCGCTCGGGGTGGGCCCGGGATTCGAGGAGGGCCAGGAGGTGGGGCAGTGCCGTGTGGCGGTCGATGAAGGAGTGGTGGCGCTGGTTGTTGTAGGACAGCAGGCAGTCGTAGCAGCCGAGTTCGCAGCGCTCAGCGGCGCCCTCGGCGCGGTCGAGGTCCTTGCCGCGCTCGTCGAAGTGGAGGATGTCCAGGGCGGTGCGGGCCACGTCGGCCATGGCCTCGGGGTTGTCGTGCAGCAGGCGGAGGACGCCGGCCCCTCCCTCCGCGCCTTCGACGAAGAACATGCGGGCGCGGCCTTCGGCGTCGGGCAGCGGCTCGCTGTTCAGCTCGGCGTCCTCGAGCTGGAAGTGGGCCTCCATGCCGCGTTCCAGGGCATAGCGCAGGGTGGTGGCGGTGACGTCGTCCACCGGGTCGGCGAGGCGAAGGACGGCGATGTTCTTACTGTCCTGGACGTAGGGCAGGACCTTCAGGGTGCGGCGGGCCGCGTCGAACGAGTCGAAACTCTCGTCCTCGGCCGCGGCCTCGCCCTGGGAGCCGTCCTGTTTGGTCTTCTTGCTCTCGCTGATCCAACGACCGCTGGTGGGGTCGAGCCAGAAGCCGACGTCCGTCGGGAAACGGCGTTTCCGAAGACCCATGTTGAGCACCCGCACCTCGGCGGAGTCGCCGTAGGAGAGCTCGGCGACCTGGTGGGGCGTGGCGGGATCGCCCTCCTCCGGGGTGCGGAGGAGTCGGGCGGTGAGCTTGCCGGGGCGGCGACCGCCGTCCTTGAAGCGGTAGGTGGTACGCAGCTCGAACCCGGAGCGCAGCCGCTCCTCCTCGTCGGTGGAGATGCGGCGGCGGGGGTTGGCGTAGACGGTGGTGAGTTGCATGAGTGAGCCGAGGACCCGCACCAGCGGTGCCCCGCAGCCGGGGTTCTTGCAGCGGTCGGCGCCGTCGCGGCGGTCGTGCCAGTAGCCGCACTGCTCGCAGACCTTGGCCTCGGTGGTGGCGATCTGTCCCGGAGTCTCGCTGACGGGCATCTGCACACGCTCCACCGCGTATCTGCTGCCCTCGTGGTAGATGAGAGCTCCGGGCCCGAACTCGCCGATGGCGATGAACCGCGGTCGCTGGATGTAGGCGCCGTCGCGGCGGCGGCGCCGCTCGCCGGGGTGGATGTCGTCGGGTTCACCGCGCCGGCCGGGGATGTAGGCGGCCAACGGCAGGCGGGGAAAGGAGTAGCCGGGCAGGAAGCCTTCTGAGGCGAGATAGCGGTAGGTGTAGAAGTCGGTGAGGCCGTCCTCGGTGCCCTCGTTGCACAGCAGCCGGATCTGGTTTTCCGCCTGGAAGCGGCGTTCCTGGGCACGGCGTCGCTCGGCCGGGCGCAGGGATCGGTCGTCGACGAGGCGATGCTGTTCGTTACGCTCGCCGAGGGCGGAGCGGTACAGGCGGCGCCAGCGGTCGCACGCCTCGTCGAGAGCCGTGAGGGCGCCAAGCACGGTGTCAGCCACCCACCCGGGGTACCACCAGGTGGTGTCCGCGAGCCGGTCGTTGAGGGGGGCCAGCACCTCGGTGGCCCGGGCGGTGGCGCGCTGGCGGATGGTGTTGCTGTCGAGTTGGCGGCGCAGGTGCGCGGCAAGGGGTAGCGGGAGTGGTTCGCCGGGGCCGGCGGTGGCCTCCATGTCGATGATCTCGGTCATCCGGTTACCGAGGGGGGCCTCGGCCTCGGCCAGCCAGATCGCTTGGACATGGGAGCGGAGCAGGTCCTCGTTGGTGAGGTCGAGGCGGGGTGGGACGACGCTGCCGGAGACCATCAGCCGGGGGCGGCGGAAGTAGTACTGGTCGTGGGCGCTGCCCGTGGAGCAGTAGGTGGTGACGAGGGCGGGCTGGCCTGAGCGGCCGGCCCGGCCGGAGCGCTGGGCGTAGTTGGCCGGCGTGGGTGGGACGTTGCGCAGCGCCACGGCGTTGAGTTCGGCGATGTCGACGCCCAGTTCCATCGTCGGCGAGCAGTAGAGCAGGGGCAGGGTGCCGTCGCGGAAGTCCTGCTCGCGCTTCAGCCGCAGCTCGGGGTTGACCTGGGCGGTGTGCTCGCGCCCTTCGAGGCCGCTCAGCTCCTGGGCCGTCTCGCGGTACAGGTCGCGGAAGAAGGGGTTGACGCGGCCGGTGTGCCCGGGGTGGAGGACCTTGCGCACCGGGTCCGGCTCGGCGCTCTCGCCGTCGCCGGGGAGCCACACCAGCGTGGACGCCTTCAGCTGGTAGCCGACGCGGCCGTCGTCGGCCTCGCGCACGGCCTTGAGCAGCCCGGTGCGCTCCAGGACCCGGAAGAGGTCACGGATCACGCGGTCGGCGTCGTCGGTGGGCAGCCGTCGGCCCTTCAGGCCGGGGAGGGCCTCGAAGGCGCCGGGGCGGCGCAGGTAGCGGCCGAAGCCGCCGCGGCCACCGAAGTAGACGGCGTGCTGCGGCGCCCCTTCCTTGGGGGAGCTGCCGGCGTATGCCTCCCTGGCGACGGTGCGCGGTTCGAAGGGCGGGATCGCCCAGATGCCGTCGAGATAGTGGCGGCTGGCGCTGAGCAGTCGCTCGAAGCCCTGCTGGGTCAGCAGCGGCTCGTCGATGGCCAGCGAGCGACGGAGCTCGTCGAGGAGGCAGCGAGCCACCTCTTCGCGGTGTTCCGGGGCGTCCAGGGCGAGCGCCTCGTGGGTGTCCGCCCAACACTCCGGATCGGCGGCAATCTCGCGCAGCGAGCGGTAGTCGATGCGCAGCAGGCCGGTCTGTGCCAGGTTGGGCATGGTGAGGCGCCAACCGCGCTCCAGGTCGGCGTAGACGCGGTAGCTGAGGGCGGCTCGCAGGGCGGCCTGGGTGTCCTCCAGCTGTCCGTACTTCGCCTCGGGGTGCTGGGCGTAGGCGTGCGTCGGGAGGGCGAGGGCGTCGGCGAGGGCGCCCGGCATGGTGTCGTGTCGCAGCCCTCCACTGTCGCGGGCCTGGCGAACCGCGCGGTAGAGCGCCCCTCGGATCTGCGTCACCTGGGCGAAGTCGTTGAAGTGCCCCGCCTGGAGGCTGGCGTCCTGGCGGTTGTCGACGAAGGTGAGCAACTTGCGGGCTCGGTCGCTGAGGTCGGGTGCCTCACGCAGGGAGCGGACGACGCTGGCGCTGACGAGGGAGACGGCGGAGCTACGGCCTTCGGCAGAGAAGGTCGCCAGCTTCGCGAAGTCGCGGACGCGCAACTGCTCGTAGCTGACCCGGCAGCGTGGGCAGAAGCGGAAGGGCGCGGCGATCCACCAGGCCCGCAGACCTTCGCCCGGAGCGCGGGTGGTCCCGTCGGGAGCGACCCAGACCTCGCGGGGGAGGTCACCAGCCCGTGCCGCCACCAGGCGTGGGTTGCCGTCGGCGCCGGTCTCCACCCAGCTGTCCGGCAGGCGGCGCTGGGCCTCGGTGAAGTCGGCGGGCCAGTTGAGCTCTTCGGTGTCGGAGAGGTAGAGGAAGCCGTCACCTGCCTGGGCGGGAGCGTCCGGGTCGGCGCGGGCCGTGAAGCGGACTCCGGTCTCGGTGGATTCGCGAGTCACCACGAGGTAGTCGTGTCCACATTCACGGCAGAAGGCCAGTGGGATCAGCGGCTCGTCTCGGGCCTCGGGCACGCTGATCTGCCGGTGGCTGGTGAGGTAGCGCTCGGCGGGTGGCCTGAGCCCCGCGTACACCGTGTCGCCCTTGGACAGGAACTGGTGGAGGCGGAAAGCGAACAGGGGGCGCCCGGTCTGCGGGTGCCGGACCCGCGCGCCGGCTTCGAGGCCGGCCATGATGGCGGCGTGGCAGGTCTCCTCAGGCTCCCCGCACGCGGCCTTCAAGACCGCGGTGAGTTCCGGGATGGTGGTGGGTGGGCGGCGGATCAGCTGGCCGCTTTCCGGGTCGCGGTCCAGTCCCGCGTTGCTCTCGATCCAGACGGCCAAGGAGTCCTCAGCCAGCTCGCGGTAGATCGTCGGAAGCAGTGGTGGAGTGCTGGCGGCTCGGCGGACGGCATCGGCCAGGGCCGACGGGTCCGCGTCCGTCCCGGCGCGCCCGGGGTCGGTGGCACGCTCCACCGTCTCGCCGATGACGTGTTCCCACTCGATCGGGGTGCCGAAGATCTCCGACGCGACCTTCGCGACTTCCTTCTGGGTGTCTTTGAAGGTCCGGGCGTGCGCGATCGTCGCCGAAGTGCCGATGCACTGGAGCTCGGGGTTGCCACACGCGTCGCGCAGCCGGCGGACCAGCAGGGCGACGTCGGCGCCCTGCCGACCGCGATAGGTGTGAAGCTCGTCGAGGGTCAGGAAGCGCAGCCCCTGGGCGGCGCCGATCAGCTCGCTCCGCTCCTCGGGGCGGGTGAGCAGGTACTCCAGCATCACGTAGTTGGTGAGCAGGATGTCCGGTTTGCCGCGACGGACGGCCTCCTTCTCGTCCTTGCCCTCCTGCCCGGTGTACCGGGCGAACGTCACCCGTCGGTCGCCCTCCGGAATGCCCCACTCCAGGTAGCGCCGCAGCTCCTCGTGCTGGCTGTTGGCCAGGGCGTTCATCGGGTAGACGACAATCGCGGAGATGCCGTCGGGGTTGGGGGTGCGCAGCACCGAGTTGATGATGGGCAGCATGTACGCCACGCTCTTGCCGGAACCGGTTCCCGTGGTCAGGACGTAGGACCTGCCGACGTCCGCCGCGTGCACCGCGTCCAGCTGGTGCTGGTGGAGCGGCAACGACCGGTCGCCCGGGTCCTCCGCTGACCGCTTGATCCGGAAGTAGCGATCACATTCGGGGTGGAGCACACCGTCCGCGACCAGCTGCTCCACCGTGCCCCCGCGGCGGAAATTGGGATTGAGCGCGAGAAAGGGATCGGGCCAGCGGGTCTTTCGGTCCCGCTCACGCTCCAGATGACGCCGGATATGAGGGTCCCGGGCCCAGACCAGTGACGAGGTGAAGGCCGTGTAGTCCTCGATCAGTCGTCGATGGGTCTCGAAAACGTCCATTCCGCCCCCCTTGGGCACGTTCTCAGTCCGGAACGGAACAGCTTAGTTCGCATCGCCCACTGCTCGTTGCTCTCACGCCGACAGCGGCCCGTGACCTGCCCGCTCCCAGGGCTCGATAACTGATCGGTCCGGGAGAGGGTCGGCTCGTAGGATGGCCCCCGACCGACCATCCGACTCCGACGACCGTCAGGACCCGAAACGTGACACGCCTCGGCGATTCCGTGCAGCGCGCTTCCGCGCTGTTCGCGCAGGATCTCTCCTCCGACTCCACCGTGCGGCAGCTGCTGGAGGAGACCCGGTCACGGCGGTATCTGGACCTGTCGGACCTGTCGGCCGAGGAGCAGGCGGCGCTGATCGCCTCGCGCGCGGTGGACGTGCTGCCGGGGGTGGAGAAGCTCGCGGAGCGCATCGCCGAGGTACGGAAGGCGGGGCGCGGGCTGCGGGTGAAGTTCGGCATCGACCCGACGGCAACCGACGTGCACCTGGGGCACACGGTGCCGATGATCGTGCTCAGCCGCTTCCAGCGGATGGGGCACGAGGCGACGTTGATCATCGGCGACATCACCGCCAAGATCGGCGACCCGACCGGGCGGTCCGACGAGCGGCCGCCATTGACCGACGAGGACATCGCGCGGAACCTGTCGGGCTACCGGGACCAGGTGCGGCCGTTCTTCGACTTCGAGCGGGTGCGGTTCCGGCACAACAGCGAGTGGCTGGCGGGGATCACGCTGCCCAAGCTGATCGGCGTGCTGTCGCACGTCTCGGCCTCCGCGCTGCTGCAGCGGGACGACTTCCGCAACCGTCTGGAGGGCGGGCACGGGCTGTCGATGTCGGAGCTGATCTACCCGGTGGCGATGGCGATCGACTCGGCCGAGATCGACGCGGAGATCGAGCTGGGTGGCGTCGACCAGCTGCTGAACATGCAGATGGGCCGGCGGGTGATGGAGATCTACGGTCTCGACCCGCAGATGATCGTCACCATGCCGCTGATCGAGGGCACGGACGGCTCCGGGGCCAAGATGTCCAAGTCCAAGGGCAACTACATCCCGCTGACCGCGACCCCGGACGACGTGTTCGGCAAGATCATGTCGATCCCCGACCGGCTGATGGAGCCGTACCTGCTGGCCTGGACCGAGTGGACGGACCAGGAGCTCGCGCTGGTCAAGGGGCGGCTGGCGGACGGGACGCTGCACCCGATGGCCCTGAAGCGGGTGCTGGCCGGCGAGGTGGTCGCGGCCCTGCACGGGATCGAGGCGGCCATGTCGGCCAGGGCCGGGTTCGCGGCGCAGTTCTCGAAGAAGAGCTTCACCGAGGTGGCGGCGCTGCCGGAGCTGGTGCTCGCCGAGCACGGTGGCGAGGCGGTGACGGCGGTGCTGACCGGGGTACTGGGGTTCACGCCGAGCGCCTCGGCGGCCCGGCGGCTGGCCAAGCAGAACGGGCTGCGGCTGGTGCTGGAGTTCGCCGGCGGGCGGCAGGAGGCGGGCGTGCTGGCGGAGGCGGACGCGTTGCGGGCGCTGGGCGAGGTGGTGCGCGAGCGTCTCGAGGGTCTGGAGGAGAAGCCCGAGGGGGTCTACCTCAAGGCCGGCCGCAAGCTTGCCCGGGTCCTGGGGTAGCGCGCGCGGAGGCGGGGCGTAGCGTAGGACGCGGCGGTGATCTGCATGCGTTTGCGAAGCGGTAGGAAAGCGGATCCGGCGGTGTTCCGGATCACAGGGGCCCGGCGCGGGTTGCACGAGGACGTGCTGGCGCGGCAGCGGCGCTACGTCATCTCGATGTTGGTGCGCACGGTGGCGGTGCTGCTGACGGTGGCGCTGTGGAACGTGAGCCGGCCGCTCGCGGTGGTGGCGTTGGTGCTGGGGGCCGTGCTGCCCTACGTGGCGGTCGTGGTGGCCAACGCCGGGCGGGAGAACGTGACTTCGCTGCCCTCCACCTTCATCACCAGGGACGCTCCGCCGACGCTGCCACCCGGCCCCGGCGACGCACACAATCGGAACTGATCATTCCGCGCGGCCCGGCCCCGCCCCGTCCGGACCTGCCGAAGAAATCCTCAGATGATTGGGCTGTTCGGCTGCGGTGAACGGGGCATTGCATGTCATACTTCAAGAGCGCTCCGTATCCCCCGTCGGAGCGACGGACCGACGCCGGGCGGCTCCCCCCGTGGCTGCCCGGCGTCGCCTTCTTTTGTGTCCGCTCCGCTGGAGTTTCCCGTGAGGTTTGTGGGGGAGATGAATGGATCCCGTGATGTCCGACCAGGCCCCCGAGACCGTCGTCTGCTCGGCGAAGGGCTGCCGTGAGGCCGCCGTGTGGGTGCTGGCCTGGAACAATCCCAAGCTGCACCAGCCCGAGCGCCGCAAGACCTGGGTGGCCTGTGACGGTCACCGCGAGCACCTGTCCACGTTCCTCTCGGTGCGGGGTTTCCTCAAGGACGTGGTGGAGCTGACCGAGTGGGAGGCCCGGCGGGCCTCAGCCGCCGATCGCTGACATCGGGCGGGCCGGCTGCACGAAGGCCCCCGGGTCGTCGAGGCCAGAGCCGGCCTTCTTGCCCCACATGGCCGCCCGCCAGCGCTCGGCGAGCTCCGCGTCGTCGGCGCCCGCGCGCAGCGCCCCGCGCAGGTCGGACTCGTGGCGCGCGAACAGGCAGTCGCGCACCTGACCGTCGGCCGTCAGCCGGGTGCGGTCACAGGCCCGGCAGAAGGGGCGGGTGACCGAGGCGATGACGCCGACCCGCTCCGGGCCGCCGTCCACCAGCCAGCGCTCGGCGGGCGCCGAGCCACGCTCCTCGCCGCCTTCCGGGGTCAGCGTGAAGCGGGTGCGCAGCGACTCGAGGATCTCCCCGGCCGTGACCATCCGGGCGCGATCCCAGCCGTGTTGGGCGTCGAGCGGCATCTGCTCGATGAACCGCATCTCGTAGCCCTCCTCGATGGCCCACGCCAGCAGCTCGGGTGCCTCCTGGTCGTTGAGCCCGGGCATCAGCACCGAGTTGATCTTGATGGGGTCGAGGCCGGCGGCCCTGGCCGCGGCGAGGCCGCGCAGCACGTCCTCGTGGCGCCGGCGGCGGGTGAGCCGCTGGAACACCTCGGGGTCGAGGGTGTCGAGCGAGACGTTGACCCGGTCGAGGCCGGCGGCGCGCAGCGCCTCGGCCGTGCGCTCCAGGCCTATGCCGTTGGTGGTCAGGGCGAGGGAGGGGCGCGGCCGCAGCGCGGCGCACCGCTCGACGATGGAGACGAGCCCGGGCCGCAGCAGCGGCTCGCCGCCGGTGAAGCGGACCTCGGTGACGCCGAGCTCGGTCACGGCGATCGTGACCAGCCGGACGACCTCGTCGTCGGTGAGCAACTCCGGTTTGGCGAGCCAGGAAAGGCCCTCCTCCGGCATGCAGTACGTGCAGCGCAGGTTGCATCGGTCGGTGAGGGATACCCGTAGGTCGGTGGCGATCCGGCCATAGGTGTCAAGCAGCATGCGCGAGCCTCCGCCGTGTTGGAGCACGTTGTGGAGCAGATGTCTCGCAGCGTACGACACCCCTCTGACAGGATCCCGGGCTCGGTCCCGGCTGCCGCGCGAAGGGCCGTGCGAAGGGCCGTGCGAGGGGCGTGCGCCGGGCGTGCTATTCGCGTGCGGGCGGCATTCGACGGTGGGTCAACTCCCCTCCGGGCCAGGGGCGCTGTCGGTGCCGGCCCGTATCCTCAATGACCATGCTCGAAGACCACCACGCACCCGCGGCCCGCGTTCCCCTCCAGCAGTCCGCCGTCCGGCCGTGGCCCACGGGCTATCCGGCCGGATACGCCGTGGTGGACGTGGAGACCACGGGGCTCGCCAGGGACGACCGCATAGTGTCGGCCGCCGTCTACCGGCTCACCGCCCAGGGTGACGTCGAGGACCACTGGTACACGCCCGTCAACCCGCTGCGCGATCCGGGCCCCACCTGGATCCACGGGTTGACGGCCGACGTGTTGGCGGACGCGCCGCTCTTCCCGGACATCGCCGGGGAGTTCGCCGAGCGCCTGGCCGGCCGGGTGCTGGTGGCGCACAACGCGGTCTTCGACTGGACGATGATCGCCAGGGAGTACGCGCGGGCCGGCCGCGTCGCGCCCGTCGAGCAGCGGCTGTGCACCATCGCGCTGTCCAAGGCGCTGGCGCTGCCGCTCGTCAACCACAAGCTGGAGACGCTGGTGGCGTACTTCGGGGTGGAGCAGCGGCGCGCGCACCACGCGCTGGACGACGCGCGGGTGCTGGCCGAGGCGTTCCGGCCGAGCCTGCACCACGCCGCCCGGCAGGGGCTCCGGCTGCCGCTGCTCGCCTGCCGGCCGATCACCGAGTGGTCGGACGCGGGGGGCGGCGGCGCGTCCGGGCGGGACGCGGCGCGGCCGTCCGCCGGGAGCTGGCGCGGCGGCTGGCGGCAGACCAAGCGGCGGCCCCCCTGCCCCTACCCCAACCCCGGGCGGTACCAGGCGGGCGGGCGGCTCGTGCAGGGGATGCGGGTGGCGTTCTCCGGGGACACCTCGACGGACCGGGAGCTGCTGGAGGACCAGGCCTTCGAGGCCGGGCTGCACATCGCGTCCAGCGTGTCGAAGTTCACCAGCCTGCTGGTCACCAACGACCCGGACTCGCCGACCAGCAAGGTGGCGCGGGCCCGCGCCGTGGGCACCCCCATCCTGGACGAGGCGGCCTTCACCCAGTTGCTGCGCGACGTGGCCCCGGCGCAGGAGGAGTGAGCCCCTTCGGGTACGGTCGTCAGCTGTGTACCGCTTTCTGCTGTCCCGGCAGTGGGTGATCCTCACCCTGGTCGCCCTGCTGCTGATCCCGACGATGATCTGGCTCGGGTTCTGGCAGCTGCACAGACACGAGCAGCGGGTGGCGCGCAACGACCTGATCGCGTCCAGCCTGGAGGCGCCGCCGGTGCCGATGCGCGAGCTGTCCTCGGTGGACGGCGCGCCGGACCCCGACGACCGCTACCGCGCGGTCACCGCCACCGGCGTCTACGACGAGGACGGCCAGGTCGTCGTCCGCAACCGCAGCAACGCCGACGGCACCGTCGGCTACCACGTCCTGACGCCCGTGGTCGGGGACGACGGCACGGCGGTGCTGGTGAACCGGGGCTGGATCTCCGCCGGCTCCGACCTGACCACGACGCCCGAGATCCCCGCCCCGCCCTCGGGCGAGGTCACGGTCACCGGGCGGCTGATGGCCGACGAGACCTCCGACACCACCGGCATCAGGGACCGCTCGGGGCTGCCGGACGGCATGGTCATGATGATCAGCAGCCAGGAGCGGTCGGCCGCCACCGGCCTGCCGATGCTGGGCGGCTACCTGGAGCTGACGGAGACCACGCCCGAGCCGGCCGCCCAGGACGGCCAGCCGCAGCCGCTGCCCGCGCCCGACCACACCGGCATCGGCGCGCACCTCGCCTACGCCTTCCAGTGGTGGATCTTCGCGGCCGGCGTGCCGGTCGGCTGGGTCATCCTGGTGCGCCGCGAGATCCAGGACCGGCGCCGGGCCGCCGCGAAGGCGGCGTCCGCAGCGAAGGCGAAGGACCGAGAGCCGGAGCCTGAGCCGGACCACGCCACGGCGTGACGTTCGCGGCGCGCGGCCCCGGGGGTGGCCGGCCGCCGGTCAGGACCGCCCGGGGCACGCGGTGTGCCCTGCCCCCGCCAGGGGGCGCTAGCTCAGGCGTTCCGGGGCGTGTTTGGTCGAGCGGAGGCGGACCTCGGTGGGGAGGACGTCAAGGCCGGCGGAGACCCGGGCGTGTTCCACGGCTTCGCCGTGCAGGCGGCGCACCGCCTCGTCCGGCCTGGCATGTGGCGCGAGCAGCAGGCCGACGCGGATCCTCGGCTGGGTGCGGCGGCCGACCAGCGTGACCCTGGCCTCGTCGATGCCGGGCAGCGACTCCGCCTCGGCGGCCACCACGTCCTCCATCGCCCGGCCGCGCAGCAGCGCGCCCACCCCGTCGCCGCTGTCCACCAGCACCTCGTCGAGCCGCCGCTCCCGCAGCTGGGCGACGAGCCACCACCCGGACAGCAGCACGACGAGCGCGAGGCCGCCGATGACGGCGGTCCACCACCAGCTCTCGTCCCGCCACCGCGTCCGCTCGGCGTCGCTCAGCAGCACGTCCTCCGACCCGCTCCAGGGCCAGGCGCCCGGCGCGAGGTCGAGCGCGGCCAGCGTGACGGCGAGGCCGCCGGCGAACAGCGCGAGACCCAGCAGGCCGAGCAGCACCCGATTGACGACGCTCAGCACGTCCCTCACCTCCTCGCCGGCCGGCGGACCTGGACGGCGAGCGCGGGCTGGCGGGCCAGGCCGAGCTCCCTGATGCCCTCGCCGAGCACCGCGTCCAGATCGGCCCGCACCACGTCCAGGTCACGGAAGTGCGCCTGCGCCCACGCCCTGACCCGACGCCGGCCGACCGACACCCGCACCGAGCGCACCCCCGACACCTCGAGGGCCCGGTCGCGCAGCACCACGGCGGCGGCCCCGCGTTCGATGCCGGCGCGCAGGAACTCGTCGTCCCCGCGCCGCATCGGCAGCAGCCCCCGCAGCCCGGGCGTCACGGCGAGGACGACGAGCAGGACCCCGAGCAGCATCGCGGCCAGCGCGCCCAGCACCACCCAGGCGTCGTCCAGGTTCGTGGCGGCGAGCTCGTCGGCGAGCCGGCGCCGCCAGGCGGCGGCCGGCCGCTCGGCGCGCACCGAGACGATGTCGTACAGCGGCACGCCGGCCGCCACGATCAGCAGCGCCGCGGCCAGCCCGGCCGGCAGCCGACGCACGGACCAGAACCGCGGCGCGGGCTCCGACTCCGCGGCGCCCGGCGCGTAGCGGACGGCGGAGGTCGTCTTGGCGAACGCGCCGTGCTCGGCGTCCGCCGGGGCCTCGGCCGGCTTCTCCGTCTTCTCCAGTGTGGTGGTGGCCGGTTTGGCCACGTCCTCGTCCGAGTCGCTCATCACCGCACTCTCCCCGAGCCGTTGCGGTCGGCGGTCAGGTGCGCGGAACGCAGCCGTTCCACCGCGACGACCACGTCGGTCGTCTCCATGCCGGCCAACTCCCTGATGCGCCGCTCCACCTGACGGCGGACCTGGCGGCACCGGGCGCCGATATCACAGGGATACCCGAGTTCGACCGCGAGTTGAACGCTGGCGAGCCCACCGGTCCCCGACGGGTCGGGCGAGCGCCGCACCACGGCCGTCGCGTGCTGCTCGCCGCCGTCGCCGAGGGCCTCCCGGGCGGCCTGGGCGGCGAGCTTGGCCACCACCCGCTCGGAGATCCGGGTCGCGCCGCGCTCCGCGGCCGGGACCGACGTCCCCGCCGCCGTGTCCACCGTGCTCATCGCCACTCACCGCCGCCGGTCTTCGCCGCGGTCCCTGACACGGAAGAAGTCGCCGGGTTCGAGGTCGCCGTCCGCGAACCGGCCGGCCACGAAGCCGATCGCGCCCAGGGACGCCACCAGCAGGAAGGCCCCGAAGCCGCCGAAGTACCCGGCGAAGCCCAGCGCCATGCCGGCGATCATGCCGATCACAGCCATGCTCATCTCGCGCTCCTACTGCAGCGGGGGGCGTTCGTCGTCGTCCTCTTCCTCGTCGGGCAACTTCACGTCGCCGACGTTGATGTTGACCTCGACGACCTCGAGCCCTGTCATCCGTTCGACGGCAGAGATGACGTTCTCCCGTACGGTACGGGATACCGCGGCGATGGAAACTCCGTATTCCACAACGATTTCGAGATCGAGAGCGGTCTGCACCTCGCCGACCTCCGCCTTGACGCCGCGCGTCGCCGACCTGCTGCCGCCCGGCACACGATCGCGGACCGCGCCCAGGGTGCGGGCGCCTCCACTTCCCAGGGCGTAGACGCCGACGACGTCACGGGCCGCCATGCCGGCGATCTTCGCCACCACGCCGTCGGAGATGGTGGTACGCCCGCGGGTGGCGGGATCGCCCGTCCCGCGGCGGGTCCCGGTCGCCGTCGTCGTCGCCGTCGGTGCCGTCGTCCTGGTGGGGACCTCGGTCATCGCCTCCGGGCCGGTGTCGGTCACTTGGCTGTGCTCCTTTCGGGGGCCGTGCGGTAACGCTGCGCTGTGCTGGTGGGGTTGGCGGGGGTGAGCATACGAGATGCCTTTCCCAACGCTGGGCGCTCACTCGGGGTTTCTTCCCGCTTCGCGGGGGCTGGTCGCACCGCGCTGCGCCCGAGCGCGGTGGCGCTCCGCGCCGGTGTTGCCCCCACCCGCCCACCCTTTCTCGCGCTTCGCGCGGGTGGTGGCTCGGGCGCTGGCTAGCGGTGGCTGCGCCACCGGTGCCCGGCGCTCCGCGCCGGGGTTTTCCCC
>NZ_JAVREM010000043.1:0-54293 GCF_031845425.1 Streptomyces millisiae
GCCCCCCACCCCCGCCACCCGGACCAGGCACGCCGCCCCGATGCCCGCGGAGCGTGAGGCGCTCCCACCGGCGGCGGCCTTCGACCCGCGCGCGCTGACCCCCCGCCAGCTCGACGAGCTCACCCACCGGCTCACCAGCCGCATCACGCGCCTCCTGCGGACGGAGCTGCGCCAGGACCGCGAACGGGTCGGAAGGCTCCGCGACAACCGCCACTGACCTCCACGAGAGAAAGGTCCCCCTGCGATGCCCCAGGAACTCGACCCGGGTACCTCCGTCTTCTTCAACCTCAGCATCGACGGCGAGAGCCTGGGCCGCTTCAACGAGTGCGAAGGGCTGTCGGCCCAGGTGGAGATCGAGCAGCGCCAGGAGGGCGGCAACAACGGCTTCGTCTGGCAGCTGCCGACCCGCGTCACGTTCTCCACCATCCGGCTGACCCGCCCGATCACCCCGGAAACCGCCAAGGTCGCCCGGTGGATCTCCTCCGTCCAGACCGGGATCACCCGGCCCACCGCGCTGATCAGGGCTCTCCGCGCGGACACGTCGGAGGTCGCCCGTTGGGGGCTGATCGACGTCCTGCCGGTCAGCTGGCAGGGCCCCTCCTTCAATCCGGCGTCCCCGGCCGTGGCCACCGAGATCCTGGAGATCACCCACCACGGGTTCACGGACTGACGAGCGGACCCTGCCGCCCCAGACGACCCAGACAGTAAGGACCCCACCAGCCATGGCCACGGGAAGCAGGGGCGCGGGCAACAGTCTCATCCGCGCCACGCTCGCCATCCACGAACCTCCCACCGGATACAGCACCACGCCGGGCGGGCTCATCAAGACCCTCACGCTCGACTTCAACCCGGCGCAGCTGGCCCTCGCCCGCCGCGCCGAGTGGATGGTCACCCCGACCGCCGCCGTGCGTGACGGCTCGTTGCCGGAGTACCTGGGCCCCGAACCCCGCGAGATGAACGTGGAGGTCTTTCTCGACTCCTCGGAACAACCCGACAGCACCTCCGTGATGAAGAAGGTGGAGGCGTTGATGGAGTGCTGCGAGACGACCGCCAAGAGCACCGCGGCCAAGCAGCCGTCGCCGCCGTGGGTCGTCTTCCAGTGGGGCTCGTTCGCCACGGCCCGGTTCACGGCCTACATCAGCTCCGTCGAGGCCACCTACTCCCTCTTCGGCACCACCGGCGTGCCGATCCGCGCCACCTGCCAGGTGCACCTGCACGAGATCCCCAGCCGGACGCGGGGCCAGAACCCCACCTCCGGCGCCCTCACCGCGCGGCGGGTGCACCGGGTCGTCGCGGGCGACTCGCTCCAGTCGATCGCGTGGCGCGAGTACGGCGCGGCCTCCGCGTGGCGGGCGATCGCCGAGGCCAACGACATCGACGACCCCGCCAGACTGCGGATCGGCGGCGAACTGATGCTGCCGGCCGCCGAGGAGGTCACGTACTGATGCCACAGCCGTCGTTCTCCAACATCGTCCACGTCTCCATCGATGGCAGGGTGCTGGCGCGCGAGGAGGCCCAGCACCTTGTCGAAGGCTGGGTCGACCAGGGCATGGGCGTGCCCGCCGCGTTCCAGCTCACCTTCCGGGACCCGAAGCGCAAACTGCTCGGCCTGTTGGGGGTGGAGTTCGGCACCCCGGTGCAGATCTTCCCGGTCGCCGCCGGTCGCGGCACCACGGAGCCACTCCTGACCGGCGAGGTCACGGGCCTGGAGGCCGACTTCGACGGCACCGGCTCGTTCGCCGTCATCCGAGGCTACGACAGCGGCTTCCGGCTGATGCGGCAACGCCGGGTGGTGGCGTACCGCAACCAGCGGGCGTCCGACATCGCCCGCAAGCTGGCCGGCCTGGACGGTGTGCCCGTCGGCCGGATCGACGCGACGGAGACGGTGTACGAGTTCATCAGCCAGGGGGGCGTCAGCGACTGGGACTTCCTCGGGCGGCTCGCCGACGAGAACGAGATGGTGATGTCCATCGACGCGCGTGGCCGGTTCCAGTTCGTCAACCCCAGGCCGGCCTCCGGCGCGCCCTCGCCACAGACGGACAGCCAGACCACCCCCTTCGTGCTCGGCCGGGCCGACATCCTGCGGTTGCGGGCCGCTGTCACCGCCGCCGACCAGGTCAGCGAGGTCGAGTCGCGCGGCTGGGACGTCGCCGGAAAGCGGCGGATCATCGGCACCTCACCGGCCGCCACCGACCCCGGCATCGACATCGGCAGCAGTCCTGGGGCGGCGACCGCGCGATTCAAGCCCGTCACCCTGGTGGAGACCGGAACCCCGTACGACCGGCAGGCCGAGGTCAAGCACGCCGCCGCGGCGCTCGCCGGCGACGTCACGTCCTCCTTCGCCGAGGTGGAGGTCATCGCGCGCGGTACACCGAAGCTCCGGGCGGGCATCCCGGTGGCGCTCGCCGAGGTGGGCAAGCCCTTCGAGGGCAAGTACACCGTCACCTCCGTCCGGCACGTCTTCGGCGACGGCGAGCACTACCAGGCGTGGGTGACCGTCAGCGGTCGGCAGTGGCGATCGCTGTACGGGCTCGCCTCGGGCGGGGGCGGCGGCACGCAGGCTGAGGGCCGGCTGCCCAGCGTGGCCAACGCGCTGGTCACCGACGTGCGGGACCCGCTGAAGCAGGGGCGGGTGAAGCTGGAGTTCCCGTGGTTGGACGACCAGTACGTCAGCGACTGGGCCCGGGTGGTGCAGTGGGGCGGCAAGGGCGGCGGTGGCATCTTCCCGCTGGACGTCGGCGACGAGGTGCTGGTGGCGTTCGACCGGGGCGCCCTCGACCACCCCTTCGTCATCGGCGGGCTCTACAACGGCAAGGACACGCCGACCGCCGTACCGGACGTGCCGCTCCACGACGGGCTGCGGCGGCTGGCGGCCCGGCACACCCTCTCCGACCGCACCGGCAACCGCCTCGACCTGCTCAGCCAGCAGACCGGCGCCAGGAAGCGCGGGGTGCGGCTGGCGACCGGCGACGACCGACTGGTCATCAACCTCGACCGGACGAAGACGGAGATCACCGTCGACAGCGAGGGCGCGGTCAGCATCAGCGGCAGCCGCTCGGTGTCGGTGGAGGCGGGCACGGACCTGACGCTCAGCGCGCGGCGCAAGCTGACCCTCAGGAGCGGCGGCATCCTCAGCATCGAGGGCCGTGGCCCCGTCAACGTCAGATCGCTCACGGGCCCGGTCGCGGTGAACGCGGCCGCCGCGGTCAGCGTCAGGGCGATGGCGGCGGTGGATCTGACGGCAGCGGGGGTGATGTCCCTGAAGGCGGCCACCATGCCACTCGTCGGCCTCGTGACCATCAACGGGAAGCCGCCACTGCTGTGACCGAGACCGTGATCGACATGCCCGGGACGCGGGCGAGGCAGGTAGGAGCCTGATGGCCGAGCAGTTCGTCGGGTCCGGCTGGGCCTTCCCGCTGCGCGTCTCCCCGACCGGCGGCATCGCCCTGGTCAGCGGGGAGCGGGAGATCGAGGAGGCCATGCGCCTGGTGCTGGCCACCGCGCCGGGCGAGCGGCCGATGCGCCCGGAATTCGGTTGTGCCATCCACGACCTGGTCTTCGCACCGGTCAACGAGCAGACGGCGGGCCGCATCCAACACGAGGTGTACGCCAGCCTGGACCGCTGGGAGCCGCGGATCGAGGTCCACGACGTCGAGGTCACCGCCGGGTCCGACCAGAGCGTGCTGTACATCGACGTCCGCTACGCCATCCGCGGCACCAACAACCCGCGCAGCCTCGTCTTTCCCTTCTACGTCATCCCGTCCCACGACGAGCCGGCCGACTCCGCCGGCCCGGATCTGTGAAAGCGACTCAACCCCGATGGCCCTGCCCTCCCCGAACCTCGACGATCGTCGCTTCCAGCAGTTCGTGGACGACGCCAAGCGCTACATCCAGCAGCGCGCCCCGGAGTGGACCGACCACAACGTCTCCGACCCGGGCGTCACGCTGGTCGAGGCCGTCGCCCACATGGCCGACCAGATCGTCTACCGGCTCAACCGCGTGCCGGAGAAGAACCACCTGGCCTTCCTGGACCTCGTCGGCATCAACCTCTTCCCGCCCACCGCGGCCCGCGCTGAGGTCACCTACTGGCTGTCGGCGCCGCAGGAGGAGCCGGTCCTGGTGCCGACCGGCACCGAGGTCGCCACCGCGCGCACCGAGAGCGAGGAGGCGGTCGTCTTCGCCGCCGAGCGGGACCTGGTCGTCGTGCCCTGCGAACTGCGGCACGTGGCGGTGCGCAACAGCGGGGAACAGGTCACCGACCGGACCGCCGACCTCGCCGAGGGCCGGGACGTGCTGTGCTTCGCCGAGGCCCCGGCCGTCGGCGACTGCCTGCTGTTCGGGCTGACGGCGGCGGTGCCGCACTGCGCGGTGGCACTGGAGTTGGACAGCCGCGTCGACGGCGTCGGCGTGGACCCGCGGCAGCCGCCCCTCATGTGGGAGGCGTGGACCGAGAACGGCTGGCAGGAGTGCGAGGTCGACCGGGACGGCACCGGCGGCCTCAACCGGCCGGGAGCCGTCGTGCTGCACGTGCCCGGCGGGCACGCGCCGTCGCGGGTCGGCGGGCAGCAGGCCGGATGGCTGCGCTGTCGCGTCACCGAACAGCTGCCGGGCCAGCCGTTCTACACCACCTCGCCGACCGTGCGCGCCGCCGAGGCGTTCACGATCGGCGGCACGGCCCCGGTCGTCCACGCCGAGACCGTCCGCGACGAGGCGCTCGGCGAATCCACCGGCCTGCCGGGGCAGCGGCTGCGGCTCGCCCACACGCCGGTGGTCGGTGACGATCCGCCGATGCTGCTCCAGACCGCCGAGGACGACGGGTGGGTGGACTGGCAGGTCGTCCCGCACTTCGCGGGGTCCGGGCCGCGCGACCGCCACGTCACGCTGGACGCGACGACCGGCGAGATCGCGTTCGGGCCGGCCGTCCGCGAACCCGACGGCACGCTACGGCAGTACGGGATGGTCGCTCCGAAGGGCGCGGCCGTCCGCGCACGCCGTTACCGCACGGGCGGCGGGCGCGCGGGCAACGTGGCGCGCGGCGCCGTGCGGGTGCTGCGCACCTCCATCCCCTACGTCTCCGAGGTGGTCAACCGGGAAGCGGCGCGCGGCGGCGTCGACGGCGAGACGGTGGAGGAGGCGAAGACGCGGGCTCCGATCACGCTGCGCGCCCAGGAGCGCGCCGTGACGCTGCGCGACTACGAGGAGCTGACCCGGCGCGCCGCGCCCGAGACCGCCCGCATCACGTGCCTGGAGGGGGAGGAGAACGAGTACGGGGCCTACGCCGTGCGGGTGTTGGTGGTGCCGCAGGCGGTGCCGGACCCGGACGGGCGGCTGCGCTTCGAGCAACTGGTGCCGGGCGACGCGCTGCTGGACCGCGTCACCCGCCACCTGGACGAGCGGCGTCCGATCGGCACGCGGCTGGCGGTGGGACCGCCGCACTACCAGGGCGTCACGGTGGTCGCGACGGTGCACGCCTTCCGCGGCGTCGACGCCGACCAGGTACGCGAACAGGCCCACGACGCGCTCTACCGGCACCTCGATCCGCTGACCGGCGGGGCCGACGGCACGGGATGGCCGTTCGGACGCCCGGTGCAGGCGGGCGAGATCTTCGCGGTGCTCCAGCGCGTACCGGGGGTGGAACTGGTGGACGAGGTGGTGCTGCACCCGGCGGACCCGCTGACGGGCAAACGCGGCGACGCGACGGACCGCATCAACCTCGCGCCCTCGTCCCTGGTGTTCTCCTTCGACCACCGGGTGCGGGCCGTCGGAGACGCGACGTGAGGGGCTCGGTCGACGGCCTGGCGTCGCCCTCGCCGATCGCCCCGACCCTGCCGGCCGTGTTCGCCGACGACGACCTGATGCGGCGTTTCGTGGGCGGCCTCGACGACATCCTGGCACCGATCCTGAACGTGCTCGACTGCCTGGACGCGTACTTCGGGCCCGACCTCGCGCCGCTGGACTTCGTGCGGTGGCTCGGCACCTGGGTCGG
Organism: Streptomyces millisiae; assembly: GCF_031845425.1. Classification (NCBI taxonomy): domain Bacteria; kingdom Bacillati; phylum Actinomycetota; class Actinomycetes; order Kitasatosporales; family Streptomycetaceae; genus Streptomyces; species Streptomyces millisiae. Next base: position 5,987 of record NZ_JAVREM010000043.1, read on the forward strand.
CGCCGAGACGGACATCGACGAGGGCCGCGGCCGGGAGCGCCACGGCCAGGAGGAAGCGGCCCGGCTGCGCGCGGCCGTCGGGGCCGCCGCGTACCTGCACCGGATACGCGGCACGCGGCGCGGCCTGTCGGAGGCGGTGCGGTTGGCGTTCGGCGTGGAGCCGGAGATCAGCGAGAGCGGCGGCGCGGCGTGGAGCGCCGAGCCGTTTGGGCCGATGCCGGGCCAGCCCCGACCGCTCCTCCACGTCCACCTGCGGCTCGTCGATCCCACGCCGACCGACGAGCACCGCTTGGACACCCTCGTGGCGGCCGCCCGCCCCGCCCACATGCCGTACACGGTCCAGGTGACCGCCCTTGAGAGGACTCAGGACAGATGAGCACCGAGAACTGCGCCGAGTGCGGCGCCCGCGCGGAACCGGGCCAGGCGTTCTGTGACGCGTGCGGGACCGTGCTCGGCTGGACGGACACGTCGGCGCGGGCCGGGGTCGTGGCATCGGACGCCGCGACCGCCTCCGGCGGGGACCGGACTGGCCCGCGCCAGAGCCCGGGCGCCACCCGAACCGTGCCATCCGCCGCGGCCATCCCGCCGGCCGACTCCGCGCCCGAGGCCCCGCGGACGAGCGAGGCGGACACCGCCCCCCCGACACCCGCCGCCACCACGGACGACGAGATGACCGACCGTGCGCGCCGCCTCCTCGTCCCCGTCGCCGACCCGGTGGACGCCGAGGCGCCGACCGCCGTCAGCCCTGTCCTGCCTGGCCGCCCCGATGCCACGCGCCCCCAGGTGCAGCCGGTCACCAAGGAACCCGGCGTGCACGGCGGCCCGCCCTGCCCCTGGTGCGGCACCGCCAACCGCCCCGACCGGCACTACTGCGCGCGCTGCGCCATGCCGATGGCCGGGGACGAGGAGACGCGGGCCGCCCGCCGCCCCTGGTGGCGGCGGATTCTGGACGGCCGTAACCGCGAGGCGCCGTGGGCCGGTGAACGCCCCCGGCTGCGCCGCACCTTCGAGCACCTCGTCAGGTGGCTGGTCGCGGCGCTCGTCCTGACGCTGCTGATCATCCTCGCCGTCCACCTCCCCGACGGCGTCCGGGCGACCCGCGACCACTTCACCAGGCGCGGCCCCGTCGAGCCGGAACGCTTCCACGCGCTCCACTCGTACGAGGACCACCCGGCCGAGCTGGCGTTCGACAAGCTCAACGACACCTGGTGGGGTCCGGGGGTCTCGCAGTCCGGCGAGGGCGAGTGGATCGAGGCCGGCTTCGCCGAGCCCACCAGGCTGCTCGACGTGATCATCACGCCCGGCGTCTCCCCGCGCGCCGACCAGCTCCGTGAGTCGGCGCGGCCGCACCGCGTCGAGGCACGGATCACGACGCAGGAGGGCAGCACCACGACGCGTGAGCTCACCCTCGACCCGGGCCTCGGGCCGCAGCGCCGGCAGTTCCGGGCCGAGGGCGTCACCAGTGTGCGCTTCACCATCCTGTCGTCGTACGGCGCGGCCGCGGACCGGCAGGTGGCCATCGCGGAGATCGAGTTCTTCGGCCCGTCGTCCGGCACCAGGCTGTGACGGGCGCGAGCACGCCGTGGCCCGGCACCGCGAAGCCGCCCCTCCACGCGAGACGGCCGAACACGGGTTGACGTTGTTGACGACGTAGTGCTGCTGGTTGGGGTAGCCGCTGGTCGTCCTCACCAGTTCCAGGTCGTCCCAGCCCAGCGGCTCGTGGGTGGGGTCGTGTCCCTGCCTGGTCACGTAGACCTGGATGAGAAAGCCGCCGCCGCGCGATCCCACAGGGCATTCTCAGGCCGCTCTCATCCGGCTCTCATCCGGGCCTAGTTGGTTAACGCCCAGCGATTGGAAGGTGAACACCGAACGAGAGGAGGGCCATGACAGCCGACGCACGCCATGAACGAGGCGTGGCCAGCCGACTGCACGCCTTCAACCGGTACGAGATCAAGTATCTGTTGCCCGTCACCGAGGTGGCGCCGCTGCGCGAGGAGTTGGCCCGGCGGATGGACCGGGACGCCCACAGTCCGGTCGGCGGGTACGGGGTGTGGAGCGTGTACTACGACACGCCGGCGCTCCGGTTCTACTGGGAGAAGATCGAGGGGCTGAAGTTCCGCCGCAAGCTGCGGATCAGGCACTACGGGGACGTCTCGACGGTGACGGACGACTCGCCGGTCCACGTGGAGATCAAGCAGCGGGTCAACCGCGTCACGCAGAAGCGGCGGCTGCGGCTGCCGTACCAGGCGGCGCGGGCGCTCTGCGACCGACGGGTCGAGGTCCCGCACGAGGAGCGGGAACGGCCCTTCGTGCACGAGGTGTTGGACCTGCTCGTCCGCCTCGACCTGCGCGCCACCGCGATCACCGGGTACCAGCGCGAGGCGCTGGTCGGGCGCGACCAGGACACCGGCCTACGGGTCACCTTCGACCGCCGGATCCGTGGCCGGGACCGCGACTTCCGCCTCGGGACGGCGGCCGAGAACCGGTTCATCATCCCGCCGCGGCTGGCCGTGATGGAGGTCAAGGTCAACGAGCGGGTGCCGTACTGGCTCACCGACCTGATGGCCCGCCGGAACCTGACCGTCGTCCGCGTCTCCAAGTACTGCCAGAGCGTGGAGGCGTACGGCCGGGCGCCGCGCTCCGCGTTCCACGTCCCCGACGACGAGCCCGCCCCCCAGCCCACCCCCACCGACCGAGCCCAGGAAGCGGCCCCCGCCCATGTTCGATGATCTCCAGGACCTCAGCGGCACGTTCAGCACCACCGACGTCGTCGTCTGCCTCGCGCTGTCCTTCGTGCTCAGCATGATGACCGGCTTCGTCTACCGGGCCACCCACCGCAACGTCTCCTACAGCCAGTCGTTCGTGCAGACGCTGGTGATCGTCGGCATGATCGTGGCGCTGATCCTGCTGGTGGTCGGCTCCAACCTGGCCCGCGCGTTCTCGCTGGTCGGCGCGTTGTCCGTGGTGCGGTTCAGGAACGCCATCAAGGAGACCAGGGACGTCGGCTTCATCTTCCTGGTGATGGGCCTCGGCATGGCGTGCGGCGCCCGCTTCTACACGCTGGCGGTGCTCGGCGCCATCACCATCTGCGCGGTGATCCTGGTGATGCACCGGTTCAACGTCTTCCACCTCAACGTGCAGCGGCAGGTGGTCAAGGTGCAGGTGCCGGCCGGCGAGGACCACACCCCGGCGATCGAGGACGTGCTGATCCGGCACACCACCGAGTTCGAGCTGGTCAGTACGGAGTCGATACGCGGCGGCGCCCTCAACGAGGTGTTCTACACGGTCCGGATGAAGAAGGGCGTCACGCCGGCGAAGCTGGTCGCCGCCGTCCAGGAACGCACCCACGGCCAACGGGTCTCGGTGCTGACCGGCTACGACCAGACGGACCTCTGATGGGGCGGCGGCTGCGGCACCGGCTGCCGGTGCGGCTGCGGCAGCACTGGCGGCCGACGGCGGCGCTGGTCGGCGCCCTGGGGGTGACGCTGGTGTTCTTCGGGGACGCCAGGGTCACGGCCGTCGTCACCAGCGCCTCGGACGGCGAGGGCGACCAGATCACGGAGGACATCGCCGGGACCGTCGACCTGTACGACGCCTCGGTGGCCCACTCGATCCAACTGGAGTACGACGAGGAGGACTTCGCCGAGCTGATGGCCTCCTTCGAGGAGGACGGCGAGAAGGAGTACATCGAGGCGGACCTGACGATCGACGGGACCTTCATCGAGAGCGTGGGCATCCGGCTCAAGGGCAACTCGACGCTGTCCTCGCTGCGGGGCGCCGGCTCCGGTGGGCCGGAGGACGGCGAGGGCGGTGGCGGCCGGCTGGTGATGTGCGGCCCCGGTCCCGGCGCCGAAGGCGCCGACGGCGGCGGCGACGCCGAGTTGCCGGAGGGCCTCGTCGAGGGCGGTGCGGGTCCCGGCGGCGCCGGGATGACGACGCTGTCGGCGGACCGGCCGGAGGAACTGCCGTGGCTGATCAAGATCGACGAGTACGTCGAGGGCCGCGCCTACCAGGGCCACCAGGAGATCTCGGTGCGACCCGGCAGCGACGCCGAGGTGCCGCTCAACGAGGCGCTCTCGCTCTCGCTGATGGCCGCCACCGACCAGGCGGCCGAGCGGTTCACGTTCTCCTCCTTCACGGTCAACAACCGGCCCACCACCACCCGGTTGCTGGTCGAGAACCCCAGCGCCGGCTACGCGGCCACGCTCGGCGACGACGGCGTGCTGTACAAGGCCAGGGCCGGCAGCGAGTTCAGCTACCGGGGCGACGACCCGACCGAGTACCAGGACGACTTCAAGCAGCTGAACATGGAGGGCAGCCAGGACCTCCAGCCGGTGATCGACCTCATCAGGTGGGTGGAGGAGGCGTCCGACGCGGAGTTCGCGGCGGAGCTCGACGAGCACGTGGACGTCGAGTCGTTCGCCCGCTACGTCGCCACCCAGGACCTGCTGGGCAACTTCGACGACATGTCGGGCCCGGGCAACAACTACCTGCTGCGGTACGACCTGGAGAGCCGGACGTTCGAGGTGCTGGGCTGGGACTTCAACCTGACGTTCAGCGGCATGGGCATGGGCATGGCCGGCCCCGGCGGCGAGCTCGGCGGGGCCGGACAGGCACCGGAGGGCGGCGGGCCGGCCGAGGGAACGGTACCGCCCGAGGGAATGGAACCGCCCGAGGGCGCCGAGGACTGCCGGATCGAGGGCGGCGACCAGCCGCCCGGCGGCGACGGCGCGGCCGAGGACGACGTCCGCGGCGGGCTCATGGGTGGGAACGCGCTCAAGGAGCGGTTCCTGGAGTCCGACGCCTTCGCCGAGGTCTACGCGGAGGCCCGCCAGGACCTGCACGACGCGTTCTACGGCTCGGGCGCCGCCCTCGACCTGCTCGACGGGCTGGTGGCGCGGGCGGAGGCCGCCGGCGCCGACGGCGGCGAGCTGACCACCGCCGCCGACACCCTGCGGGAGTCCGTGACCCGCCAGGCCGAGCCGGCCGTCAGCGACTGATCAGCAGCAGCGCCAGCGGCGCCGCCAGGGCGATCAGCCAGCCGGCGCGGCGCAGCATGGCCCGGGCGGCGGCGAACTCCCGGTCGCCGCCGCCCGGCGGTTGGTGCAGGTCCGACCAGAGCATGGGCCAAGGGTGGCAGCCCGGCCCGGCGGGCGCCTGAGTACCCGTACTCAGATCCGGCCCTCAGCCGGGCCAGAAGCTGGTCCGCCACGCGCCGGGCCCGGGGGCCGGCAGGCGGCGCGGGACGGTGTGCGCCGGGTGCGACCAGGCGGACGCCGGCGGCGGCCCCGGATCCGCGTCCGCCTCGGCGGCCGCGGCCGCGGCGGCCCGCGCCCGCATCACGGCCACCGCGGCGGCCAGTTCCTCGGGTGTCGGGTTGCCCCGCACCACCCTGATGCGCTCCGGCGTCTGTTGCGGTGCCTCGGACATCGACTCACCTCTCACAGTGGGATGTTGCCGTGCTTCTTGGGCGGCAGCTGGGCCCGCTTGGTGCGCAGCGCCCGTAGCCCGCGGACGATGTGCCGGCGGGTCTCGGACGGCTCGATCACCGCGTCCACGTAGCCGCGTTCGGCCGCCGCGTACGGGTTGAGGAGCGCCGCCTCGTACTCGGCGGTGAGCCGGGCCCTGGTCTCCTCGCGCTCCGCCTCCGAGTCGAGCTCCGCCAGCGCGCGCCGGTGCAGGATGTTGACGGCGCCCTGGGCGCCCATCACGGCGATCTGGGCGGTGGGCCAGGCCAGGTTGAGGTCGGCGCCCAGGTGCTTGGAGCCCATCACGTCGTAGGCGCCGCCGAACGCCTTGCGGGTGATCACCGTGACCAGCGGCACGGTGGCCTCGGCGTAGGCGAAGATCAGCTTGGCGCCGCGCCTGATGATGCCGTTGTACTCCTGGTCGGTGCCGGGCAGGAAGCCCGGCACGTCGACGAAGGTCAGCACCGGCAGGTTGAACGCGTCGCAGGTGCGCACGAAGCGCGCGGCCTTCTCCGAGGCGTGGATGTCGAGGCAACCGGCGTACTGCAGCGGCTGGTTGGCGACGATGCCGACCGGGGCGCCCTCCACCCGGCCGAAACCGGTGATCACGTTGGGCGCGAACATCGCCTGGGTCTCCAGGAACTCCCCGTCGTCCAGGACGTGTTCGATCGCCTGGTGCATGTCGTAGGGCTGGTTGTCGGAGTCCGGGATCAGCGCGTCGAGCTCGCGGTCCTCGTCGGTGGTGGCCAACTCCTCGTCGGTGTACCGCTGCTCGTAGACGGGCGGCTCGGAGAGGTTGTTGGACGGCAGGTAGGAGAGCAGCGCCTTGACGTACTCGACGGCGTCCTTCTCGTCCCCCGCCATGTGGTGGGCGACGCCGGAGCGGGTGTTGTGGGTGCGGGCGCCGCCCAACTCCTCGAAGCCCACGTCCTCACCGGTGACCGTCCTGATCACGTCGGGCCCGGTGATGAACATGTGCGAGGTCTTGTCGACCATCACGGTGAAGTCGGTGATCGCGGGGGAGTAGACGGCGCCGCCCGCGCAGGGGCCGACGATCAGCGAGATCTGCGGCACCACGCCCGAGGCGTGCACGTTGCGCCGGAAGATCTCCGCGAAGAGGCCGAGCGCCACCACCCCCTCCTGGATCCGCGCGCCGCCGCCGTCGTTGATGCCGACGATCGGGCAGCCGGTGCGCAGCGCGAAGTCCATCACCTTGACGATCTTCTCGCCGTACACCTCGCCGAGCGAGCCGCCGAAGACCGTGAAGTCCTGTGAGTAGACGCAGATCTGACGGCCGTCCACGGTGCCGTAGCCGGTGACCACGCCGTCGCCGTAGGGGCGGTTGTGCTCGATGCCGAAGTTGGTCGAGCGGTGTCTGGCGAACTCGTCGAGCTCGACGAACGACCCTTCGTCGAGCAGGAGTTCGATCCGCTCCCGGGCGGTCAGCTTGCCCTTCGCGTGTTGCTTCTCCACGGCGCGCGCCGAGCCGGCGTTGACGGCCTCCGCCGCTCGGCGCCTGAGGTCGGCGATCTTCCCGGCCGTGGTCTGGATCTCCTCGGGCACCGGCATGGCTCCTCGTCCTCGGATGGCTACCGATCCGTAGGGTAACGGCGGGCCGGCGCGTCGCGCGGGCGCCTCCCTGGCAGCCGCGCCCGCCGGGGGCCGCTCCCTTAGATTGGTCGGCATGACTCCCCAGCCCAGCCGCTGGTCCGACCTGGACCGGCCGCCGTTGCGCGTCTCCCCGCTGCGCACCGCCCTGATCTGGCCGGACGGCGTGTGGACCAGGATCGACGTGACCGAGAGCACCGGATCGACCAACGCCGACCTGGCCGCGGCGGCGAGCGCCGGCCGGGCGGCGCCCGGCAGCGTGCTGGTCGCCGAGGAGCAGACCCGGGGCCGCGGCCGGCTCGGCCGCAGCTGGAGCGCACCGGCACGATCCGGCCTGTTCTTCTCCGTGTTGCTGGCCCCGGAGCGGGCCGGGGTGCCCGCGCACCGGCTGACCTGGCTGCCGCTGCTCGCCGGGGTGGCGGCGGCGACCGCGCTGTCCCGGGTCGGCGGCGTGGACACGGCGTTGAAGTGGCCCAACGACCTGCTGGTGTCGGTGGGCGGCGAGGAGCGCAAGCTGGGCGGGATCCTCGCCGAGCGGGTCACCGGCGACGACGGCGCCGTGGTGCTCGGCCTCGGCCTCAACGTCTCGCTGCGCGCCGACGAACTGCCAGTGCCGACCGCCGGCTCGCTGCTGCTGGCGAACGCCGTCACCACCGACCGGGACCCGCTGCTGCGCGCGGTGCTGCGCTCGCTCGCCGACTGGTACCGGCGCTGGGTCGAGGCCGCCGGCGACCCGGCGGCCAGCGGCCTCGACGCCGCCTACGCGGCCGGCTGCGCGACGCTCGGCCGCACGGTGCGCGCCGAGCTGCCGGGCGGCGGCGAGCTGCGCGGCGAGGCGGTGGCGCTGGACGGCGACGGCCGTCTCGTCATCGAGTCGGCCGGATCTCGCCAGCCGGTGGCGGCCGCTGACATCATCCACCTCCGTGCGACGTGACATAGGGCACACCTGCCGTAGGGTTGGGGCCGTGAGAACGCGCGAAGGGCTCGACAGGCGCGGCGTGGGCGAGGGCGGTGACCGTGTCCGAGGCTGATCCGGGCAGGCCCGAGGCCACCGCCGCCGGCGGTGACCCGGCGGAGGACGAGGCCCAGAACGTCGCGCTGCGCGTGGAGGCGTTGATCATCGGTGCCGAGCGGCAGTACACCCCGTTCCAGGCGGCCAGGGCGGCCGGTGTCCCGCTCGACCTGGCGTCCAGGTTCTGGCGCGCGATGGGCTTCCCCGACGTGGGCCAGGCGCGGGCGTTGACCGAGGCCGACGTGCTGGCGCTGCGGCGCCTCGCGGGTCTGGTGGAGGCCGGCCTGCTGAGCGAGTCGATGGCGGTCCAGGTGGCGAGGTCCACCGGGCAGACCACGGCCCGGCTGGCGGACTGGCAGATCGACTCCTTCCTGGAGCGGCTCACCGAGCCGCCCGAGCCGGGCATGACCAGGACGGACGTGGCCTACCCGCTGGTCGAGCTGCTGCTGCCGGAGCTCCAGGAGTTCCTGGTCTACGTGTGGCGGCGGCAGCTGGCCGCGGCCACCGGCCGGGTGGTCCAGGCCCAGGACGACACGGAGATGGTGGACCGCAGGCTGGCGATCGGCTTCGCCGACCTGGTGGGCTTCACCCGGCTGACCCGGCGCCTTGAGGAGGAGCAGCTCGGCGAGCTGGTCGAGGCGTTCGAGACCACGGCGGCCGACCAGATCGCGGCCCAGGGCGGGCGACTGATCAAGACGCTCGGCGACGAGGTGCTGTTCGCGGCCGACGACCCGGGCGTGGCGGCGGACATCGGGGTGCGGCTCGTGGAGACGCTGGGCGACGACCCGATGATGCCCGAGCTGCGGGTCGGCATCGCGTTCGGCACGGTGACGACGCGGATGGGCGACGTCTTCGGCAACACGGTGAACCTGGCGAGCCGGCTGACGTCGATAGCGCCCAAGGACATGGTCCTGGTGGACGGCGTGATGCGGGAGGAGCTGACGGCGGCCGGCCTCGCCCCGCACTCGGAGAAGGCCGCCGACTCCGCCGCCGGCTACCGCTTCGCCCTCCAGCCGCTCTACCAGCGCCCGGTGCGCGGGCTCGGCATCATCGAGCCCTGGCTGCTGACCCGCCGGGGCGAGACCGGCTGACGCGCGCCGAGCGGGGGCCGATAATGCCGGCCATGAGTGAGCTGAGCGAGCGAACGGTGACCCAGCGGTACGGCGAGTGGGTGTCGGTGGTGATCGACGAGGCGGCGCACGTCGGGGAGTTGGTGCTCGACCGGGCGGCGGCGATGAACGCGCTCTCCACCGAGTTGGCGTGGCGGCTCACGGCGGCCTGCGCCGACCTGTCGAGTGACCGGCGGGTGCGGGCCGTGGTGCTGACGTCCACGCACGACCGGGCGTTCTGCGTCGGCGCCGACCTCAAGGAGCGCAACGGCCTCTCGGACGCGGAGTTCGGCCGGCACCGCACGGTGCTGCGCGGGGCGTTCACGGCGGTGCTCGACCTGCCGATGCCGGCCATCGCGGCGGTGCGGGGCTTCGCGCTCGGCGGCGGCTTCGAGCTGGCGCTCTCCTGCGACCTGATCGTCGCCGACCCGACGGCGGTGGTGGGCCTGCCCGAGGTGACCGTCGGCGTCATCCCGGGCGGCGGCGGCACCCAGCTGCTGCCGCGCCGGGTGGGCTCGGCCAGGGCGGCCGAGCTGATCTTCACGGGTCGCCGCGTCGCGGCGGGGGAGGCGCGGGAGCTCGGCCTGGTCGACGTGCTGACCGAGGACGGCCGGGCCAGGGACGAGGCGCTGGCGCTGGCCGGCACCATCGCGGCCAACTCCCCGGTGGGGCTGCGGGCCGCCAAGCGGGCGCTGCGCACCGGCTTCGGCCTCGACCTGCGCTCCGGCCTGGAGGTGGAGGACGCGGCCTGGCGCACGGTGGCGTTCTCGCCGGACCGCAAGGAGGGGGTGGCCGCCTTCAACGAGAAGCGCACCCCGGACTGGCCAGGCGAGTGAAGGGCTAGCGTAACGACCCGAAGCCGGGCGTACGCCCATAGCCTGGGCTTATGGGTGAGGACAGCCGGCTGCGTGCCGTGGTGGAGTTGGCGCAGCGGATGGCCGCGGCGCAGGCGCTGCCGGAGGTCGCGCACGCCGCCGCCGAGGGCGCGCGGCGGGCGCTGGGTGGCGCCTTCGCCGCGCTGTCGGCCTGGGAGCGGGAGCGCGGCCGGCTGCGGGTGCTGGTCAACACGGGGGAGCTGGCCCCCGGCGAGGAGCCGTACCCGGAGGACGAGTCGTATCCGGTGCACGACTTCCCGGAGATCACCGAGTTCCTGCACGAGCGCTGGACGCGCGGCGCCGAGCCGCGGGCGTGGGTGGAGACGGCGGCCGGGCCGCGCGGCAGCAGGCGGGTGGCGGTGCTGCGGCGGCGCGGCCGCGGCTGCTGCGTGGTGGCGCCGATCGTGCTGCACGGGCGGGCGTGGGGGGAGCTGTACGTGGCGCGTGGCCCGGGCGCCCCGGCCTTCGAGCGGGAGGACGCGGACTTCGCCTCGGTGCTGGCGTCCGTGGTGGCGGCCGGTCTCGTGCAGTACGAGCGGCTCGCCGAGGCGCGGCGGCTGGCGTTCACCGATCCGCTGACCGGGCTCGCCAACCGCAGGGCGGTGGAGATACGCCTGGACGAGGCGCTGGAGCGGCACCGGGCGACCGGCGAGGTGGTGAGCCTGGTGGTCTGCGACGTGAACGGCCTGAAGAAGGTCAACGACACCTTCGGGCACGCCACGGGGGACCGGCTGCTCGAACGGTTCGGCTCGGTGCTCTCGCGGTGCGGCGCGGCCGTGCCGGGGGCGTTGGCCGCCCGGCTCGGCGGGGACGAGTTCTGCCTGCTGGCGGTGGGCGTGGACGCGGCCACGGTGGAGCGGGCGGCGGGGGAGGTGTGCCGGCGGGCGGCCGATCTCGAGCTGGGCGAGGGGGTGGCCTGCGGGATCGCGACCACGGGGGAGGCCATCGGGCCGCTGCGGTCGGCGCGGTGGCTGTTCCGGCTGGCCGACGCGGCGCAGTACCGGGCGAAGGCGGCGCGCTCCCCGGTGCCGGTGGTGGCGGGGCGCGGCGGGGCGCACGACGTGGTGGTGGCGATGGCGGACGTGCCGGCGCCCGAGGGGCCCGAGCGTCGGGCGTTCCGGGCCCGGCCGGTCCCGGGGACCCCGGCCGATGACGACAATCGATTCACTCCATAGGCTTAGTGAATATGAATATGCGCAACGCGGCCGCGCCCGTCCCGCTCTCCACCTCCGGCACCACGCCGGCCGACGTCGTCGCCGTCGCGCGGCACGGCGCCCGGGTCGAGCTCACCGAGTCGGCCAGGGCCGCGATGGCCGCCGCCCGCCGGGTCGTGGACGACCTGGCCGCCCGCCCCGAGCCGGTCTATGGCGTCTCCACCGGCTTCGGGGCGCTCGCCGTGCGGCACATCGACGCCGACCTGCGGGCCAGGCTGCAACGCAACATCGTGCGCTCGCACGCCGCCGGCATGGGCCCCCGGGTGGAGCGCGAGGTGGTGCGCGCCCTGATGTTCCTGCGGCTGAGGACCGTCGCCTCCGGGCACACCGGGGTGCGCCCCGAGGTGGCCGAGACCATGGCCGCCGTGCTCAACGCCGGCATCACCCCGGTCGTCCACGAGCACGGCTCGCTCGGCTGCTCGGGAGACCTCGCCCCGCTCGCCCACTGCGCGCTCACGCTGCTCGGCGAGGGCGAGGCCGAGGGGCCCGACGGCGTGCTCGCGCCGGCCGGCGAGCTGCTGGCGCGGCACGGCATCGCCCCCGTCGAACTGCGCGAGAAGGAGGGCCTGGCGCTGCTCAACGGCACCGACGGGATGCTGGGCATGCTGCTGCTCGCCGGCGCGGACCTGGCCAGGATCCTCACCGCCGCCGACGTCACCGCCGCGCTCACCCTGGAGGCGCTGCTCGGCACCGACCGGGTGCTGGCCCCGGAACTCCAGGCCGTGCGCCCACACCCGGGGCAGGCCGCCAGCGCCGACAACATGCTGCGGGTGCTCGCCGGCTCCGGGCTCACCGGGCACCACCAGGACGAGGCCCCCCGGGTGCAGGACGCCTACTCGGTGCGCTGCGCCCCCCAGGTGGCCGGCGCCGGCCGGGACACCCTGGCGCACGCCATGGCCGTCGCGGAACGGGAGCTGGCCGCGGCCGTCGACAACCCGGTGGTGATCGGCGACCGCGTCGAGTCCAACGGCAACTTCCACGGCGCGCCCCTCGGCTACGTGCTCGACTTCCTGGCCATCGCCGTCGCCGACCTGGCCTCCATCGCCGAGCGGCGCACCGACCGGCTGCTCGACCGCAACCGCTCGCACGGCCTGCCGCCCTTCCTGGCCGCGGACCCCGGGGTCGACTCGGGCCTGATGATCGCCCAGTACACGCAGGCCGCGCTGGTCAGCGAGTTGAAGCGGCTGGCGGCCCCGGCCTCGGTCGACTCCATCCCGTCCTCGGCGATGCAGGAGGACCACGTCTCGATGGGCTGGTCGGCGGCGCGCAAGCTGCGCACCGCGCTCGACGGGCTCACCCGGGTCGTCGCCGTCGAGCTGTGCGCCGCGACCCGGGCGCTGGAACTCCGCGCCCCGCTGGCCGAGCGCGGCCTGCTGCCGGGGCCGGCCGGGCGCGCGGTGCTCGCGGCGGCGCGGGCGGCCGGGGTGGCGGGCGCGGGCGAGGACCGCTTCCTGGCGCCCGACCTGGCGGCGGCCGAGGAGTTCGTGCGGAGCGGGGGGCTGGTGGCGGCGGCCGAGTCCGTGACCGGGCCGCTGGCGTGAGCGGGACCGGCTACTGGTCCGGCTGGCCCTGGTCGAGCTGCTGCTCGACCGGTGGGATCACCGCGCCGCCGGCCTCCTCGTCCTCCCCGTAGGCCGAGGGGAGCAACCAGCCGAGGCCCAGCGCACAGGTGGCGACCAGGGCGTAGACGAAGGGGCGGCGGTTGCTGCTTGCGTTGCCGTTCATGGCGCCCTCCGGTGGTGGTGCTGGTGTGGGCTGCGGGGTCAGGCGGCGTGGTGAGCGATGTTACGCACTGGTGCGGGTCGTGGGGAAGAGGTCGCGCCGTGGCCCCTTACCCTCCGGGACATGACTGATGACATGACCGACGAGCCCCGCCACGTCCGGGTCCGCGTGGAGCTGGTGCTGGAGATCAGCGAACGGGACGAGCTGATCAGGGCCGCCTGGGCCCGGATCGAGGGCGACGAGCTGATGCCGCGCGAGGAGCGCGACCTGGCGGCCCAGGCCGTCTCGCGGGACGAGGCGGAGGCCGTCGCCTACCTCGTCGACCCGCTCGACCTGGTCGCCGAGGTGCCGGGCGTCGTGCTCTCCCAGGCGTCCTGGAGCAGCGAGTTGGCCGACTACGACCCGGACGAGCCGTGGGACGGCGAGGACGAGTACGGGGAGGACGACGAGGACTAAGGTCCCGCCGCGCCCTGACCCGGACGTCCCCCGAAAGACCGTCACTCGACCGTGTGGTTCACGGCACAGATTCACTTACAGTGGAACGCGCTGCCGCCATGGCACGTCACATCCCATGTGTCCTCTCTGGGGACCGCGGCAGCGGACGGAGAAGCTACTGATGAGGGACGGCATGCGGCGCAAGAGCCTGGGGGTGGCGGCTGCGCTGCTCACCGGAGTACTGACACTCTCGGCGTGCAGCGGCGGCGGCGATGACTCGCCTGAGGAATCGGCGGCGAGCGGCGGCTCGGGTCAGGAGGACGCGGACCGGGCCGCGGAGGACGCGAACACGTCGGCCGCGGTGATATCCATCACCCCGGACGACGCCGCGGACAACGTCGGCATCAACGACGACGTCCAGGTCTCGGTCGAGGACGGCACGCTCGACTCGGTGACCATGACGGCCACCGAGTCCGGCACCGAGATCACCGGCACCATATCCGCCGACCAGACCACCTGGCTGCCGGACGCGCAGCTGGAGCGGGCCACCCAGTACCAGATCGACGTTCAGGCCAGCGACAGGGAGGGCCGCGCGGCGCACGAGACCCGCACCTTCACCACGGTCTCCCCGGAGAACAGCTTCATCGGCTACTTCACCCCGGAGGACGGCTCCACGGTGGGCGTCGGGATGCCGGTCTCGCTCAACTTCGACAAGCCGATCACCAACCGGGCCGAGGTCGAGGCCGCCGTCGAGATCACCGCGAGCAGCGGCCAGGAGGTCGTCGGCCACTGGTTCAACGAGACCCGGCTCGACTTCCGCCCCGAGGACTACTGGGAGGCCAACACCGAGGTCACCGTCAACCTCGACTGGGACGGCGTCGAGGGCGCCGACGGCGTCACCGGCGTCCAGGACCGCACCTTCAGCTTCACCGTCGGCCGCTCCCAGATCAGCACGGTCGACGTCGAGAGCAAGCAGATGCAGGTCGTGCGGGACGGCGAGGTGCTGCGCACCCTGCCGATATCCGCCGGCAGCGAGGAGACCCCGACCTACAACGGCCAGATGGTGATCTCCGAGAAGCACGAGGAGACCCGGATGAACGGGGCGACCGTCGGCTTCACGGACGACGACGGCGAGGGCGAGTACGACATCCCCGACGTGCCGCACGCCATGCGCCTGTCCACCTCCGGCACCTTCGTGCACGGCAACTACTGGGCGTCCGACGGCGTCTTCGGCTCCACCAACACCAGCCACGGCTGCATCGGCCTCAACGACGAGCAGGGCGCCGACGACGACACCACCGACGCCGCCTGGTTCTTCGACGAGTCGATGCTCGGCGACGTGATCGTCGTCGTGAACTCCCCCGACGAGGAGATGGCCCCGGACAACGGGCTCAACGGCTGGAACATGGACTGGACCGAGTGGCAGGCGGGCAGCGCGCTGTAGGCGCCGCCACCCACCGCTCCCTTTTCCCGGCGGGCACTCCCCGGGGAGACTGGGCCGGCCACCGGCCCGTCGACCCGAGGAGTGCCCCCATGACGTATCCCCCGGACCCGCGGGGACCGCGGCTGATCGCCCTCGAAGGCCGCACCCCGGTCCTCGCCCCCGGCGCCTGGGTGGCGCCGGGCGCGACCGTCGTCGGGGACGTCCACCTCGCCGAGGAGTCCAGCGTCTGGTACGGCACGGTGGTCCGTGCCGACACCGAGCGCATCGAGATCGGCCCCGGCAGCAACCTCCAGGACGGCACCGTCGTCCACGCCGACCCCGGCTTCCCCGCGATCCTCGGCGCCGGCGTCTCCGTCGGCCACCGGGCCGTGGTGCACGGCGCCGTCGTCGAGGACGACGTGCTGGTCGGCATGGGCTCCGTCCTCCTCAACGGCGTCCGCGTCGGCCGCGGCTCCCTGATCGCCGCCGGCGCCGTGCTGCTCGAAGGCACCGAGGTCCCGCCCGGCTCCCTCGTCGCCGGCGTCCCCGGCAAGGTGCGCCGCCAGCTCACCGAGGACGACATCGCGCGGATCCGCGCCAACGCCGACCACTACCGCGCCTACGCCCGGCGCCACGCCAAGGAGGCCACCCCGCTTCCGTGACCACCGCGTTTAGGGCGGCGGCGACGGGGCACTCGGCTCCGGCTTCCCGACTCCGAGGAGATGGAGGTGCCATGTCGTTGACCTCGCGGAGGACGCGGCAGCGGGCGCGGGACCGGACCGAGGACCACGACGCCACGTTCGGCGAACTGGTGGCCGACCTGGCCACGGACGCGCGGACCCTGGTCCGCCAGGAGATGGAGCTGGCCAGGGCCGAGATGCGGCAGGAGGCCAGCCGCGCCGGCCGGGCCGGCGGCATGTTCGGCGGCGCCGCGTTCGCGGGCGTCATGGTGGCGGTCTTCGGCTCGCTGGGCGCCATGTTCGCGCTGACGGCGGTGCTGTGGAGCACCTGGGCCGCGCTCATCGTCGCCGGCGCCTGGCTGCTGCTCGGCGCCCTGCTGTTCCTGAAGGGCAGGGCTGACCTGCGACGCGGCTCGATGACGCCGCGCCGCACCGTCGACACGTTGAAGGAGGACGCGGAATGGGCTCGTCATCCCACTCGTCGGACTCACCCGAGCGCATAGCGAGGGAGATCGAGGAGACCAGGGCCCGGCTGACGGAGGACCTGGACCGACTGGCCGACCGCGTCACGGCCCGCGCCAAACGCCCCGGCCCGCTGGCCAAGCTGGCCAAACGCGCCCGAGGCTCCCACCGGTCCGCCGGCTGACCGAACCGGCCGACCGCCGGGGCGCGACCCCCGCCGCGGACGCCGCGGACCTGCGGCGCGGGGCCGCTCGCGGCCGTCGCCGCGCGCCTGCTGGCGCCGGCCGCCGGTCCGCGCCGGCGCGAAGCCGCGCTGGCGCGAAGCCGCGCTGGCGCGCGACGCCAACGCGGGCGGGTGGGGCGGGCCCGCGTCTCGCTGGCGCGAGCCGGCCCCAGCGCCGGGGCCGCGTGCCGCTGGCGCCTACGGCCGCCGGTCCGGCTCCCGCCGGCCGTCCGGGCACGATGCGGGCCGCGCCCTCGGCGCGGCCCGCTGCGCGGGGCCGGCCCGCACGGCCGTCCGGCTGGCGCCGGGCCGCACGGCGTCCGCCGTGTGTGGAGCCAGGCCCCGGCTCGCCGCGCGGACCGTCGCCTGGCTGGCCGCAGGCGAGAACGCTCCGCTGTGCGGTGTCCACCGCACTCGCTGGCGCGGGGCCCGGTGGGGCGCCTGGCCGGGCGCAGGCTGAAGGCGCCGTGCGGCGCGGAGCCGTCGCCGGGCCGGCCGCAGGCCGGGCGCTCCGCCGGAGGCGGGACGCTGCGCGCCGGTCGCGCGCCGCGTGGTCGTGGCCTGGCCGGCCGCAGGCAGAAGGCGCAGGCCGTCACGCGTCGCGGCGGTGTAGTGTCCAGCAGCCGGCGGCCAGTGCGGCAGCGGACCAGCAGGCCGTGATCGCCATTCCGGTCCATGGGCCGTAGGCCCGGGCGAAGGTCGGGTCGTCGGGTGGCCCGGCCATCCCGAGCAGCAGGCCGGCCGCCTGGTCGGGCAGGAACTGCAGCACGGTGCCGACCCGCGGGATGTTCGCCAGGCCCTGCGAGCCGAGCAGCAGCAGCGGCAACAGCACCCCGAGCGCCGCCGCCGACCGGCGCACCACGCTCGTCACGCCCAGCGCGAGCAGCGCCATCAGCATCAGGTACAGCCAGCCGCCGAGCAGCGCGCGCGGCGCCCCCGGCGACCAGGGCGCCACCCCGGCGTCGCCCATCGTCGCCTGCGCCGCGAGGAAGGAGCCGGCCACCGAGAGCGCGGCGACCACCGCGACCGCCAGCGCCGTGGCCACCACCTTGGCCGCGTAGAAGCCACCGCGGCGCGGCGCGGCGAGCAGCGAGGCCCGGATCGTGCCCGAGGTGTACTCGTCACCCATCGCCCGCACCGCGAAGACCACGAGGCAGAGCTGCGCCAGCATCAGCCCGTAGGAGCCCGCGAAGTGCGGGGCCGCGTCGGACCTGGCGTGGTCGCGGAAGCTGGTGCCGATCAGCGCGCCGAAGCCGGTCGCGACCGCCACCGTTCCGCCCAGCGTCCAGCCCGTGGCCCGCACCGTCCACAGCTTCAGCCACTCGGCCGCGACCAGCCGCCTCATCGCGCACCGCCCCGGTACGCGACGGCGTCCGCCTCGCCGGTGAGCCGGAAGTAGGCCTCCTCAAGCGAGACCGCCCGCTCCCCGACCTCGTGGAGCGTGATCCCGCCGGCGGCGGCCACCTCGCCCACCCGCGCCGCCGGCATGCCGGACACCAGCAGCGCACCCGTCCCGTCCGGGCCCTCGACCCCCGCCCCCTCCCGTTCCACCGCGCGCCGCAGCGGTTCGGGGTCCGGGGTGCGGACGGCCACCCGGGTGCCGCCGTTGGCCGCCAGGAACTCCGGTACCGAGGCGTCGGCCAGCAGCCGCCCCCGACCGATCACGAGCAGCCGGTCGGCCGTCAGCGCCATCTCGCTCATCAGGTGGCTGGCCAGCAGCACCGTCCGCCCCTCGGCCGCCAGCTCCCGCAGCAGCGTCCGCAACCACACCACGCCCTCCGGATCGAGCCCGTTGACCGGCTCGTCGAGCACCAGCACCTCCGGGTCGCCGAGCAACGCGGCCGCGATGCCGAGCCGTTGACCCATGCCGAGCGAGAAGCCGCCGGCCCGCCGCCGGGCCACCGGGGTGAGGCCGGTCAGCTCCAGCACCCGCCCGACCCGGGCCTGCGGTATGCCGCCGGCGCGCGCCAGCCAGCGCAGATGGTCGACCGCGCGCCGCCCCCGGTGCACGTCGCCGGCCGACAGCAACGCCCCGACGCGGCGCAGCGGCCGGTCGAGCTCCCGGTACGGGACGCCGGCGATCAGCGCCTGGCCCGCGGTCGGGCGCTCCAGGCCGAGGATCATGCGCAGCGTGGTGGACTTGCCGGCGCCGTTGGGGCCGAGGAACCCGGTCACCAGGCCGGGCCGCACCGTGCAGGTGAGCCGGTCAACGGCCACCGTGTCCCCGAAGGACCTGCTCAGCTCGTGTACGTCGATCACCCGGCCCACGCTAGGGACGGCGCCGGCGCCGAACTGTCCTCCAAAGTGGACACCTTCGGGCCGGCGCCCGCCCTTACGCTGGCCCGCATGGTCCGCCGCCTGATCGCCCTCGCCGCCGTGTCGCTGGCGGACACCGCGCTCCTGGCGGCCGTGCTGCGCGACCGCGGGTCCTCGCCCTGGCCGCTCGCCGGCTACGCGGTCGCCGCCCTCACGGTGGCGGCGCTGTGCCGGCGCCGCCCGCTGGCCGGGTTCGCCGCGGCGCAGTGCGCCGCCTCGCTCACCGGCGCGGGCCAGGCGCTGCTGCTGTGGTCCTCCTACCTGGCGGGGCGCGCGCTGCGTGGCCGGGCCGACGCGGCCGTCGTCGCCGGCGCGGTGCTCGGCGGTCTCGCCGTCCAGCTCCTGGCCGTCCCCGTCAGGACGGACGCCCTGTCGCGGCTGGTCTCCGGTCAACTGATCTTCGTGGCCCTGCCGTTGCTGCTCGGTCGCTATCTCGCCCAGCACCACAGGCTGCTGCGCGCCCTCGACGAGCGGAACCGGCGGCTGTTGCGGGAGCGGGAGTTCCTGGCCGAACGGGAGCGGCTGCGGGAGCGGTTGCGCATCGCCCGGGACATGCACGACTCGCTGGGCCACCGGCTCTCGCTGGTCTCCGTGCAGGCGGCGGCCCTGGAGGTGGCCGAGCTGCCGCCGGCCCAGCGCGCGACCACCCGGCAGCTCGCCGAGGCGGCGCGCGGCGCGCTGACCGAACTGCACGACCTGGTCGGCGCGCTGCGCGGCACCGACGCCGGGCCGCGGCCGCCGGAGCACGGCCTCGCGGGGATCCGCAGCCTGGTCGCCGGCTGCCGCGCCGCCGGCGTGCCGGTGACGCTGCGGGAGCGCGGCGCCGAGCTGCCGCTCGGTGCGGCGGGCTGGGGAGCGGCCCACCGGGTGGTCGAGGAGGGGCTGACCAACGCGGCCCGGCACGCGCCGGGCCGGCCGGTCACCGTGGCGCTCGACTGGGAGTCCGACGCGCTGCTGCTCACCGTCGTCAATCCGCTGGCCGCCCCCGCCGCGCCCCCGGCGCCGTCCGGTGGCCACGGCCTCGCCGGCCTGGCCGAGCGGGTCGGCGCGGCCGGCGGCTTCCTCGACCACCGGCACGGCGAGGACGGCTTCCGGCTGGTCGCGATGGTCCCGGCCGAGGCGGCCGAGGCGGCCGAGACGCCGGACCCCGGCGCCGGCGGCGTCGCCCGCGGCCTGGCGCTCGGCACCGTGACCGCCGTGGTGCTGCTGGCGGTGCCGGCCGCCGGGATGCTGGTCGGGGTGCGCTGAGATGACGGACGACGCCGAGCGCGCGTCGGTCCGCGTCCTGCTGGCCGACGACGAGCCGCTGATCGTGGCCGGGCTGCGCACCGTGCTCCAGGCGGCGCCCGGCATCCGGGTGGTGGCCGAGGCCGGCGACGGCCGCGCCGCCGTCGACGCCGCCCTGCGCCACCGGGTGGACGTGGCGCTGCTCGACATCAGCATGCCGGCGCTCGACGGCCTCGGCGCGCTCGAAGAACTCCAGCGCCGCGCGCCCGGCGTGCGCGCCGTGATGCTCACGGCGTTCGGCGCGGAGCCCAACGTGCTGCGCGCCCTCCAGGCGGGCGCCGCCGGCTTCCTGCTGAAGAACTGCACGCCCCAGGAGCTGGTCGCCGCCGTGCGCGCCGCCCACGGCGGCGACGCCTACCTGTCGCCCCCGGTGACCCGCCTCCTGCTGGGCCGCGTCACCCCGCAGGCGGCGCGCCGCCGACGGGAGGCGGCGGAACTGCTCGCCCGGCTCACCGCCCGCGAGGCGGACGTGGTGCGGCTGGTGGCCGAGGGCCTGTCCAACGCGGAGATCGCCGGGCGGCTGCGGATGAGCGAGCTGTCCATCAAGACCTATGTCAGCCGCGCGCTGGGCAAGCTGGACTGCGCCAACCGGGTGCAGGTCGCGCTGCTGGTGCGGGACGCCTCGTCCGGTGGCCTCGGCTGAGGCGGCACCGAACCGTCTTCCTCAACGTTTCCCCAAATCTGCGGGGCACCGGGCGCGCCTCCATCGAAATCCGGCATTTTGCAAGAAACGTGCCCGTCGCTGGTCAGCTGACAAGACGGGCAGGTTCTCCATGGGACTGACACGACGCGGACTGCTGGGCCGCGCCGCGGGCGCCGGGGTGGCCACCCTCGGCCTGCACGCCGCCGGACTGAGCGCGGGCGCCGCCTGGGCCGTGCCCAGGTTCGCCGCCGACCCCTTCCAACTCGGCGTCGCCTCGGGCGACCCGCGACCGGACGGGGTCGTGCTGTGGACCAGGCTGGCCCCCGACCCGCTGGCCGTCGACGGGCGCGGCGGGATGCCGGCGGTGACGGTCGACGTCGAGTGGCAGGTCGCCGAGGACGAGGCGTTCGGCGGCGTGGTCCGCTCCGGCGTCGCGCCCGCCGTGCCCGAGCTCGGGCACTCGGTCCACGTCGAGGTGGCCGGACTCACTCCGGGCCGCGACTACTTCTACCGCTTCCGGGTCGCGCCGGGGGACGCCGTCAGTCCGGTCGGCCGCACCCGCACCGCCCCGACCGCGGCCAGCGAGCTGCGGCTCGCCTTCGCCTCCTGCCAGTGCTGGTACGAGGGCTTCTACACCGCCTACCGCCACCTGGCCACCGAGGACCTGGACCTCGTCGTCCACCTGGGCGACTACATCTACGAGTACGGCGTCGGCGCCACCGGCGGGGTGCGCGGCCTCAGCCTCGACGCCTCCTACCAGCGCGAGACCCGCACCCTCGCCGAGTACCGCAACCGGCACGCGCTCTACCGCCTCGACCCCGACCTCCAGGCCGCCCACCAGGCGTTCCCCTGGGTGCTGACCTGGGACGACCACGAGGTCGAGAACAACTGGGCGGGCGACGTCGCCCAGATCGACTCCGACGGCTTCCCCGACGACGACGTCACCGCCTTCCGCGCCCGCAAGGCCGGCGCCTTCCAGGCCTACTACGAACACCTGCCGCTGCGCCTGCCGCAGAAGCCCGACGGCGCCGACTCCCGCCTCTACCGGCGGCTGCGCTTCGCCGACCTTCTCCAGCTGCACGTCCTCGACACCCGCTCCTACCGGGACGACCAGGTGTGCGGCGACGGCACCCAGTTCGGCTGCGAGGCCGAGCGCTCCGACCCGTCACGCACCATGCTGGGCGCGGCCCAGGAGGGCTGGCTGCTGGACGGCACCCGGCGCGCCGGCACGGCGTGGAACGTGCTCGCCAACCAGACCCTGATCGCCCAGGCCGACCACGACACCGACCCGGCCACCCACACCGTGGGCCTGGACATGTGGGACGGCTACACGGCCGCCCGCGACCGGCTCCTCACCGGCCTGCACGACCGGGGCGTCACCAACTGCGTCGTCCTCACCGGGGACATCCACCGCAGCGTGGTCGCCGACCTCAAGCTGGACTTCGACGACGAGAGTTCCCCGGTGGTCGCCACCGAGTTCGCCGGCACCTCGGTCAGCTCCGGCGGCGACGGCACCCCGATGGACACCTTCGGCTTCAACTGGATGACCCCGGGCGTGAATCCGCACTTCAAGTGGCACAACTCGCAGCGCGGCTACACGGTGATCGGCCTGACCCCGACCGAACTCCGCGCGGACTACCGGGTGGTGCCCTACGTCACCACCCCCGGCTCCTCGGTCGAGACGGCGGCCTCCTTCGTGGTCGAACCCGGCCACCCCGGAGCCCACCAACTCTGAGGCGCCCGCGCTTAGAGTGGCACCGTGACCGAAGACGCTCCTGGAACCCGCCGCCTCGGCGTGATGTACGACCGTTCCCTCCCGCCGGAGGGCCTCGCCGAATTCGCCCGCGCCGCCGAGCGGTTGGGCGTCGACGACCTGTGGGTGGTGGAGGACCTGGGCTGGGCCGGCGGCATCTCGTCGGCCACGCTCGCGCTGTCCGCCACCGAGCGGCTGCGGGTCGGCATCGGCATCGTGCCGGCCCCCTTCCGCAACCCGGCCCTGCTGGCGATGGAGTTGGCCACCGTGGCCCGGCTCTTCCCCGGCCGCCTGGTCGCCGGCGTCGGCCACGGCTCCCCCGAGTGGATGGCCCAGGTGGGCGCGGCCTCCCCGACCAAGCTGGCCCTGCTGGAGGAGACGATCGTCGCGGTCCGCTCCCTCCTCTCCGGCGCCACGACCGACGTCGCCGGCCGCACCGTCCGGATCGACGGCGTCACCCTCGTCCACCCGCCGGCCGAGCCCCCGCCCCTGGTCACCGGCGTCGTCCGGCCCCGCTCGCTGGAGCTCTCCGGCCGGGTCGCGGACGGCACGATCATCGCCGAGGGCCAGGGCCCCGCCCGCCTCGCCGCCGCCCTCGCCCACATCGAACGCGGCCGCGCCACGGCCGAGGCCCCGCGCCCCGGCCACGAGCTCATCACCTTCACCCACCTGTACCTGGGCGACGACCCGGCGGTGAAGGCCCCGGTGATCGCCGAGTACTCCGGCTGGCTCGGCATCCCCCCGGAGGACGTCTTCCTGGCCGCCGGCGACCTCAGCACGGCCGCCACCCGCATCGCCTCCCTCTGGGAGGCCGGCGCCCACACCGTCGTCCTCCGCCCCGTCGGCGACGACCCGCTGGCCCAACTCACCGCGATCCTCCCGGCGCTCTCGCGGGGCTGACGGTCCTCCACCGCGCCGACCGGTGGTCAGGAGGGCGGCCAGCTCCGCAGGGCCATGTCGGCCACCCGCTGGAGGTCGTCGCGGCTGGCGCCGCTGGCCGCCTGGACGGCGATGCCGTTCGCCACGGTCATGAGGTAGCGGGCGAGGAGGTCGGGATCGCTGCCGGGCGGCAGGTCCCCCTCGTCGGCGGCCCGCCGGAACCGGTCACGGAGGTGGGCGGTGTGCGCGTTGCGCCAGGCGGCGAGCTCGTCGCGGGCGGCGCGTCCGGGGTCGCCGGCGGCGAGTGAGCCCTGGACGCCGAGGCATCCGCTGGGGCAGCCGGGGCGGGTGGAGGCCCGGACGGAGCCGTTGAGGAACGCGGTGGCCACCTGGCGGGCGGTCGGCTCCCGCAGGGCCCGGGCGCCGTACGAGGCGGGGCCCTCGGTGTAGCGCTCCAGCGCCTTGCGGAACAGCTCCTCCTTGTTGCCGAAGGCCGCGTACATGCTGGTGCGGGTGATGCCCATGGCCCTGGTCAGGTCGGTGAGGCTGGCGCCCTCGTAGCCCTGTTCCCAGAAGACCCGCATGGCGCGTTCGAGGGCCTCCTCGGCGTCGAATCCCCTCGGGCGGCCGATCGGTGCTTTCTGCCGCGTCTCCATGCGGTCGATCCTACCTCTTCTGTACTGATCGGTGCGGAAGGTGATACGGTCTCGTTCGGCGTTGATCAGTACCGATCGGTACCGAAGTCTGTGGAGGGCATCACCCATGGGACAACTCGAAGGCAAGACCGCCGTCGTCACCGGCGGCGGCACCGGCATCGGCCTGGCCACCGCCGTCCGGCTGGCGGCCGAGGGCGCGCACGTGTTCATCACCGGCCGACGCAGGACCGTGCTGGACGCGGCCGTCGAGACCATCGGCCGGGAGCGGGCCACGGCCGTGGTGGGCGACATCTCCGACCTGGCCGACCTCGACCTGCTCTACGACACGGTCCACGCCCGGGGCCGGGGCCTCGACGTGCTGTTCGCCAACGCCGCCACCGCGTCGTTCGCGACGCTGGAGCAGGTCACCGAGGAGCACTTCGACGAGACCTTCGGCGTCAACGTCCGGGGCACGCTGTTCACGGTGCGGAAGGCGCTGCCGCTGCTCAACGACGGCGCCTCGGTGATCCTCAACGCCTCCGTGCGCGCCGACGACGGCGTCGCGGCCTTCGGCACGTACGCCGCCTCCAAGGCGGCGATCAGGTCCTTCGCCCGGACCTGGGCCAACGAGCTCAAGGACCGCGGCATCCGGGTCAACGCGGTCTCCCCCGGCACCATCGACACCCCCGGGCTCGACGCCGTGGTCGCGGGAGACACGTCCGTCACCAAGGAGCGGTTCGCCGCGCAGGTCCCCCTGGGCCGGATCGGGCACCCCGACGACGTCGCCAACGTGGTGGCCTTCCTCGCCTCCGAGCAGAGCGGCTTCATCCTCGGGGCCAACCTGTACGTCGACGGCGGCGAGAACCAGCTCTGACCCGGCCAGGGGGGCGGGTGGGTCAGGCCTTCGCCACGCCGACCGGGCAGCTGAGACCCGTGCCGCCGAGGCCGCAGTAGCCGGCGGGGTTCTTGTCGAGGTACTGCTGGTGGTAGTCCTCGGCCGGGTAGAAGGCGCGGGTGTCGGCCGGCAGGATCTCCGTGGTGATCGCGCCGTAGCCCGAGGAGGCGAGCACCCGCTGGTAGGCGGACTTCGACTCCTCCGCCGCCGCGGCCTGCTCCGGCGAGTGGGTGTGGATCGCCGAGCGGTACTGGGTGCCCACGTCGTTGCCCTGGCGGAAGCCCTGCGTGGGGTCGTGGGACTCCCAGAACACCTTCAGCAGGTCGCGGTAGGAGACCACCGAGGGGTCGAAGACGACGCGGACCGTCTCGGTGTGGCCCGTCATGCCGCTGCACACCTCCTCGTAGGTCGGGTGCGGCGTGATGCCGCCCTGGTAGCCGACCAGGGTGGTCCACACGCCCGGCGTCTGCCAGAAGCGGCGCTCGGCGCCCCAGAAGCAGCCGAGGGCGAAGTCGGCGACCTCCAGGCCCTCGGGGTAGGGGCCGAGGAGCGGGTTGCCCAGGACGGTGTGGCGGGCCGGCACCTCGAAGGGCCGCTCGGCGCGGCCGGGCAGGGCCTCGTCCTGGCTGGGGAGCCGGGACTTGAAGGTGTACAGCATGGTCGATCTCTCTCCTGTGGTCGTCCGACGTCGGTGGTGGTCCTGGTCGGCGCTACTCGCCGGCGATGGCCAGGGCACGGTAGGTGGCGTACTCACGGGCCGGGTTCTCGCCGTCCACCCACGGAATCGCTCCCACATAACCGTCGATGGCCCGCACCTGTTCCGCCGCCTCCGGGTACCTCTCGGCGCGCACCAGGAAACACAGCAGCAGATGGCGCACGTGCGGCTCCACGGGGTGACCGGGGCGCGCCGTGTTCACCGCGAACTGCGCGGCCTCGACGGCGTCGGAGACCACCGCGCCCGTGTAGAGGCTGGGGGAGAGCTGCACGTCGGGCAGGTGGTCGTAGACGGCGAAGAGCGGCAGCGCGGCCAGCAGGCTGCCCTCGGGGGCCGAGGCGGCCGCGGCCGTGGCGAAGGCGTCGGCCTGCTCGCGCGAGCCGTGCCACTTCTCCGACCAGTAGGGGAGGGCCGCCAGGTGGGCGCCCATGTGCGCCGGGTCGCGCTGGGTGACGTTCGACCACAGCGCCTCGAAGTCCGCCGGCCGGTAGCTGAGGCCGCGGGCGATGAACAGCTCGGTGATGTGCGGGGTCGGGTCCTCGGGGGCCAGCTTGGCGGCCTCGGCGCAGACCGTGCGGGCCTCCTCCAGGATGATCCGGTGGTCGGCCGAGGACGGGTCGGCCATCGCCTGCCAGACCAGGAACTGCGCGTACACCTGGGAGCCGCCCGCGTCGTTCGGCTCGTCGGCGCGCCAGCTCCGCAGCCAGGCGGCGCCCGAGGTGTCGCCCGCGGCGCGCGAGCGGGCCAGCTCCATCGCGGCCGCGCCGGCCAGCGACTGCACCCGCTGCCAGCGCAGCTCGCGGTCGTCGGTGAGGGCCAGCAGCTGACCCGCCGGACGCCAGTTCTGGGTGCGCTGCACCTCTTCGAGGGCGGCGACCAGGCGCGGGTCGGGCCCGGGCAGCCGCACGTCGAGCTGGTCGACGGGGACCAGCCCGGTCGCGGTCGGGGCGCCGACGCCGTCGCCGTCCTTGCCCAGCTGGACGCCGAAGACCGGGCGGGTGGTCTGCGCCTCGGCGGTGGCGGCGGCCCGCTCGAACTCCTGGCGCTCCCGTCGCCTGCGGATGGCGGGCACCACGACCACCCCGAAGATGGTCGTCAGCGCGATGAGCAGCAGAAGGGCTTCCATGGCGGCGCGGCTCCCCCTCGTTCCTTCGGATGTCCACCCTATGACGGGTGCATGTCGGCTGCGCCGGCGCTGCGGCCTGCGCGATATGTCAACCGTAAGGCCCACTACCGTGTACTCATGAACGAGCAGCACAGCCCGTCACGTTTCGAGACGCTGGCCATCCACGCCGGGCAGGAACCGGACGCGGTCACCGGAGCGGTGGTGCCCCCCATCCACCAGGTGTCCACCTTCAAGCAGGACGGCGTCGGCGGCCTGCGCGGCGGCTACGAGTACAGCCGCTCGGCCAACCCGACCCGCACCGCCCTGGAGGAGAACCTGGCGGCGCTCGAGGGCGGCCGGCGCGGCCTGGCGTTCGCCTCGGGGCTCGCCGCCGAGGACTGCCTGCTGCGCACCGTGCTGCGCCCCGGCGACCACCTGGTGATCCCGAACGACGCCTACGGCGGCACCTTCCGGCTGATCGCCAGGGTGGTGGAGCGCTGGGGCGTGGAGTGGTCGGTCGCCGACACCTCGAACCCGGACGCGGTGCGGGCGGCGCTGCGGCCCACCACCCGCCTGGTGTGGGTGGAGACGCCGTCCAACCCGCTGCTCGGCGTCACCGACATCGCGGTGGTCGCCGACCTGGCGCGCTCGGCCGGCGCCCGCCTGGTGGTGGACAACACCTTCGCCAGCCCCTACCTGCAGCAGCCGCTGGCGCTCGGCGCCGACGTGGTGGTGCACTCGACCACCAAGTACCTCGGTGGCCACTCGGACGTGGTGGGCGGCGCCCTGGTCACCTCGGACGCCGGCCTCGCGGACGAGCTCGCCTTCCACCAGAACGCGATGGGCGCCATCGCCGGCCCCTTCGACTCCTGGCTGGTGATGCGCGGCATCAAGACGCTGGCCGTGCGGATGGACCGGCACAGCGCCAACGCGGCGCGCGTCGTCGAGGCGCTGGTCGCGCACCCGAGGGTCGTCGAGGTCTTCTACCCGGGGCTCGCCACGCACCCGGGCCACGAGACGGCCGCCAAGCAGATGCGTGACTTCGGCGGCATGGTGTCCTTCCGGGTGGCGGGCGGCGAGGAGGCGGCCGTCGCCGTGTGCGACCGGGCGCGGCTCTTCACGCTCGGCGAGTCGCTCGGCGGCGTCGAGTCGCTGATCGAGCACCCGGGCCGGATGACGCACGCCTCCGCCGCCGGCTCGGCGCTGGAGGTGCCGGCCGACCTGGTGCGGCTCTCGGTGGGCATCGAGGCCGTGGACGACCTGCTGGCCGACCTGGCGCAGGCGCTGGCCTGAGCCGAGCCCCCGGGACGACCGCTGGGGCGCCCCGCCTCAGCCCGACTGGAGGCGGGCGATCGAGGAGTTGAAGCGGGTGAGGAGCGCGCAGAACGTGGCGCGCTCCTCCTCCGTCCAGTCGGCCGTGAGCAGCGTCATCAGCCGGCGCCGCGACTCCCGCACCTCCTCCAGGCGGTCGCTGCCGCGCGCCGAGATGCGCAGCACCACGGCCCGCCCGTCGTCCGGGTCGGCGGTGCGCTTCACCAGCCCCGAGTCGACCAGCGGGGCGACCTGCCTGGTGACCGTCGAGGAGTCGATCCCCATGCCGGCGGCCAGCGCCTTGACCCCGGTGGGGCCCTCCTGGTCGAGCCGGCTCAGCAGCAGGTACGCGGCCCGGTCCATGGTGCCGCGGGTGGGGCCGAGGCCGGCGAGCCGCGTCTGCTCGGCCCGCCGCGCGAACACCGCCACCTCGTGCTGGAACGCGTCGAGCAGGGGGACGTCGGCCACGGCCGGCGGGTCGGCCGGGGCAGCGGCGTGGGACGGGGCGGCGGGTGCGGTGGGTTCAGGAGTCATGTCCGGGTCTGTCGTCGGGGCGCGGCGGCCGCGGGGGGTGGCTCGCTGACTGGGCATCAGCGTACGCCGCCGCACTGACACCGGGGCGCGCGATGCCGGATCCGCCCCGCGCCACCCCGACGCACCACGTCCCCTCGGGCCCGAGGGGCCCTCGGGGGCGCCGCCCTGCCAGACTGGCGGCATGGCTGAGAACCACCGGCCCCGGCTGGACGACGTGCTGGCCGCCCAGAAGACGCTCGCCGGGATCGCCCGGGTCACGGCGATGGAGGGCAGCCGGTATCTGAGCCGGCTGGTCGGCGCGCCCGTGCACCTCAAGTGCGAGAACCTGCAGCGCACCGGCTCCTTCAAGATCCGCGGCGCCTACACCAGGATCGCCGGCCTCGGCGAGGCCGAGCGGGCCCGTGGCGTGGTCGCCGCGAGCGCCGGCAACCACGCGCAGGGCGTGGCGCTCGCGGCCTCGCTGCTGGGGGTGCGCTCGACCGTGTTCATGCCGGTCGGCGCCCCGCTGCCGAAGATCGCCGCGACCCGCGAGTACGGCGCCGAGGTGCGGCAGCACGGGACGGTGGTGGACGAGACGCTGGCGGCGGCCAGCGAGTACGCGGAGCGCACCGGCGCCGTGCTGATCCACCCCTTCGACCACGAGGACGTGGTGGCCGGCCAGGGCACGGTGGGCCTGGAGATCCTGGAGCAGTGCCCCGAGGTGCGGACGATCGTCCTCGGCATCGGCGGCGGCGGGCTCGCGGCCGGGGTGGCGCTGGCGGTGAAGTCGCTGCGGCCCGACGTGCGGATCGTCGGGGTGCAGGCGGCGGGCTCGGCCGCCTATCCGCCCTCGCTGGCCGCCGGGCGCCCGGTGGCGCTGCCCGAGGTGGCCACCATGGCGGACGGCATGAAGGTGGGGCGTCCCGGGGACGTGCCGTTCCGGATCATCGCCGACCTGGTGGACGAGGTCCGCACCGTCTCGGAGGACTCGCTCTCCGGGGCGCTGCTGCTCTGCCTGGAGCGGGCCAAGCTGGTGGTGGAGCCGGCCGGGGCCAGCCCGGTCGCGGCGCTGCTCGCCGATCCCGAGGCGTTCGCCGGCGGCCCGGTGGTGGCGGTGCTGTCGGGCGGCAACGTGGACCCGCTGGTGCTCCAGCGCACCTTGCGGCACGGCATGGCGGCGGCCGGGCGCTACCTGTCGCTGCGGCTGCGGGTGTCGGACCGGCCCGGCGCGCTGGCGGCGCTGCTCGGGGAGCTCTCGGTGACCGACGCCAACGTGATCGCGGTCAACCACGTCCGCACGGATCCCCGGCTCGGGGTGGGCGAGGCGGAGGTGGAGCTGCAGTTGGAGACGCGGGGGCCGCGGCACTGCGAGGAGGTCACGGAGGCGCTGCGGGCGGCCGGCTACGGCGTCATGGACTGAAGGGGGCCGAACTCCCGGGCCGGGGCGGGGGACCGGCGGGTCGGCGGATCGCGACACGACAGGTGTTCGAATACGGAAACGGGTATCGCGATGTATCGCGAGTGCCCTAGACTGGCGTCCCCGCGCTCCGCGGGCCACCCTGAACCTGCCGATCCGAAAACGGGAGAAACACCATGCCAGGTGCCATCTACGCCGAGGGTCTGGTGAAGACCTTCGGCGATGTCAGGGCACTGGACGGCGTCGACATCGACGTGCCCGAGGGCACCGTCCTCGGCCTCCTCGGGCCGAACGGCGCGGGCAAGACCACCACCGTGCGGGTCCTCACGACCCTGATCCGACCCGACTCCGGGCGCGCCGAGGTGGCCGGGATCGACGTCCTGGCCCACCCCAACGAGGTGCGCCGCTCCATCGGCCTCTCCGGCCAGTTCGCCGCGGTGGACGAGTACCTGACCGGCCGGGAGAACCTGCGGATGGTCGGCCAGCTCTACCAGCTGTCCGCGAAGGACGCCAAGCGCCGGGCCGACGAGCTGCTGGAGCGGTTCAACCTGGCCGACGCCGCCGACCGCACCACCAAGACGTACTCGGGCGGCATGCGCCGCCGCCTCGACCTGGCGGCCGCCCTGGTCGTCAGCCCGCCCGTGATGTTCATGGACGAGCCGACCACCGGCCTCGACCCGCGCAACCGGCAGGCGCTGTGGGAGGTGATCCAGGAGCTGGTCGCCGGCGGCACCACGCTGCTGCTCACCACCCAGTACCTGGAGGAGGCCGACCACCTGGCCGACACCATCGCCGTGGTCGACCACGGCCGGGTCATCGCCCGCGGCACCTCCGACCAGCTCAAGGACCAGACCGGCGGGGACGTGGTCGAGGTCGTCGTCCACGACCGCGAGCACATAGCGGCGGCCGAGGAGGTGCTGCGCCGCCTCGGGGACGGCGAGCCCTCGCTGGTCGAGCACACCCGCAAGCTGAGCGTGCCGGCCTCCGGCGGCGCCAAGCTGCTCGCCGAGGTCATCCGCGAGCTCGACGGCCGCGGCATCGAGATCGACGACATCGGGCTGCGCCGCCCCACCCTGGACGACGTGTTCATCTCGCTCACCGGCCACGCGGCCGAGCAGGCGGGCAACGCCGCCGACGGCGAGGCCGGCGGCCAGGACGACCAGAACGCGGGCGCGACGAAGAAGAAGGGGGACCGCCGATGAGCACCACCGTCCAGAAGTCCGTGCCGGTGCCCGTGCCGCGCGCCGGGGACCGGATCTCGTTCGCCCAGGGCCTGCGGGACTCCCTGGTCGTCGCCCGGCGGAACCTGCTGCGCATGCTGCGGATCCCCGAGGTCGTCGTCTTCGGCATCATCCAGCCGGTCATGTTCGTGGTGCTGTTCGCCTACGTCTTCGGCGGCTCGATCAACATCCCGGGCGCCGGCACCGACGCCTCCGCCTACCGCGAGTTCCTGATGGGCGGCATCTTCGCGCAGACCGTCACCTTCGCCGTGGCGGGCTCCAGCGCCGGCATCGCGGAGGACATGCAGAAGGGCATCATCGACCGCTTCCGCTCGCTGCCCATGGCCCGCGGCGCCGTGCTCACCGGGCGCACCTTCGCGGACGTCGTGCAGACGGCCGTGGTGCTGCTGGTGCTGGCCGTCGTCGCCTTCCTGGTCGGCTGGCGGATCCACGACGGCGTGCTCAGCGCGCTCGCCGGCTTCGGCCTGCTGCTGCTCTTCGGCTACGCCTTCACCTGGATCGGCGCGCTGATCGGCCTCTCGGTCCGCTCGCCCGAGGCCGCCACCTCGGGCGGCCTGGTCTGGCTGTTCCCGCTGACCTTCATATCCATCGCCTTCGTGCCCTCGGAGAACATGCCGGGCTGGCTGCAACCCGTGGCCGAGTGGAACCCGTTCAGCGCCATCGTGCTGGCGGCCCGCGAGCTCTTCGGGAACCTGCCGGCCGGATACCAGGCGCCCGACGCCTGGCCGATGCAGCACCCGGTGCTGGCCTCGCTGATCTCCTCGGTGGTCGTCATCGCCGTCTTCCGCACCCTCGCGGTCCGCAAGTACAAGCGGGCCGCCGGCTGAGAACAGCGGCTCCGCCGGCTCTTCCCCTCCCGGCCTCCGTTCTGTCACGATTCGCCCTCACGAGAACTCTCGACGTCAAGATGGCGTGGTAGGAAGCGAGTTGGGCAGGCGAGCAGTCGGTCCCTCATGTCCACAGGAGGAGACCGGGAGGGGGAAGAGCATGACGACACATGTCGCGGGCGCGCTCACCGAGCGGCACCGGGCGGAGATCGACGGGCTGATCGAGCGCGCCGTGCAGGAGGAGGTGCGGCG
Organism: Streptomyces millisiae; assembly: GCF_031845425.1. Classification (NCBI taxonomy): domain Bacteria; kingdom Bacillati; phylum Actinomycetota; class Actinomycetes; order Kitasatosporales; family Streptomycetaceae; genus Streptomyces; species Streptomyces millisiae. The sequence goes on from NZ_JAVREM010000043.1 coordinate 38,007, forward strand.
CTCCGAGGGCCGGATCGACGGCCCGCAGCTGCTCCAGCGGGCCCGCGCCGCGCTGGACGAGATACTGCGGCCCGCCGAGGAGGAGTACGCGGCGTATCTCCGCGCGGAGACCGAGCACGCGCCGAGCCGGCTGGCCGACCGGTTCGGCCGGCGCGCCGTGGGGGGCCCGGCGGCCGCGGCCGCCGGCGCGGCGCTCGCCGCGCTGCTGCTGATCGGCAGCATCGACGACTCGGCCGCCACCGCCTTCGCCGACGCCGCCATCGTCGGCGTCGCCGCGCTGGCCGGCTTCTTCGCGCAGGCCGTCCTCGCTCACCTGCTGTCGGCCGAGCGGCACGCGGGCAGCCGCAACCAGCCGGGCGGCGTCGAGCAGCTGCGGCTCGCCTGGCGCAACGCGGTCGAGGTGCGCGGCCTCCGCCCGTACCTGGAGCAGCAGCGCGCCGTGGCCCCGCGCCGCGAGCCGCTGAGCCCCGAGCAGCGGGAGCCGCGCCGAGTCAGCCAGCAGCGCCCCCGCGACCGCGGCGGCGCCGCCCGCACCAGAGCCGTGCTCGCCCGCTCCTTCGACCGCCTGCCGGAGCCCGGCAACCCGTTCATCGGCCGCCGCAGCCAGCTCACCCAGATCACCCAGTGGGTCAACCGCGACCGGGCCCGCACCGACACCCGGCCCACCGTCGTCGTGCTGCACGGCCCCTCGGGCTCCGGCCGCACCATGCTGGCCCGCTGGGTCGCGCAGGAGACCCGCGAGCTGTTCCGCGGCGCCTGCCTGGTCGACCTGCGCGGCCAGAGCGAGAACCCGCTCACCACCAGGGACGCCCTGCTCCACCTGCTGAACCGGCTCGGCGCCCCGCGCGAGCAGCTGCTCTTCCGCGACGGCGCCGCCGGCGGCGCGGACGCGGCCCACCCGCGCCGCCTGATGGAGCGCTATCAGCAGCACCTGGCCGACCTGCCCGTGGTGCTCATCCTGGACGACGCCACGGACCCCGAGCAGGTGCGCGCCCTGATCCCGGAGCGCTCCGACTCGCTGGTGCTGGTCACCGCCACCGAGCCGCTGCGCGTCGAGCCCGACTTCCCCGCCTCCGTCCACCACCTGGAGCTCGGCCCGCTCGACCAGGCCGCGGCCGAGGAACTGCTGCGCGCCGCCGTCGCCGACGGCGGCGCCATCGCCGCCGGCGAGCCCTACGACGACGTCGGCTGGCGCCGGGTGGTGGAGCTGTGCGAGGGCCGCCCGCTGCTGCTGCGGATGGTCGGCGCCGCGCTCGGCGAGCGCTCCCCGGCCCGGCTCGCCGACGACCTCACCAGCCAGCCGGGGGACGCGGCCGAGCGCGCCCTGCGGCTGCGCTACGCCGACCAGGACGAGACCGCGCGCCGGCTGCTGCGCCGGCTCGCGCTCGTCGGCCGCGCCAGCCTGGGCGCCCGCGCCGCCGCCGCGCTCCTCGACGTCCGCGAGCAGGAGGGCGCCCGCCGCCTTGAGGAGCTGACCGCCGCGGGACTGCTACGGCACGTCCGCGGCAACCGCTACCGGCTGCACGACCTGGTGCGCCGCTTCGCCCGCGCCCGGCTGCACGAGGAGGAGACCGACGAGGACCGCTCGGCCGCCCAGGAGCGGCTGATCCGCAGCTACGCCGACCTCGCCGACACCGTGATCCGCCTCGTCGACGGCAAGACGTCCACGCGCGCCGACCTGCTGCCCGCCGCCGCCGGCGGCCACGGCTTCACCTCGCTCGACGCCGCCCTGCGCTGGCTCGACGACGAGACCAGCTTCATCACCGCCACCCTCCGGCACGCCGACGAGCGCGTCGACCGGGACGCCGTCCAGCACCTGCTCGGCGCCCTCTGCGACTACTGCCTGCTGCGCGGCGACCTCTACCGCCTCGGCGAGCTCAACGAGCTGACCCAGGCCGTCAACCAGGGCCTGCTCACCCGCTCCGTCCAGTGGCGCACCGGCGTCGCGGCCCGCCAGCTCGGCGACCTCGACAAGGCGCGCTCCACCCTCTCCGACGTGGTCACCCTCTACCAGCAGGCCCACCACGAGGCCGGCACCGCCCGCGCCCTGCGCGACCTGGGCATCACCCTCCAGCACCAGGGCCAGCTGCGGGGGGCCGGCGAGAAGCTGCGGGAGGCCCTGGAGCTCCAGACCGACGCGGGGCTCGACGGCGACCGGGCCTGGACGCTGCACGCGCTGGCCGCCGTGGAGCGCGAGTGCGGCCGCGTCGGCTCGGCCAGGACCATGCTGGCCGAGGCGCTCCGCCTGCACCAGCGCAGCGGCAGCGTGCACGGCGAGGCCTGGACCCGCTTCCAGCTCGGCCAGACGCTGCTGTGCGGGGGCGACATCCCCGGCGGCGAGCGCGAGATCCGGCTCTCCCTCGACCTCTACGAGCGCTCCCGGGACGTGCGCGGCGTCGCCTGGGCGCAGACCGAGCTCGGCCTGGCCCGCGTCTACGACGGGGACCCCACGGCCGCCGAGGAGCAGCTGCGCGCCGCCCTCGCCAGGCACCGCGACACGGAGGACGCGCGCGGCGAGGCGTGGACCCTGTACAACCTGGGCCAGGCGCTGGAGGAGAGCGGCGACCTGGCCGGCTCCGTGCGCACCCTGGAGCAGGCCCGCGCCAAGTTCTCCCGCATGCGGGACGTCTACGGCCTGGCCTGCGCCCGCCACCACTCGGCGCGGGTCACCAGGGACATGCGGGCCGAGTCCACCGGATCGCTGCGCAACAGCGGCTTCGCGCGCCAGCTGCTCAACGACGCCCGGCGCGACTTCCAGCGCGCCGGGGTGGTCTACGGGGAGGCGTGGACATGCGTCGAGCTCGCGGTGGTCGACGCGGGGAACGAGCGCCTCGGCCAGGCCCTGGAGCTGACCGACGAGGCGCTGCGGCTCTTCACCGACGGCTACGGCGAGGGCCGGGCCGACCGGCGGGGCGCCGACTGGGCGGCGTTCCTGCGCTGCACCCTGCTGCCGCTGGCCTCGCCCGGCGGCTCGGAGGTCGGCGCGGCGGTGGCGCAGGAGGAGCTGGCCGAGCTGCTGCGCGCCGAGCACCCGTGGCGCGACCCCCGGCTGACCGACGCCGCGCACAGCTTCGCGCTGATGCTCACGCGCGGCCTCGGCCCGGAGGACGGCTGGGCCGCCTGGCGCCTCGGCATGGTGCCGAGGCGCGCCGCGCGGGACGTCTTCGGCGTCCTCGACGCGGCCTGAGGCCGGCGGCCAGGGCCTAGGAGCGGGCCGGGGAGGAGCCGGTGGCGGCCCCGGCCGGCTCGCCGGCGCCCTCGGCCTCGCCCCGGTCGGACTCCTTGACGGAGATCCGGCCCAGGTGCCTGCTCATGGACTTCAGCAGGATCCAGACCGCGACACCGAGCACCGCGAACACGATGAAGCCCAGCACACCGGGCGTGACCGTGTACTCGTTCAGGGGCTGGGCCGCGAGGGGAAGCCACTCACTCATGTCGTCCATGGCCTCAATTCTGGCGGATGCCCGCGAAGAGGTCGGACTCGGGGAGCGCGGTATCGACCCGGGACTTCGCCAACTCGTAGTCCTCGGTCGGCCAGACCTCCTGCTGGAGCTCCATCGGCACCCGGAACCAGCCGCCGTCCGGGTCGATCTGGGTGGCGTGCGCGATGAGCGCCTTGTCCCTGGTGGGGAAGTACTCCGCGCACGGCACCCGGGTGGTCAGCGACCGCTCGGGCCGGTCCGAGTCGTCCCAGCGCTCCAGCCACTCGCCGTAGGGCGACTCCAGCCCGCGGGCGAGCAGCGCCTCGTGCAGCGCGACGGTGCGTGGCCGGTTGAAGCCCTGGTTGTAGTAGAGCTTCAGCGGCTGCCAGGGCTCGCCGGCCGCCGGGAAGCGCTCCGGATCCCCGGCCGCCTCGAAGGCGACCATGGAGATCCGGTGGGTCATGATGTGGTCCGGGTGCGGGTAGCCGCCGTTCTCGTCGTAGGTGGTCATCACGTGCGGCCGGAACTCCCGCACGAGCCTGACCAGCCGCTCGGCCGCCACGTCGACGTCCTGGAGGGCGAAGCAGCCCTCGGGCAGCGGCGGCAGCGGGTCGCCCTCGGGCAGCCCGGAGTCCACGAAGCCCAGCCACTCCTGGCGCACCCCGAGGATCTCGCGGGCCTCGGCCATCTCCTTGGCGCGCACCTCGTGGATGTTCGCCTCGATGTACGGGTCGCCCTGCAACTTCGGGTTGAGGATCGAGCCGCGCTCGCCGCCGGTGCAGGTCACGACCAGCACGTCCACGCCTTCGGCCACGTATTTCGCCATGGTTGCCGCGCCCTTGCTGGACTCGTCGTCCGGATGGGCGTGCACGGCCATGAGTCGCAGCTGCTCTGTCAAGGCTCGTCCTCAGTCACTCGGGTGGGTCGTCCGGGGCTTCTCCCGGGCTTCTATAGTGACTGATGGACCAGGGGTCGTTGTTCCCGTTTTTCACGCCATGACCTCTCCCATGCCGAACCGCGAGTTCCCGGAGGTCGAGGATGGCTGACACCCGCACGGGGCTCCCCGCCGGCCGCTACGGCCGTGCCACCGACGACGCCCGCACCGACCGCCGGCTGATGATCGTGGGCGGGGTGCTCGGCGCCCTGCTGCTCGCCTTCGTGGCGTGGGCCGGGTACGCGTATGTCGCGGGGGAGAAGGTCAGCTCCGAGCTCACCGGCTTCGACGTCGTCTCGGACGAGCGGATCGACGTGAACCTCGCGGTGCGCAAGCCGGCGGATCTGGTGGCCGTGTGCACCGTCCGGGCCCAGGCGGAGGACGGTCTGGAGGTCGGCCGGGCGGACTTCACGTTCGACGAGGACGAGTCGAGCCTGCACCGTTCCGTTAGTCTGAGGACTACGCAGCGTGCCACCGCTGCCGAGCTGATCAGCTGTTCGGAGGCCCAGGGCGCCCGGTAGGCAACCCTGGGTTTCACGCGTGGCAGCGGAGGGTAATCCTTCCGCACATCGGCCAGCGTTGTTAAAGTCGACAGTTCGATCGATGTTTCCGCCCGCCCAGCGGCGTAGCCGTCCGGGTCGGGCCTTGTTTTTATTTCCCTTCGCACATCCCGAGGAGCACCTGTGACGCAGACCAGCGACACTGTCACCTGGCTGACCCAGGAGGCGTATGACCAGCTCAAGGCCGAGCTGGATCATCTGTCGGGTCCCGCCCGCATCGAGATCGCGAAGAAGATCGAGCAGGCACGCGAAGAGGGCGACCTCAAGGAGAACGCCGGCTACCACGCCGCCAAGGAGGAGCAGGGCAAGCAGGAGGCCCGGGTCCGCCAGCTCACCCAGCTCCTGCAGAACGCGCAGGTCGGCGCCCCGCCGGCGGACAACGGCGTGGTCTCGCCCGGCATGGTCGTCACCATCGCCTTCGACGGCGACGAGTCCGACACGATGACCTTCCTCCTCGCCTCCCGCGAGTTCGCGACGTCCGACATCGAGACGTACTCGCCGCAGTCGCCGCTCGGCGCCGGCGTGCTCGGCAAGAAGGCCGGCGAGGACGCCGAGTACGAGCTGCCCAACGGCAGGAAGGCCATGGTCCGGGTCCTGGAGGCCAAGCCCTACCAGGCCGCCTGAGCGCGCCCCGCGTCGCGCCGCCGCCCCTCCCTCCCGTCTCGCCCGTCCTGCGGCGCCCCCGGCGCCCGGTGCAGGATGGACCCATGGCAAACCGACTCGCCGCCGAGACCTCGCCCTACCTCCTGCAGCACGCCGAGAACCCCGTCGCGTGGTGGCCCTGGTGTCAGGAGGCCTTCGACGAGGCGCGGCGGCGGGACCTCCCGGTGCTGCTCAGCGTCGGGTACGCGAGTTGCCACTGGTGTCACGTCATGGCGCGGGAGAGCTTCGAGGACGCGGCCGTCGCCGAGTTCCTGAACGAGCGCTTCGTCCCGGTGAAGGTGGACCGGGAGGAGCGTCCGGACGTCGACTCCGTCTACATGGACGCCGTGCAGGCCGCCACCGGACAGGGCGGCTGGCCCATGACCGTGTTCATGACCGCCGAGGGTGAGCCGTTCTACTTCGGCACCTACTTCCCGCCCGAGCCGCGCGGCGGCCTGCCGTCCTTCCGGCAGCTGCTGGAAGGCGTGGACTCGGCCTGGCGGGACCGGAGGGGCGAGGTGGCGCAGGTGGCGGCGCGGATCGCGAGCGACCTGGCCGGCCGCGAACTGCCGTACGAGGCGCCCGCGCCGCCCACCGCCGAGGACCTGGCGGTGGCGGTCAGCGGCCTGGACCGGGAGTTCGACGAGGAGCGCGGCGGCTTCGGCGGCGCGCCCAAGTTCCCGCCGCCGATGGCCCTGGAGTTCCTGCTCAGGCACCACGCGCGGACCGGGGCCCCGGAGGCGCTGCGGATCGTGGAGCGCACCTGCGAGGCGATGGCCAGGGGCGGGATCTACGACCAGCTCGGCGGCGGCTTCGCCCGCTACGCGGTCGACGCGGCGTGGGTGCTGCCGCACTTCGAGAAGATGCTGTACGACAACGCGCTCCTGGCGCGGCTGTACACGCACCTGTGGCGGAGCACCCGCTCGCCGTTCGCCCGCCGGATCGCCCTGGAGACCGCCGACTTCCTGGTGCGCGAGCTGCGCACCCCGGAGGGCGGCTTCGCCTCCGCGCTCGACGCGGACAGCGAGGTGCCGGGCGGGGGCCACGAGGAGGGCGCCTACTACGTCTGGACGCCGGAGCAGCTGGCCGAGGCGCTGGGCGGCGAGCCGTCCGGCTACCAGCTGAGCGAGGCCGGCACGCTGCTGCTGCCGGCCGGCGAGCCGCCGGCCGAGCAGCGGGCCAGGCTGCTCGCGGCGCGGGCCCCGCGGGCCAGGCCCGAGCGGGACGGTAAGGTGATCGCCGCCTGGAACGGGCTGGCCATCGCGGCGCTCGCCGAGGCCGGCGGCTGCTTCGAGCGTCCCGACCTGGTGACCGCGGCGACGGACGCCGCCGAACTGCTGGCCCGGGTGCACCTGGACGGCGAGGGCCGGCTGGCCCGCACCTCGCTCGACGGCCGGGCCGGGCCGAGCGCCGGCGTCCTGGAGGACTACGGGGACGTCGCCGAGGGCTTCCTCACCCTCTACGGGGTGACCGGGCAGAGCCGCTGGCTCGACCGGGCCGGCGCGCTGCTCGAAACGGTGCTGACCCGCTTCGCCCGTCCCGACGGCGCGCTCTACGACACGGCCGACGACGCGGAGACCCTGATCAGGCGCCCCCAGGACCCGACCGACGGCGCCGCCCCGGCCGGCTGGACGGCGGCGGCCGGCGCGCTGCTCTCCTACGCCGCCTACACCGGAAGCGACCGGCACCGCAGGGCCGCCGACCTGGCGCTCGGCATCGTCACGGCGCTCGCGCCGCGCGCGCCCCGGTTCATCGGCTGGGGCCTGGCGGTCGCCGAGGCGGCGCTCGACGGCCCGCGGCAGGTCGCCGTCGTCGGCCCGGCGGGGGACGCGGCCACCGCCGCGCTCCACCGGACGGCGCTCACGGCGCCCGCGCCCGGCGCGGTGGTGGCGCTCGGCGCGCCCGAGGCGCCCGACGGCGTGCCGCTGCTCGCCGACCGCCCCCTGCGGGACGGGCAGCCCACCGCCTACGTCTGCCGCGGCTTCACCTGCGACCTCCCGACCAGCGACCCGACGGCCCTGGCGGCGCAGCTGGGCGGTCCTGGCGCGAGCTAGTCCGGGCGGCCGACCAGGCCGGTCTCATAGGCGATGATCACCAGCTGGACCCGGTCGCGGGCGTCGAGCTTGGCGAGGAGCCGGGTGACGTAGGTCTTGGCGGTGGCGGCGCTGATGGAGAGCCGTTCGGCGATCTCGGCGTTGGTCAGCCCGGCGCCCACCAGGGTCAGCACCTCGCGCTCCCGCTCGGTGATGCCGGTCGGCGTCCTGGCCGGCGGCGGTGCGGCGGGGCGGGCGGCGAACTCCCTGATCAGCCGCCGGGTCACGCCCGGCGCGAGCAGCCCGTCGCCGGTCGCGACCACCCGGATCGCGTCGAGGATGTCGTCGAGCGCCATGTCCTTGACGAGGAAGCCGGCCGCGCCCGCGCGCAGCGCCCCGTAGACGTAGTCATCGTCGTCGAAGGTGGTGAGCACGATGACGTGCGCCGGGCTCGGGCCCGTCGTGATCCGGCGGGTGGCCTCGACGCCGTCCATCCCCGGCATCCTGATGTCCATCACCACCACGTCGGGCGCGAGCCGCTCCGCGAGGCGGACGGCCTCCGCGCCGCCGCCCGCCTCGCCGACCACCTCCAGGTCGGCCGCCTCGCCGATCACCATCCGCAGCGCCGTCCTGACCAGCGGCTGGTCGTCGACGAGCAGCACCCGGGCCACCGTCATCGGACGCCCACCGGCAGCGGCAGCCGGGCGCTGACCAGGAAGCCGCCGCCGGCCAGCGGCCCGGCCGTGAACTCGCCGTGCAGCAGCGCCACCCGCTCCCGCATCCCGACCAGACCCCAGCCGGTGCCGGTCGCCGCGCCCGCGCCCCGCCCTCCGTCCAGCACCTCGATGCTCAGCTCGTCGCCCCGCCGGTCGATCGTCACCCGGCAACTGTCGGCGCCGGAGTGCCGCACCACGTTGGTGACCGCCTCCTGGACGATCCGGTACGCCGAGACGTCGATCTCCGGCGGCAGCGGGCCAGGATCGCCGAGCCGGCGCACGTCCACCCGCACCCCGGCCGCCGTCGTCGCCTCGGCGAGGCGCGGCACGTCGGCGAGTCCGGGGCCCGGGTCGAGGGGCGCCCGCCCGGGCGCCGACTGGCGGAGCGCGCCCAGCATGCGGCGCAGGCCGGCCAGGGTCTCCCGGCCCGTGGCCTCGATCTCGCCCAACGCGGCCCTGGCCATCGCCGGTTGGCTGTCGATGACCCGGCCGGCCGCGCCGGCCTGGAGGGCGATCACGCCGATGCTGTGCGCCACCATGTCGTGCAGCTCGCGGGCGATCCGCAGCCGCTCCGCCGTCACGGCCTGCGCGGCGGCCTGGGCGCGCGCCGCCTCGGCGTGCTCACGCGCCTCCCGGGCGGCGTTGCCCAGCAGCCAGGCGATCACGGCGGTCAGCGCGACGGCGAGCTCGGCCGAGGTGCCGACCGTCCAGCGGGACAACAGTCGGAACGTCAGGTAGCCGGCGAGCGTGCCGAGGGCCATGCCCAGCGCCACCCGCCCGGTCCTGCGGGACTCGTTGGCGGCGATGAAGTAGAGGGCGACGTCCACCGCCAGGAACTGGGCCATGGGTATCTCGCCGGCGCTCAGCGGCGTCGTGGCGACCACCGCGCTGGCCAGCAGCAGCCCCACGGCGGACAGCGGTCGCTGTCCGAGCAGCCGGCAGCCCGCCACGTTCAGGACGGCGGCCAGGGCCAGCATGGCCACGCCGTCCCAGCGGTAGTACAGCACCCCGGCGATCACCGAGGGTGCGCTCTCGCCGGGCAGCCGCTGCCGCATCAGGAAGGTGAACGCCGCGCCCACGCCCCAGGCCAGGGAGACCCAGGCGGCCGGTGTCAGGCTCCTGAGCTGCGGAGAGAACCGGTTGCTCGGCATAGGCCGATGGTAGGCCGCCGGCCCGCGCCCCGGCATCGGACCGTGGGTGTACACCCGTGGCTGACAGCCGCCGCCCCAGGTGTCCGCGCCGGTCCGATGCCCGGACGCCCGCGCGCCCGGCAGCGTGGGTGGCGTGATCGAAGTACGCGAACTCACCAAGCGGTACGGCGGCACCACGGCCGTCGACCGGCTGACCTTCACCGTCCGCCCGGGCCGGGTCACCGGCTTCCTCGGCCCCAACGGCGCCGGCAAGTCCACCACGCTCCGGCTGATCCTGGGCCTGAACGCCCCCACCTCGGGCACCGTCACGGTGCACGGCCGCCCGTTCAGGGACCGGCTGCGCGGGCTGCGGCACGTCGGCGCGCTGCTGGACGCCGGCGACGTGCACGGCGGCCGCACCGCCCGCGCCCACCTCACGGCGCTGGCCGTGAGCAACCGCGTCCCGCGCGCCCGGGTCGCCGAGGTGCTGGCGGAGGTCGGCCTCACGGACGCGGCCGGCCGGCGGATCGGCGGCTTCTCGCTCGGCATGCGGCAACGCCTCGGCATCGCCGGCGCCCTGCTCGGCGACCCGCCGGTGCTGCTCTTCGACGAGCCGCTCAACGGCCTCGACCCGGAGGGCGTGAAGTGGGTGCGCGGCCTCTTCCGCCGGCTCGCCGCCGAGGGCCGCACCGTGTTCGTCTCCAGCCACCTGATGTCCGAGATGGAGCACACCGCCGACGAGTTGGTGGTGGTCGGGCGCGGCTCGCTGATCGCGGCCGAGAGCCTGGCCGAGTTCGCGGCGCGCGGCGGCAGCGCCAGCGTGGCCGTGGCCACCCCGGAACCGGCCGTGCTGGCGGCCGCGTTGACCGCCGAGGGCGCGGTCGTCCGCGAGGCGGGCGGGGACCTCACGGTGACCGGCCTCGACGCGGCCCGGATCGGCGAGCTGGCGCTGCGCCACGGCGTCCCGCTGCACCAACTGACCACCCGCGCCGCCTCGCTCGAGGAGGCGTTCATGGAACTGACCGCCGACCGCGTCGAGTACGCCTCCGGAGCCACCCGATGACCTCGCTTCCCCTGCCCGTCGCCGAACCGCGCGCCCGGTTCCGTGACCCGCTCGCCGCCGAGTGGCTCAAGTTCTGGTCGCTGCGCTCCACCCCGTGGTTCCTGCTGCTCGCCGCCCTGGCCGTGGTCGGCTTCAACGCCGGCTCGGCCTGGGACCACTACCGCTACTGGCACCAGTACGACGCCCGGACGCGGGCCAACTTCGTCGCCGACGGGATGCCGCTGCTCGACGCGTTCACCGCCAACGGCGCCCTGATCCTGATGCTGGCCACCAGCGCGGTGGGGGCGCTCGCCGTCACCGGCGAGTACGGCAGCGGCTCGATCCGCACCACCTTCGCGGCCGTCCCGGCCCGTGGCTCGGTGATGGCGGCCAAGCTGTGCGTGCTCGCGGTGGTGCTGACCGGCTTCGGCACGCTCGTCGCGCTGGTCTCGTTCTGGTCCTCCCAGGCGATCCTGTCGGCCCGGGACGCCGGGGTGTCGATCGACCACCCGGGGGCGGCGCGGGTGGTGGTGGCCTCGGCCCTGCTCGCCCCGGTGAGCGGTCTGGTGGGCGCCGCCCTCGGGGCCGTCGTCCGGCACAGCGCGACGGCGGTGATCTGCGCGGTCGTCACGCTGCCGCTGCTGCCGACCTTCTTCAGCGAGCGGCGCCACTGGTCGGCCACCATCCAGCACACGATGCCGTTCCCCGCCTGGCAGGAGCTGGCCAGGACGGTCGACTGGGTCACGGTGCCCTACCCGATGACCGTGGGCGGCGCCTGGACGGTCTACGCGGTGTGGACGGCGGTGGCCGTGGCGGTGACGGTGGTGGCGGTGCTGCGCCGCGACCAGTGAGAGGTGGGTCAGTCGGCGAGACCGTGCTCCAGCACCCGGAAGGACCGGTCGAGGACGTCCATCAGGTCGTCCTCCAGGCCCTCCTCAGTCCAGTGCAGCAGCGCCTCGGTCAGGGCGCCGAGCACCGCGCCGGTGAGGATCCGGATCTCCAGGTCCCCCCGGGCGCGGCCGGTCCGCTCGGCGATCGCCCCGTGCAGGACGTCGCCCGACTTCCCGATCGACTCGTGCATCCGGGCGCGGATCGCCGGCACCGACGCGACGAGACGCATCCGCTGCCGCAGCTCGGTGACCGCCTCCGGCTGGCGCCACAGCTCCGCCATCACGTCGTGCAGGGCGGCGCGCAGCGCGGTCAGCGGCGGCTCGTCGGCGGGCCTGGCGCGCAGCGCCGCCTCGATCACCGGGTCCTCCTCGTCGGAGAGGACGATGTCCTCCTTGGTCGGGAAGTAGCGGAAGACCGTGCTCGGCGAGACCTCGGCGGCCTCGGCGATCTCGTCGACCCGGGTCGCGTCGAAGCCGCGCTCCTCGAACAGCCGGTACGCGGCCCGCCGGATGGCCTGCCGGGTGCGGATCTTCTTGCGCTCCCGGAGGCCGGTCGCGGGCTTCGGTGCGGTGGGCATGGGAGTCATTGTCCGTCACGGTCTCCCGGCGGCGCCACGCTCCGACCGGGCAGCAGCAGCCCGCCGAACACCGCGCCAATCCCCGCGACCAGCGCCGTCGCGAACAGCGCGAGGCCCATGCCGTGCAGGAACGCCGTGTCGGCCGCCTCGGCGAGGCCGGGGTCGCCGACCCGTTCCGCGACCAGCTGGGCGGCGACGACGGACTCCCGGGCGGCGTCGGCGGCCTCGGCCGGCAGTCCGGCGGTGTCGAGCCGGTCGCGGTAGCCCTGGGCGAGCAGGCTGCCGAGTAGTGCGACCCCGACGGCGCTGCCCACCTGCCGGACGGTCATCAGCAGCCCGGAGCCGCTGCCCGCGCGGTCGGCGGGCAGCGCGCCGAGGGCCGCGTCCATGGACGGGATCAGCGCGAACCCGACACCGAGCCCGGTGACGGTCAACCAGGCGGCGGTGAGCCCGTAGCCGGAGTCGGTGTCGGTGGTGGCGCCCAGCAGGCCAGCGAAGGCGAGCAGCCCCAGGCCGCCCGCCACGGTGGCGCGTGGTCCGAGGAGCCTGGTCAGCGGCTGGCAGGTGCGCGCCGCGACCAGCAGCCCGCCCATCATCGGCATCAGCCGCAGACCGGTGCCGAAGGCGTCGTACCCGCGTATCGCCCCCAGGTACTGGGGCACCAGGAACAGCAGCCCGGCCATCGCCAGGCTGGCGACCGTGCCGACGAGCGCGGCCGAGCGGAAGTCGCGGTGGGCCAGCAGGCCGAGGCCGAGCACCGGTCGCGGGCGGCGCACGTCACGCAGGAAGAGCCAGGTGAGCAGCGGCAGCGAGCCGGCGAGGGCGCCGAGCACCACGGGCTCGGTCCAGCCGCGCGCCGGTGCCTCGATGACGCCGTAGACCAGCAGGCCGAGGCCGCCGACGCCGAGCAGGGTGCTGAGCGGGTCCAGGCTCGGCGCAGCGGGGTCGCGGCTCTCGGGGAGCAGCAGGAGACAGGCGGCTGTGCCGACGCCGATCAGCGGCACGTTGATCAGGAAGATCGACCCCCACCAGAAGTGGTCGAGCAGCAGCCCGCCGAGCAGCGGGCCGAGCGGCATGCCCGCGGCCAGCGCCGCGGTGAGGGCGGCGATGGCCCTGGCCCGTTCGTCCGGCTCGAAGAGGGTGGGCAGCACCGCCATGGCGAGCGGGGTGACCAGCGCGGCGCCCAGACCCATCACGGCGCGGGCGGCGATGAGGGCGGCGGGGTCGCCGACGAGGGCGCCGGCCAGCGAGCCGACGAGCATGATCGCCAGCCCCGCGACCAGCATCCGGCGGCGGCCGAACCGGTCGCCGAGCAGCCCCGCCGGCAGCATGCAGGAGGCGAAGACGACGAGAAAGGCGTCGATGACCCACTGCTGCTCGCCCGTGCTCGCGCCGAGGTCGGCGGCGAGGGTGGGGAGCGCCACGTTGAGGATCGTGATGTCGAAGCCGAGCACGAGCATGGCGAGACCGAGCGCGGTCAGCGCCCACCAGCGGCGAACCATGGACAGACCTCCGAGAGTCGCTATCAAGTGATAGTGACTCTCAGAAGGTAGCTGCTGTCAAGTTATTCTCGGGGGGCGTCAGCCGTGCTGGTAGGCCACCAGCGAGATCCCCACGTAGTGGACGACGAAGGCGACCAGCGTGAACGAGTGGAAGACCTCGTGGAAGCCGAACCAGCGCGGTGACGGGTTCGGCCGCTTCAGTCCGTAGACCACGCCGCCCGCGCTGTAGAGCACCCCGCCGACCACCACCAGGGCCAGCACCGCGATCCCGCCGGTGCGGAGGAAGTCCGGCAGGAAGAAGACCGCGGCCCAGCCGAGCGCGATGTAGCAGGGGGTGTAGAGCCAGCGTGGCGCGTTGGTCCAGAACACCCGGAAGGCGATTCCGGCCAGCGCGCCCACCCAGACGATCCACAGCAGCGCCTGCCCCCGCGCACCCTCCAGGAGCAGGATCGTGAAGGGCGTGTAGGTGCCGGCGATGATCAGGAAGATGTTGGCGTGGTCCAGTCGGCGCAACACCGCCTCCGCCCGCGGGCCCCAGGTCCCCCGGTGGTAGAGCGCGCTGATGCCGAAGAGGGCGCAGGCCGTTATGGCGTAGATCGCACAGGCGACACGGGCCCGGGGGCTGCCCGCGAACGCGGTCAGCAGGATGCCGGCTATCAGGACCGCCGGGAACATCCCGGCGTGGAGCCAGCCGCGTAGGTGGGGTTTGACGGGCGGGGTCATGCGATTGATGGTATAGGGGTCGTCCAACTCGCTCACATGAGCTCCTCTGGACACAGAAGAGAAGAAGCGGCACCATCAGATGAGCGCCTGTTCTTATCGGATGAGCGCATCGGTCGTGTGCCGGTCCCCGGCGCCCGGCCCGCTCCACGAAAACCCTCAACCACAGGAGCGAACGTGACGCTGACCTCAGCTCCCGTCGCCGCCAACGCCCCGACCCGGCACCAGAAGCTCGTTGCCTGGGTCGAGGAGATAGCAGCACTGACCGAACCGGACGAGGTCGTCTGGTGTGACGGCAGTCAGGAGGAGTACGACCGGCTGTGCGCCACCCTGGTCGCCAACGGCACCTTCACCCCGCTCGACGCCGAGAAACGGCCCGGCTCCTACTACGCCGCCTCCGACCCGACCGACGTCGCCCGGGTCGAGGACCGCACCTTCATCTGCTCCGAGCGTGAGCAGGACGCCGGCCCCACCAACCACTGGATGGCGCCCGGCGAGATGCGGGAGATCTTCACCGGCGCGAACGGCCTGTTCCGCGGCGCCATGCGCGGCCGCACCATGTACGTGGTGCCGTTCTGCATGGGCCCGCTCGGCTCACCGCTCTCCGCGCTCGGCGTCGAGATCACCGACTCGGCCTACGTCGCGGTCGCCATGCGCACCATGACGCGGATGGGCAGCGCGGTGCTCGACGAACTCGGCGAGGACGGCACCTTCGTGCGCGCCGTGCACTCGGTGGGCGCGCCGCTCGCCGAGGGCCAGCAGGACGTGCCGTGGCCGTGCAACTCGACCAAGTACATCTCGCACTTCCCGGAGACCCGCGAGATCTGGTCCTACGGCTCGGGCTACGGCGGCAACGCGCTGCTCGGCAAGAAGTGCTACGCGCTCCGCATCGCGTCGGTGATGGCCCGCGACGAGGGCTGGCTGGCCGAGCACATGCTGATCCTCAAGCTCACCCCGCCCGAGGCCGGCGCCGAACCCAAGTACGTCGCGGCCGCGTTCCCCTCGGCCTGTGGCAAGACCAACCTCGCCATGCTGCGGCCCACGCTGCCCGGCTGGAAGGTCGAGACCATCGGCGACGACATCGCCTGGATGCGGTTCGGTGAGGACGGCCGGCTCCGCGCCATCAACCCCGAGGCCGGCTTCTTCGGCGTCGCACCCGGCACCGGCGAGCGCACCAACGCCAACGCCATGCGCACCCTGTGGGGCAACTCCGTCTTCACCAACGTCGCCCTCACCGACGACGGCGACGTGTGGTGGGAGGGCATGACGGACGAGCCGCCCGCGCACCTCACCGACTGGCGCGGCAACGACTGGACCCCGGACTCCGGGGTGCCGGCCGCCCACCCCAACGCGCGGTTCACCGTGCCGGCGGCCCAGTGCCCGACCATCGCCCCCGAGTGGGAGGACCCGGCCGGGGTGCCGATCTCCGCCATCCTCTTCGGCGGCCGCCGGGCCACGGCCGTGCCGCTGGTCACCGAGTCCTTCTCCTGGCGCCACGGCGTCTTCCTCGGCGCCAACGTCGCCTCCGAGAAGACCGCCGCCGCCGAGGGCACGGTCGGCGAACTGCGGCGCGACCCGTTCGCCATGCTGCCGTTCTGCGGCTACAACATGGGCGACTACTTCGCCCACTGGCTGAAGGTCGGCGAGAACGCGCCCGACCCGGAGAAGCTGCCGAAGATCTACTACGTCAACTGGTTCAAGAAGAACGCGGCCGGCGAGTTCGTCTGGCCCGGCTTCGGCGAGAACATCCGGGTGCTGAAGTGGATCATCGACCGCCTCGACGGGCACGGCGAGGGCGTCACCACCCCCATCGGCGTGCTGCCGGCGCCCGGGGCGCTCGACGTGACCGACCTCGACCTGGCCCCGGCCGACCTCGACTTCCTGCTGGAGGTCGACCCCGAGATCTGGCGCCAGGAGGCGGCGCTGATCCCGGACCACCTGCGCACCTTCGGTGACCACACGCCGGACGGCCTGTGGGCCGAATACGAGGCGCTGGCCGCGCGGCGCGCGGCCAGCAGGCCCTTGGCGTCGCCGTAGCCGTGCGCCGACGAGACGTTGCGGAGGATGTCCTCCAGGATCTCCGGCGGGCAGTCGAATCCGAACGCCGCCGGGTTGCCC
>NZ_JAVREM010000044.1:0-52620 GCF_031845425.1 Streptomyces millisiae
CCAGCTCGACTATCTGGCGACGGAACTCCGGCGGGTAAGCCGGACGCGTCCTTGGCACGATGAACTCCTCCTTGCGGGACCCAGTGTCCCAAAGCGAAAGGTTGTCCATCAAACCGGGGCAACTTCAATGCGACCCTGCTGGTCGCCCTGCTGGTGGTCGGCGCGGGATACAGCACCGTTCAGCCGGGTGGGAGCAAGTCGGTGGCGTCCTGGTTCGACGGGTCCCAGCGGGGCTTCGCGATGGGCGTCCGGCAGGCCGGGCTGCCGCTCGGGGCCGCGCTGGCCTCGGCCGTCCTCCCGTTCGTCGCGCGGGAGTCGGGCTGGCGGGCGACGCTGCTGACCGGCGGCCTGGTGGCACTGCTGGGCGCCGTGCTGTTCATGAGCTGCTACCGCCGTCCGCCCGCACCGTCCGTTCCGGAGGGCAGGAAGCCGTCGGAGCCACTCGCGGCACAGCTCCGTGCCCGGCTGCGTATGCTCCGTGAACCGTCCACGGTCGAGATCGCGTTGTCGGGGACCAGCCTGATCTCGGTGCAGTACGGGGTGAGCGTCCTGACGGTCCTCCACCTGCACGAGACGTCATCGGTCGGCGCGGGCCAGGCGGCCCTGGTCCTGGTGGCCTCCCAGGGGGCGGGCGTCGCCGGCCGGATCTGCCTGGCGGCGTGGAGCGACCGCACCCTGGCCGGGCGCTATGTCGTCGTCCTGGTCTGCATGGTCGCCGTGATCGCCGGTCTTGCCGCGCTGATGACGCCGGCCGGGCGGGAGCCCGTCGTCGCCTCCGGCGTCTTCGTCTGGCTCGGGTTCTTCGGCTTCGGCTGGTACGGCCCGTGGGTCGCCTACGTCACCGAATCCGCCCCACCCGGCATGACCGGCTTCGCCCTGGGGCTGGCCATGTCCCTCAACCAGATCGCGATCATCGCGGTGCCGCCCCTGCTCGGCCTCCTGGTGGACCTCACCGGCGGCTTCACCCTCGCCTGGGCACTGTTGTCCCTGCTGACCGCCGTCGCCCTGGCGGTCACGGCGATCGCCGAACGCCGCGCCCGCTGACGCGACCCGAGGAACGGAGTTCACCCCCTCACGGCCCGTCGGGTGACGGCTTCGGGCGGGCGGGTCCGTCGCCGGCTCGGGGTCCCGGGGCGAAGGCCAGCACCGCGTTGTGGCCTCCGAAGCCGCAGGAGTTGCTGAGCGCCAGCTCGACTCGTTGGTGGCGCGCGACGTCGTCGACGACGTCGACGTCCGCGGTGTCGGCGTCGGGCCGGTGGAAGTTGGCGGTGGGGGGAACGATGCCTCGCTGCACGGTCAGAACGGTGAGGGCGGCCTCGATGGCGCCGGCCGCGCCCATGGTGTGGCCGGTGACGCCCTTGGCCGAGGTCACCGACGGGCCGGCGGGGAAGAGGTCGCGCAGGACGGCCGCCTCGGTGCGGTCGTTGAGCCGGGTGCCGGTGCCGTGCGCGTTGACGTGGTCCACGTCCGCCGGGGCGGCGCCAGCGCCGGCGAGTGCCTGCTGGATGGCGTCTCGCAGCCAGCGACCGTCCGGGCGCGGGGCGGCGGCGTGGTGGGCGTCGGTCGACGAGCCGTGACCCACGAGCAGCGCGCGGGCGGCCACTCGGCGGGCGGCGGCGTCGACGGCCCGTTCGAGCACCAGCACGCCGGCTCCCTCCGCGAGGACGAAACCGTCTCGTTCGGCGTCGAACGGGCGGGAGGCGCCCGCGGGATCGTCCGAGCGCCGGGACAGGGCCCCCGCCTGGGCGAAGCCGGTCACGCACAGCGGGGTGACCATGGCGTCGCTGCCGCCCGCCACGACGATGTCGCAGGCGCCACGCTCCAGGAGGCCGGCGGCCGTGATGATCGCGCTCGCCCCGGACGCGCACGCGGTGGCCGTGTGGAGGGCGGGGCCGTGCGCGCCCAGCTCGATCGCGAGCTGGCCGGCGGCCATGTTCGGCAGGAACGAGGGCAGGGTGAGGGGGGAGACCGTGTGGTGGCCGGTGGTCAGGAGCTTGCGGTGCTGCTCCTCGTAGGTGGCGACGCCGCCGGCCGCCGAGGCGAGGACCACGGCGACCCGCGCGCCGTCCCACGTCCGCGGGTCGAGTGCGGCGTCCCGGATCGCCTCCCGGGCGGCCGCGACGGCGAACTGCGTGAAGCGGTCGTTTCGCGAGGGGCGCGTGCCGCCGACGTGTCGCCGCGGATCGAAGCCGTGGACCCGGCAGGAGACGGTGATCGGCGCTCCGGCCAGCGTGGGGTCCTCGGCGGCGGTGGGCAGTCCTGAGCAGACGCGGCGCCAGGTCTCCTCGGCGCCGACCCCGGCCGGCGTCACCAGGCCGACGCCGCTGACCGCCACTCCCCCGCCGGCGGCGTGGGGGTGGCTCATTCCGCGCCGTCCCGGGCCGTGGGCCGCCCGGCTTCGTCCAGCAGGTCACGCGTCCGTGTGACGACGTCCCGCAGCGTCGAATCGCCGGTGAAGGCGTCCTCCGGCACCTCGACGCCCCAGTGCTCCTGGAGTGTGACGGCGAGTTCGGTGACGCCGAGGGAGTCGAGGCCCAGTTCGGTGAGCGTCGCGTCCGGGCGGACGTCGCCTGGGGCGACCTCGAACTTGTCCGTGAGGACGGTGGTCACGTGGTCGTGGACGGGCTCCATGAGGGTTCCTTTCGCTGGTGTGGTTCGGGTCGGGCGGCGAGCGGGCTGGGGGGTGCGGTGCGTGGGATTGCCGCCGGCCAGCCGAGGGCGACGGTTCCCCAGGTCAATCCGCCGCCGAAGGCCGTCAGCAGGGTGCGGGTGCCCGGGCGCACGAGGCCACGGGCGGCGGTGTCGGCCAGCGCCAGCGGTACGGAGGCCGCCGCTGTGTTGCCCACGTCCTGGATGTTGCCGAACCGGTGGCGCGGCGCGATGCCGAGCCGTTCTCCGACCGCGTCCAGGATGCGTTGGTTGGCCTGGTGGCCGATGAACGCGCCGACCGACGAGGCGGGCCAGCCGGCCTGGCGCAGTACGGCGTGTGACGACCGTGTCATCTGGCGCACCGCGAGGGCGTAGACCTCGCGGCCACGCATCCGCAGGTACCGGTGGTCGCGCGCCGCCGACGCCGTGGTGGCCGGCGCGCGGGAACCGCCGGCGGCGATGGAGATCAGGTCACCGCCCGAGCCGTCGGCGCCCAGGTCGGTGGCGAGCACCGCGCCCGGTTCCGTGGGTTCTCCGCCGCGAAGCAGCACCGCTCCGGCGCCGTCACCGAAGAGGATGGCGGTGTTCCGGTCCCGGGGGTCGACGATGGTCGAGTAGGTCTCGGCGCCGATGACGAGGGGGCGGGCGCACGTCCCGGCCCTGACCAGGCCGGTGGCGACGGTGAGGGCGTACACGAAGCCCGAGCAGACGGCGGCCAGGTCGAAGGCGGGGACGGTGCCCAGGCCGAGGCGGTGGGCCACCTCGGGGGCGGTGGCGGGGCAGCGGCGGTCCGGGGTCGTGGTGGCCACGAGCACCAGGTCGGGGGGTGTTCCGGCGGCCGACTCGATCGCGGCCCGCCCGGCCGCGGTGGCGAGGTCGCCGGTGGCGACGCCGGTGCCGGCCCGGTGGCGGCGCGCGATGCCGGTGCGGGCGCGGATCCACTCGTCGGTGACGTCCAGCGCCCCCTCGCGAGCCACGTCGTCGTTGCTCAGCACGTCGGGGGGCAGGGAGGCGCCGATGCCGCACACGGTGGCGGTGCCGGGGAGCCGGCCGGTCGGGGTGGTCGGCACCCGCGCTCACCCCTCGGCGAAGGGGGAGGCGGGCTTGGGGACGCCGGCGAGACCGCCGTCGGGCACCGACACTCCGCCGTCCAGCAGCAGTGCCTGGCCCGTCAGGTAGGCGGCCGCGGGCGAGGCGAGGTAGAGCGCGGCCCACGCGACCTCCTCCGGCTCGGCCCAGCGGCCCAGCGGCACGTGCGCCATCAGCCAGTCGGAGAGCGGGCCGGTCTGGTGCGCGAACGCCGTCATGTCGGTGCGGGTCCACCCCGGGCACAGCGCGTTGACGCGGATACCCTCGCGGGCCCAGCCGACGGCCAGGCTGCGGGCCAGGGAGATCTGGGCCGCCTTGGTCGCCGCGTAGGCCTCCATCAGGGGGGCGCCCATGGCGCCGGCGACGGAGGACATCAGCACCACGCTGGCCCGCGTGGAGGCGGCCAGGTGCCGGTGGGCGTGGCGGCAGAGCGCGGCGGAGGCGTTGAGGTTGACGGTCACCACGCTGTCCCAGTCCTGCTGGCTGGCGCCGTGCAGCGGGGCCAGCAGTGGTGTGCCGTCGGGTTGGCTCGGCAGGACGCCGGCGTTGTGGACCACCACGTCGAGTCCGCCGAGTGCCGCGGCCGCCTCGTCGACGACGGCACCGGCCCTGGTGGGCTCCGCGAGGTCTCCGGGTACCGGGACGGCGGTTCGTCCCCGCCGCTCGACCTCGCCAGCGGTGTGCCGCAGGGCGTCCGCGCCGCGGGCGGACAGCGCCAGGTCCGCGCCGGCGTCGGCGAGGGCGAGGGCGACGGCACGTCCGATGCCGCGCGACGCGCCGGTCACCAGGGCGCGGGCCCCGTCGAGCCGGAAGGCGTCGGCGGCGGTGAGGGTGGTGCTGCTGTTCACGTCTGCTCCTCTCGTCGGGTGTGGTTCACGTGGTGGGGCCGGTACGGATGACGGGGGCGCCGCTCCAGGTGAGGAGGGCGCTGCCCCATGTCATGCCGGCGCCGAAGGTGGCGAGGAGGATCCGGTCGCCGCGGCGCAGCGGGGTCTCCACGGCCGCCGCGGCCAGGGTGTACGGGGTCGAGGCGGCGCCGATGTTGCCCACCTCGTCCGCGACGATCGGCAGGCGGTCGGGTGGGATGCCCGCCGCGGTGCCGGCCGAGCGCAGCAGCCTCGGGTTGGGCTGGTGGGTGACGAAGGCGTCGATGTCCGCCATGCGCAGCCGGTTGCGGGCCAGGCTGTCGGAGAGCACGGCGGGGAACATCTCGGCGATGAAGTCCCGGACGGCGCGGCCGTCCATGTGGATCGTGTGGCCGCCGTCGGTGACCGTGTCGAGGCTGGCGGGGGCCCGGCTGCCGCCCGCGGGGATCAGCACGTGGTCGGCGAGTTCTCCGTCCGAGCCGAGGTGGAAGTCGGCGAAGCCCTCGGTGGCGGGGACGGGGCCGAGCACGGCGGCGGCGGCCCCGTCGGCGAACAGCACGGCGGTGCCCCGGTCGGTGGGGTCGAGGAACTTCGAGTACGCCTCGACGCCCACGACGACCGCGTGCCGGGCGGCGTTGTCCGAGCGCAGCCAGTCGTGCGCGACCCGGGTGGCGAACAGCCAGCCCGAGCAGGCGGCGCTGACGTCGAGGGCGACGGCGTTGCGCGCCTTGGTGAGGGCCTGCACGCGGCAGGCCGTCGCCGGGCCGAGTTCGTCGGGGGTCGAGGTGGCCAGGATCAGGAGGTCCAGCCGGTCGATGTCGAGTCCCGCGGCCGCCACGGCCGAGCGCACGGCGGCGGCCGCCAGGTCGGAGGCCGCTTCCTCGGGTCCGGCCGTGTGCCGGTTGCGCACCCCGGTGCGTTGCGTGATCCAGTCGGGACTCACGCGCGCGGCGCGGGCGACCTCGTCGTTGGTTCGCCGCCGGGCGGGCAGGTGGGTGCCCATGCCGAGCACGCCGACGCGGGGCGGGGTCGGAGCCGGTTCGAGGTCCTGGGTCATGAGTGTCCTCCATCGCGTCGGTCGAGGGTGTCCCGGAGGGCGGTCGCGTAGTCCTCGGCGGCCAGGGGGGTGGGCGCGAGTTCGTTCGGCGGCGCGAGGAGCGCCGTCAGCTCGTCCAGCCGTGGCCGGAGTCGGGCGCACTGGTCGACCGCCGTCGTCTCCAGGGCGGCCGCCTCCGCCGGGGAGAGCACCCCGGTCCACTGGAGCGGGCCGGCCAGTCGCAGCGCCTGCGTCGTGCCGTGGAACGCGGCCAGCCGGCGTAGCGGGTCGCTTTCCGCGGCGGGGGCGGCGATGTCGGTCACCGATCGTGCCGCCAGCCGCAGGGCGTGGACCTCGCCCAGCCGGCGGACGCGTTCCAGCAGTGGGTTCCACAGGTCGAGACCGTCCTGGCCGTCCCGCCGGGACGCGTCGAGCACCGCCCGGAGCCCGTTCGCCAGCCGCCGTTCCAGCTCGGTCACGGTCTCCAGCCACCAGGCGGGGTGGTCGGGGCCGGCGGCCCGGGTGTCGTCGTGCGCGGCGGCGGGGTCGGCCTCCCCCGCCACGGCCTGGCCGACGTCCAGGAAGATGAGCCGGTTGTCGCCGCCGGCTGTCCTGAACGACTCCATGAGGCCGGCGTAGCCGCTGACACGGTTGACGCCGAGGTAGCCGGCCACCCCGCAACGCCGCCGGCACTCGGCCGTGACCCGGGCCGCGCTCTCCGTCGCCAGTGCCTTGAGCGCCGACAGCCGGCGGTCGACCGCGGCCCAGGGCGTGAACGCGGTGTCCGCCGCGCGGGCGGCCCCGGGAGCCGCGACGGGGGTGTCCGTCCTGAGGTCCTCCGAGCGCCGCCAGGCGGCCAGCGCGGTGTGCGCGACGCAGGTCAGGGCGAACGCCTCGGCCAACGCGCCCAGCAGCGCCCGCTGCTGGGTGCTGTAGTCCAGCACCGGGACTCCCGGGGCGAGTCGGCTGTGCGAGCGGCGGTGCCGGGAGTGACGCAGCGCCGCCACGGCGGCGGTTCTGGCCGTCGCCGCGGCCGCCGTCGGCACCGTCGCCCAGAGCAGGCGGCCGACTCCGAGCGTGCGGTGGAGAGCTGCCTCCGGGCCGCCGGGCTCCTGGTCGCGGAGGACGCCGTCCGCGTCGATCCGGGCCGTGCCACCCAGCCAGCGGTCGGCGGGGAGGCGTGCCCCGTCGAACCGCACCAGCGCGTACTCCAGTGGCAGGGCGTCCAGTTCGAGGGCGCCGGACACGGTGACGCCCGGGGCGGTCCGCCGCTCGTCGCAGAGGTCGACCAGGAAGGGATGGACGCCGTGGAAGGTTCCGTCGACCATCAGCCGGGCACACACCACGGCCGACTGCGGCCGCCCGGGGACGCCAACGCTCGACAGCTTGGCGGCGCCGGCGTCCGGTGTGCGCAGGACGAACACTCCGTGCCGCCGGTCGAACTCGGCGGTGGTGCGGATCGCCAGGTGGCTGTTGGCGTCGCCGACCTCGGTCACCAGGAAGACACCCTTGCGGTGGCCGCTTTCCAGGGCGGTCACCGTCTCCGCCAGGTCGCCGCCGATCTGCCCCGGTTCGGTCGAGGCGACGACGGAGCCCAGGCAGAGGACGTAGTGGTTGACCACCGTCATGTACAGGGTGGGATCCAGCACGGCGGTGGAGGCGCTGAGCGCGGCCATCCACTCACCGTCGCGCAGCAGGTCGTGGGCTGGTGGCAGCACCTCGGCCAGCCGGGCCAGCCGGCCGTGTGCCAGATGGTTACGGCTCGTCCCGTCGGGTGCCGCGTCGGGCGCGGTGGCGGTGGGGCGGAGGGCGTCCGTGAGGCGCCGCGCCCGGTGGCCGCGCAGCGGATCGATGAGCGGCTCGGGCAACGTGGTCGGGTGACGGGTGCTGGTCGGCATCAGGTGTTCGCTCCCTGGCGTGGGGCGTCGGTCAGCGGCAGGCGTCGCGGGCGGTCCCACGGGAAGTCGGGGTCGGCGAGCGGGCTGTGGGCCCTGACTCCGGCACGTTGGGACAGGACACGTCGGGCGCTGCGGGTGAGCGTCTCGCCGATGCCGGCTTCGAGCAGCAGCGCGGGGCCGGCGTCCGTGGCCTGGGCGAGCACCTGGGGCAGTCGTGCGGGCCGGGTCAGGCAGTCGGCGAGCGCCTGGTGGAGGTCGTCGGTCTTGCCGTAGGGGCCGCCGTGGACGGCCGAGTGGACCATGGTGTGGGCCGGCCGGGGTGTCAGGGTGCGGATCGCCGCCGTGAACCCCTCGGCCTGGGCCGTCAGGGACGGGTGGTGGGAGGTGAAGGAGAGGCGGAGCGGAGCGGCGTCCACTCCGCGGTCGGCGGCGCACCGTTCCACCTGGCGTAGTTCCAGGGAAGGGCCGCTGAGGACGGTGGTGTCCGGGTCGTTGACGCAGGCCACGACGGTTCGCCGGCTGCCGGCGGTGTCGATCAGCCGTCTCGCCTCGCTCTCGCCCGCGGCCAGCAGCGTCATGCCGCCAACGCAGTGGAGCAGGTAGCGGGAGAGCCGGCACGCGATGTGCGTGCCGTCGGCCGGGCTCCACACGCCGGCCGCGGTCAGTGCGGCGATCTCGCCGAAGCTCACGGCCACCATCCGCTCGGGGGCCGCGCCGGCGGCGCACAGCGCGCGATGGACGGTCAGGGAGGCGCCGAACAGGGCGACCTGCGGGGTGCCCACGGGCCCGGCGGCGAGTTCCCGGCCGCTCGGCGGGCGGTCCCCCAGCAGGGCCGGTCCCAGCGCGGGGATCCCGTATCCGTCGCTCACCTCGTCGATCCGCGCGAACACCTCGGCGGCGGCCGCCCGCACCACGGGATGGGCGCGGACGGCGCGCACCAAGGGCGCGACGGAGAAGTCCCCCTGACCGGGAAACATGTGCACGACGGCGGGTGGCGGCGCACTGGGCGCGCCTCGGTCGGGTGCGCGTGACATTCGTCCCTCCTGGCGTTGGTGAAAGGGGGCCTCGCTCCCGTTGGGGCGGCCTCTCCCGGGGCATTCGTGACGGGCGGGAGGACGGGCCGTGCGGAGCGGTGTCGAATTCGGGGCGTGGTGATGGCGGGCTCCGCCCTGGCGTGACGTCGCCGGTCCCCGCGGTCACGCTGGCGACGGCCGGCTCCCGGGCGCGGCCGACCATCTCGCTGCCGGGCGTCGCGGACGTCGGCGACCGGCCTCGTCCGGCACACGCGCCCCGCGGTGCTCCGCGGCCCCGGCGCCCGCGGTCGGCATGTGCCGTCGGCACGGGGGGCGGACCCTTCCCCTCGCCCCGGGCATGCCTCCAACCAACCATGGGCAAGGCGCTGGTTAAAGAGCTTTCGGCTGTCAGGGCGTGAACGCGTTGAACGCCACGGTCCCAGGGCCGAGCGGTGGACCAGGAGGCTGCCATGGGCCGGCGCCAGCCGAATCGCTCCCTCGCCGCGTTGCTCACGGAGGCCGACTGGACGGCCGGCGAACTGGCGCGCGCCGTCAACGCCCTCGGCGTCAGGTACGGACTGCGGCTGCGCTACGACCGGACGGCGATCGCCCACTGGCTGGACGGGTCGAGACCGCGGCCCCCGGTGCCCGGCCTCGTGGCGCAGGCGTTCGGCCGGCGTATCGGGCGCGTCGTGCACGTCGGCGAGACGGGGCTCACCCCGGTGGCGAGCCCCGCCCACGAGACCGTGCTGACCACGGGCGACTTCATCCAGCGCCTGTCGGCGCTGTGCCGCGCCGACGCGGACCCCGCGAGCCGGCTGGCCCTCAACCGACAGATGTTCACGGCCACCGACGTCCGGCTGCCCGACTGGCCGGCGCCGGTCACGCCGGCGACCGGCCCAGGGGGCGCCACCGGGGGAAGCGGGCGGCCCGTGGACGATCCGCGCCTCACGGACGTGGTCGTCATCTTCACGGACCTGACCGAGAAGTACGGCGGCGCTCACGCGCGCTCCGCCCTGGGCGCCTACCTCGCCGACGACGTGCGTTACCGGCTCCTGGCCGCCTCCCACCAGGACGCGCAGGACTTCTCGCTGTTGGGCGGAAGCGCGCGCCTGACGCACCTGCTCGGCTGGATGGCGGTCGACGCGGGGCTGCCGAACTTCGGGTACCACTGCTACTGGTCCGCGCTGGAACAGGCGCATCGGGCAGGAGAGCGGAACGTCTTCCCCCTCACGCTGCGGGCCATGTCGATGCTGGCGCTGCGGCTGGACGACGTGCCGCACGCGCGGCAGTGGGCGCGGAGCGCGCTGGAGGGCGCGGGCCCCACCGTGCCGCCCGCCGTGCTCGCCCGCCTGTACGCGGGGCGCGCGACGGTGCGGGCCGTGGACGGCGAACGGCGGGCGGCGCTCGACGACCTGCTGGCCGCCGAACGGCACCTGGAGGCGGCCGACCAGGGCGACGCCGATCCCTTCAGGCGGTATCCGTTGGCCGCGTTCCTCCACCGGCGCGGGGAGGTCCTGCTGGCGCTCGGCGACCGTGCCGAGGCCGTCTCCGCCTTCCGGGAGTCCCTGGCGGCACGACCGCCGAACCACCGCATCGCCCGTGTCCTCACCCACACGCACCTGAGCAGGACGCTGTTGGCCCTCGGTGAGCTCGAGACCGCGCTCGACGAGTGCCGGCAGGCCCTGGGCCATTACGAGTTCACCGCGTCTCATCGTGCGACGACGGCGCTGACCGCCGTCGGCCGTGCCCTCGCCCCCTACCGCCGCCACGCCGGGGCACGGGAGTTACGCGCCCGCATCACCGAGGCGACCGGCCCCGGTGGTGCCCGGTGACGGTGGCCGGCCCGGCGGGCCTCCGGTAAAGCCCTCGCGCGTGCCGCCGCGCGGATGATGAGGTGACCCGGTGACCATTCACGGTGAGGCGGCGGCTGTCCGACCGTTGACGTTGGCCTGGGTGAGCCGGCAGCTGGACGTCGGCGAGCGGATCGTCGGGACCGAGGTGCTGCACGGCGGCGCCACTGCCGAAATGCGGCGGTTGACCATCGGCGGGCGGGACGGAGGTACCCGTGAACTGGTGCTGCGGAGCTTCGTCGACCCGTTCCACGTGGAGCGCGCCGAGGACGCGCTGCACAGGGAGGCCGGCGCCCTCGCCCTGCTGCCGGGGACCGGCGTGTCGGCGCCCGGACTGGTGGCGGTCGATCCGACCGCCGCGCACTGTGAGTACCCGTCGCTCCTGATGACCCATGTGGCGGGCAAGATGGTCCTGGACGACGCGGGGTTGGAGGCGCGTGTCCCGCTGCTGGCCCGCCAGCTCGTGGCGATCCACGCGTTGCGCCCCGCCGAACGGCCAGGGAAGTACGTGACGTTGACGACCGCCGACACCGTCGTCGTTCCGGAGGGCGCCGACGCGGCGGCCTGGGCCGCGGCGATCGACGTGATCCGCAAGCCGGTGCCGCGCTACGAAGGGCGGTTCCTGCACCGGGACTTCCACCCCGGCAACGTACTGTTCGACGTGCCGTCCGCGAGGCCGGCAGATGCCCGGATCACCGGCGTCGTCGACTGGGCGGCGACCTCCTGGGGCCCGGCGGATCTCGACGTGGCGCACTGCTCCGTCAATCTCGCGCTGCTGCACGGCCCGGCGTGGGGGCTCCGGTTCCCCGCGGCCTATGAGGAGGCCGGCGGGGTGCTGGCCGCGGCCGCGGGCGAGCGGCTGTACTGGCAGGTCAGGGACGGGCTGGCGGCCTCGGAGGAAGTGCGGCCGATAGCGCGGGCATGGCGGGAGGCGGGCAGGACCGACCTGACGACGCGAGTCGTGGAGGAGCGGCTGGATGCGTATGTCACTGCCGTGATGGACACGTTGGGCTGAGCGAGGCGACCCGGCACGGTGGCGGCTTTCGGTGGCGCGGAAGCGGCCTTTGGCGGCGCCGGGTGAGGGTTCGCCTCCGTGCCGGGCGTTATCGTCGCCGAAGCTCCGGGGGCAGTTCCACCCAGCGGGCCGGGGCGCGGCGATCGACCGCGTGGCGGCCGTCGTCGATACTCAGGCCGGCCGCGGCACAGGCGTAGGCCAGGATGTCGGCGCCGTAGGGAAACGTGCCTTGGCCCGCGCCTTGGGGCTGCCAGAAACGGAAGTGCCAGTAGGCGCTCGGGTCCGACCTGTGGGGCCCGCCACCTATCTCGTCGCGGGCGACGGATTCGCCGTCGCGCGCCAGGGTGCCGAACCTTCCACCCTTGGGGTTGAAGTACACCCCGTAGGCGGAGGTCCCGGTGGAGATCGCCTCCAGCACGGCGTCCCGGCTCGGCAGGTATCCCTCCTGCCTCACCACACAGCCGCCCGGGGCCCCGGTCACGGCTCTCACCGCCACGTACCGCAGGGACTCGTCGTAGTCCATCGGGTCGAAGGGCGCGTCCTCGGGATCCACCATCGGGCACCGGTCGGGGTCGGCGCCGAGCCGCCGGATCAGTTCGTCCTCGCTCAGGCCCCGCACGAACGCGACGCCGAGCCCGTCCGTCCACAGAGGTTCGGTGCCGAAGGCCGCGATGAGGGCGTCCGCCCGCCGCAGGGCCGCGACGTCCTCCGCGGGCAGCTCCCGTGCCCCGGGCAGGTGTGTGACGAGCGGGGCGAGGGCTGTGGTGGCCAGCAGGCGCCCCGGCGACCAGACGTCCGACTGCGGCGTCCACGCGTCCGCCCCGGCGTCGAGCAGCGCACGGACACGGCCTTCGTCCAGGCTGCAGGCGGCGTACCACAGCGGGGTGTGCCCGTGCGCGTCGCGCGCGTCGACGGCCGCGCCGTGCGCCAGGAGCAGCCGCACGCCCTCCTGCGAGCCCCACTCCGCCGCGCGGTGCAGCGGGGTGGTGGCGCCGAGGTGGCCGATACCGGCCCCGGGTGGAGCGCCCGCGTCCAGCCGGGCACGGATCAGCGCGGTGTCGGACCAGTCGCGGTAGCGGACGCGCTCCCAGTCGGCCCGCGGCAGGTACCGCTGCCGAGCCTCCTCCTCCCGCCGCAGCCACTCGCGCTGTGCCCGGGTCAGCGGCGGAGCCAGCAGGGTCGGCGGGCCGCCCAGTGTCAGGGTCGCGAGCAGGCCCGCCCGCGGCGTCGCCTCAAGCGGTTCGAGGTCCGGCCAGACCTCGATCGATCGACGTGCCGCGGCACGCAGCGCCGCGCCGTCGACCGGCGTGTGGGTCTCGGCTATCCCCTCGTCCGGCCACTCCACCACCAGCTGCGTCTCCCCGGGCGGCGGGAGCTCCGCGAGATAGAGGTCGACGTCGGTCTTGAAGAGGGACCTGCGGGAGTGCTGCGGGCCCGGGTCGAGCGGGATCAGCCCGATCGCCTGCGGCGTCGCGGCCACGCTCGGGCCTCGCGGCCCGGTGACGGTGACGTGCCGCGTGATCGTGCCGTCCAGCGAGGTCACCCGGCGGCCATCGGAGAACCGCAGTCCCACCCGGAGCCCGGACTGGCGCCGCGGGTCGCTGCCTTCCCTCAGTGCCTTGCGGAAGACGGCCAGGTGCAGGGTGAGGGACCGCGGCCACAGTGACCAGCCCGTCAGCACCACCCGGCTCTCCGCACCAGCGCCGACCACGTCGAGCTGCGACACCGACGCCGGAGCGAACCGGTCGACGGGAGGCGCGTACCGCCCCTCGTCCTCTCCCGCGACGGCCAGCCGCGCCAACACGGCCCGCTCGGTGGCCGGTTCCTCCGGCAGCACAAGATCATCGAAGAATCCCACGTCCCGAGCATGGCACGCCCCACTGACACCGCTCCGAGGCCGACGAGCAGGTCAACGCCGGGGGCGGCGCACCGCAGGCGCGGGTCCCCGGACGCGCCACGGCGGGCACACCACCAACGGCCTCGCGGCGGAGGTGTCGGGAGCCGGCGGGCCCGAGGGCTGGTTGGCCGGGGGCAGGGCAGGAGCCCACCGTCCGAGCCGGCCCGAACCACCGCGGCGCGAGCCACGAGCCAGACGCACAGGGCCAGCAGCGGAAGGCCGCACACCAGCAGCGGCAGATCCACGTAGTACGGCTCCCGCGGCCCCTCCCCCTCGAAGGCCCATCGATACCCGGGAGGAGGCGCATACAGCCACACCGCGAATCCGAGCACGGCCCCGACAACCATGACCAGGCAACCCGCGGCCGCGGTGCCGCTCGGCGCTCGCACCGTCAGACGTGCCCTGGGCACCGCGGTTCTCGCGAGGGACGTCGGTCCCGTCTTTCAGGCGTCGACCTCGTACCGGCCGTGCTCCAGGAGGTACCGCAACGACTCCGGGGTGGCGTTGTCGAGGGCCTGCTCCGCCGCCGTACGGAGCGCGTCGCTGATGGTGGGGTCGGCGAGGATACGGAAGACGGCGACCCGGTCCTCGGTCTCGTCGGCCGGCGTGGCCGAGCCGTCCGTCGAGGCCGTCACGCCCGCATCTGCGGAACCGGTCGTGCCGGTGGCGAAGGCGGGCGTGGTGAGCAGAAGCGCCGGCGTCAAAGCGGGCGCCGCCACGGTCGGAACAGCACGGGTCAGGCGTCAGGCCGGGCCGATGACCTTCTTCCGCAGGTGGTTGTAGACCACCGATGTCCGTACGTCGGCGAGTTCCGGACGCTTCGTCAGCTTGTCCAGGACCACCGCGTGCAGGTGGTCGGTGTCACGGACGGCGACGTGCACCAGGAAGTCGTCGTTGCCGGTCAGGACGAAGATCGAGATCACCTCGGGCATCCGCTCCAGGAACGCCTGGAAGGCCTCGATCACCGCGCGCGT
This sequence comes from Streptomyces millisiae, assembly GCF_031845425.1. Lineage (NCBI taxonomy): Bacteria > Bacillati > Actinomycetota > Actinomycetes > Kitasatosporales > Streptomycetaceae > Streptomyces > Streptomyces millisiae. The sequence goes on from NZ_JAVREM010000044.1 coordinate 14,291, forward strand.
CGGCGGGCGGACCCGCACGGCGATCACGGCCTGGAGCCCACGGCCGATCGCGGCGAGGTCGGCCTCCGCGTGGAATCCCGTGAGGACGCCGCTTTGGCGCAACGCCCTGATCCGCTCCAGACAGGTGGACGGGGCGATCCCGAGGGCCTGGGCCATGTCCCGGTTGGTTCGCCGACCGTCTTCCTGAAGCATCCGCACCAACGCCGAATCTAGTTCGTCCACGCTTGCCTCACCCCGCCGGATTCCGAAGTTAATTCGGATTCTACGCATCGCTGGCGGTGCTCTTGTTAGCCTCCACCCTGCTTCGCTGACGTTCGTTCGGTCGAGGCGGGCTGGGGAGAGGAGCGACCTCGGGTGCGGGATCGAGGGCCCACGGTGTGGGCGGTGTGCGCGGTCGTGGCGGCCGCGCTGTTCTGGAGCAGTTCGTACGCGGTGACCAAGCGGGTGTTGGAGGACGTCGGCCCGCTCACCATCGGTGCCGTCAGGTTCACGCTCGCGGCGTTGCTCCTGGGTGTACTGGTGCGGCTGGGCCGACGTCGCCCGGCCCGGCCGGACGCGCGGCAGCGGCGGCTGCTCCACCTGAGCGGGTTCCTCGGCATCACCGTGTACTTCGTCCTGGAGAACGTCGGCGTCGATCTGTCCACGGCCTCCGACGCGTCGCTGATCGTGGCCACCTACCCGCTGATGACGATGCTGGTGGAGCTGTTCGTCCACCGCGCGCGGATCCCGCTGTCGCGGGTGGCGGGCGTGCTGCTGGCGACCGTCGGCGCCTTCCTCGTCGTACGCAACGGAGCCGAGGTCGGCGGCGGTTCGCGCTGGCTCGGGGACGTCCTGCTGCTGCTCGGCGGGCTGGCCTGGGCCGGCTACAACGTGCTCGGCAAGCGCGCCAGCGCCGGCCAGGACGCCGTGAGCGTCACCTACCACCAGACCCTGGCCGGCGCGGCCGGCTTCCTGCTCGCCTCCCTGCTGGAGGCCGACGAGTGGCGGGTGCCGGGCGTGACCGCCTCCTCGCTGCTGGTCTACCTGGCCGTGGCCTGCTCGGTCGGCGGCTTCCTGCTCTACAACTACGGCCTGCGCCAGATGGCGTCGAGCGTCGCCGTGAACATTCTCAACCTGGTTCCGGTCTTCGGCGTCATCGGCGCGGTCGTGGTCAACGGTGAGTCGATCCGGCCGGCCCAGGCGGTGGGCGGCGTCGTCATCATCGTCGGGGTGGCGCTGGGCATGGTCGAGCGGGGGCAGGGAGCGGCGGCGGAGCCGGGCTCGGAGAAGGCCGGTCGCGTGCCGAACAGCCCGGCGACCGCCGCACCCACCGCGTGCGGCGGGACCGACGGAGGACCGTAGACCGGGACGGAACGCCGGCGCGTTCGGTATGGACTTGACGCTTGTCTGGTCTAGACCTTGACGGTGCCCTCGTGGCGCGCTTCAGTGTGCGCATCACCCCCACGACGCGGCCGCTCCCCGCTGTCCCGAGCGGTGAGCCGCCGCACTCCTGAGGAGAGAACGCGTGCTGAGACAACGCATCGTGACCTTACTGGTGACCGTTCTGCTCGCCACCGGGCTCGCCGGCGTCATGGCGCCGGCGGCGAGCGCGGCGCCGTCCCCCCTCGCCGCCTCCTGCGCCACGGCGACCGACTGGCGGGCCGGCACCTGGTACCCGGCCGGCAGCATCGTCCGCTACAACGGTGGTTACTACATCGCGGAGCACGACAACCCGGGCTACGACCCGCTGATCAGCACCTGGTACTGGGAACCGTACAGCTGCGACGGGGGCGGCACCCCGAGCGGCTTCGTGGTGAGCGAGGCCCAGTTCAACCAGATGTTCCCGAACCGGAACTCCTTCTACACCTATGGCGGCCTGGTCGCCGCGCTCAGCTCGTACCCCGGGTTCGCCAACACCGGCAGCCTGGAGGTGCAGCGACGCGAGGCCGCCGCGTTCCTGGCCAACGTCAGCCACGAGACCGGCGGACTGGTCCACATCGTGGAGCAGAACACCGCCAACTACCCGCACTACTGCGACTGGAGCCAGCCCTACGGATGCCCCGCCGGGCAGGCCGCCTACTACGGCAGGGGCCCCATCCAGCTGAGCTGGAACTTCAACTACAAGGCCGCCGGGGACGCCCTCGGCATCGATCTGCTGGGCAACCCGTGGCTGGTGCAGAACGACTCCGCCGTCGCCTGGCGCACCGCGCTGTGGTTCTGGAACACCCAGTCCGGCGCCGGCACCATGAGCGGCCACCAGGCCATCGTCAGCGGCGCCGGCTTCGGTGAGTCGATCCGCAGCATCAACGGCAGCATCGAGTGCAACGGCGGCAACCCGGCCCAGGTGCAGAGCCGGGTGACCACGTTCCAGAACTTCAGCCAGATCCTCGGAACCACGCCGGGCGGCAACCTGTACTGCTGATCAGCGGTCCCCGCGCTCGCGCCGTCCTGACCGCCGAGCGCGGGGGCACCGGCCCTGGCCGCGACGGCGGCCCCACCGTGGCGCGCGCCGTGGAGCACATCACCGCGAGCGGCTGGGCTCCGGAGTCGGTCGGTCGAGTGCGCCGGACTCACCGCCCGGTGGGGAGATCCGGCCTGTGTCGTCGGGTCACCGCCAGGAGTTCGACCGCGGGGCCGGCCAGGGGGCGTTCCGGTGCCCATACGGCGCGCAGCACGCGGTGAAGTTCGATGTCCTCGACCTCGACCGCCACCAGGCGGCGGTCGGCGAGGTCGGTGCGCACGGCGAGTTCGCTGATCACCGCCGGGCCGGTCCCGGCGATCACGGCGTTGCGCACGGCCGTCGCCGAGCCCAGTTCCAGCAGGGGCCGGGGTTCCGCGGCCCCCGCTCGGCGCAACGCCTGGTCGAGGGTCTCGCGGGTGCCGGAGCCGCGCTCCCGGAGGACCAGTGGCGCGGCGGCCAGTTCGGCGACGCTCAGCGGGGCGCGGCGGCGCGCCCAGGGGTGGGCCGGTGCGACGACCACGAGGAGGCGGTCGTGGGCGACCCGTCGGGCGCGCAGTCCGGCCGGGGCGCGCGGTGACTCGACGAACCCGAGGTCCACCGCCCCGCCGCGCAGCAGTTCGGGGACCTGCTCGCTGTTGGTGACCTGGAGGGCCACGTACAACTCGGGCCGGATGCGGCGTAGTTCGCCGAGCCAGCCCGGGACCAGGTACTCGGCCACGGTCATGCTGGCCGCGACCCGCAGCTCGGCGTCCCGCTTGGCGCGCAGCGCCTCCGCGCCGGTGAGCAGCCCGTCCAGTTCCTGGAGCACCTGCTGCGCCCACCCCGCGACGGCACGCCCCGCGTCGGTGAGCCGCGATCCGCGGCGCGTGCGTTCCACCAGCACCAGGCCGAGCCGGCGTTCCAGGGTGGACAGCCGCTTGCTTGCCGACGGCTGCGCCAATCCGAGCCGAGCCGCCGCCCCGCTCAGGCTCCCCACGTCTCCGACGAGGACCAGCAGGCGCAGCGATTCCAGATCCGGCAGCTGGCTCATGACCTCAGGGTATGGCTCTCAGTCATGCCCTCGGGGAATGACCTCCCACCGAGTTGACCGGTACCGCACTCCACGCGGCGCGATGACGATCAGGTCATGACCGCACCTGGACACTTCGTCGGGCGTTTCCCGGACGTCGCGGGGGCCGTTCGTTCGCTGGCCCCGGGGCTGCTCGTGGTCGCCATCGGCACGACCGCCGCGTTCTGCCTCAACGCGCTGGTGCCCGCGGTGAGCGCGCTCACCTTCGCGGTGGTGCTGGGGGTCGCCGTCGGGGGCCGTCTTCCGGCGCGGGCCCGGGAAGGTCTGGGCTGGGCGACGAGGAGGTTCCTGCGGCTGGGCGTCGTGCTGCTCGGCCTCCAGCTCGGGCTCGGCGAGGTCTTCGGGCTCGGCGCGGGCAGGGTGCTCGCGGTCGTGGTCACCGTGCTCGTGACCTTCTTCGGAACCCTCCTGTTCGGCCGGCTGATCCGGGTGTCGCGAGGGCTCGCGCTGATGGTGGCGACCGGTTTCTCCGTCTGCGGGGCGTCGGCGATCGCGGCGATGGACAGCGTCACCGAGAGCGACAGGGAGGACGTGGCGACCGCCGTCACCCTCGTGACGCTCTACGGAAGCGCCGCCATCGTGCTCGTGCCGTTCGTCGGCCAGGCTCTGGGCATGGGTCCTGAGCACCTCGGCGCCTGGGCGGGACTCTCCGTCCATGAGGTCGCGCAGGTCGTCGCGGCCGCGTCACCGGCGGGCGCCGGGGCGGTCGCCGTCGCCGTCGTCATCAAGCTGACCAGGGTCGTCCTGCTCGCCCCGATGGTCGCCGGTGTCAGCATCGTCCAGCGCCGACGCGGCGGGGCCGCCACGGGGAGGCGCCCGCCGATCGTCCCGCTGTTCGTCCTCGGCTTCCTGGCGATGATGCTGGTGCGCGGCAGCGGCCTCCTGCCGGCCACCGCGCTGTCCGCCGCCGAGGTCGTCACCACACTGCTCTTCGCCGCCGCGCTGTTCGGTCTCGGCAGCGGCGTCCGGATCGACGCGCTGCTCCGCGCCGGTCGGCGAGGTCTCGCCCTGGGCGCGGTGTCCACGCTGCTCGTCGCGGTCGTCGGCTACGGCGCGCTGGCCGCCGTCGGCGTCTGACGGCATCGGGAGGTCGCCGGGCCCCGGGCCGGCCCGGTGTTCAGCGCGCGCACAGGGCGTTGTCGACGAGGGTGAGCATGGCGTCGTCCGTGCGATCCTGTGTGGCCTCGTCGACCATGTCGAAGCTGTTGGTGGCGACGGTCACCGCGCGGCTGCCGTCCGCCGTGACGCCGTTCTCGTTGTTGTAGCCGAGGGCGGTGCCACCGTGGCCCCAGAAGAAGCCGCCGCAGGTCAGCTCGCGGCGGAACAGGCCCAGGCCGTAGCTCACGTCCGTCCGGCCGGGGAGGTCGCGCACCCGCTGCATCTCGGCGAGTTCCGCCGGCCGCAACAGCTCGCCCCCGATGAGCGCGGACAGGAAACGGTCGATGTCGCGCGGGGTGGAGATCAGCGCGCCGCTGGCGCTCGCGCCCGTCGTGTTGAACACCGTGGTGTCGGCGCGGCGGCCGTCCTCGGGGAAGGTGTGGTAGCCGCGCAGGAACGGCGGCGGCAGGGTCGGGTCGTCGCCCCGCAGTTCGGTGCCGGTGAGGTTCAGCGGCTCGATGACGCGGTCCTGCACCTCCCGCTCCCAGGAACGGCCGGTGACGCGCTCGATGATCATGCCGGCGAGGATGTAGTTGGTGTTGGAGTACGACCAGTCGGCGCCCGGCGCGAACTCCGCGGAGGACCGCAGCGCCCCGGCCACGAGCTCTTCGTCGGTGTAGTGCCGCAGCTGGTTCTCGTGGAAGCCGGCGGCGGAGTGGAAGGCCGGCAGCACGTCGGGGCGGCCGAGGTAATCGGGCAGTCCGCTGGTGTGCTGGAGGAGCTGACGGACGGTGATGCGGCTGCCGTCGATCTCGTCGCCGGTCACCACGCCGGGCAGCCACTCCTCCACCGTGTCCTCCAGCGAGAGCTCCCCCTCGCCGACGAGCTGCAGCACGACCGTGGCGATGAACGGCTTCGTGGTGCTGCCGGCGCGGACGTGTGCCTGGGGGCGCGCGGGCGCGCCCGTGCGCTGGTCGGCGGTGCCGCTGTGCGCGGTCACGGTCCCGTCCGGGGTCTCCAGCACGGCCGTCACACCGACGGGGCCGGCCTGGTGGACCGCCGCCGCGTCGTGTTGCAGAGGCGTGGCCGCGCCGCCATGACTGGCCAGTGCCGCAGGGCCCGTGACGAGCGTGGCCAGCGTGGCGCACCCGAGGGCGATCGCCATGGCGGCCACGCGACGCCTGGGGCGGAGCCGACGCCCGTCGGCCGCAGCGGTGGCCGTACCCGTGTCGTCGCTGTCATCGATCATGCCAGCGAGCCTCGCCGATCCGGGCCCCTGGCGGCCATCAGGTCAACTCCCCTGCCCAGGTGGGGTTAACCCGAGGGCGGCCGCGCCGGCCGCGGCCGGTCGGGGAAAGCCGAGCCCGGGCGTCGTCGTCGAGGACGACGTGGCGTGCATGGTCGCCAGCGCCCGATCCCGTTGTAGGCGCGTGTCCCTGTTCGGTGAGGAGTAACAGCCGCGGAACAACGGGCCGTCGGGCGGCGTCCGCGTCCGTGGGCCTGCGCCATGATGCTCATGGACTTCGAACGCCAGGGTGACATCGGGGGGCGCACGTGGTGACGGCGCCGGCGTGGCGGGACCTGACGGCTGACGATCCGTCACGGATCGGACCGTACGAACTCCTGGGGCGGCTGGGCGCGGGCCTCGCGGAAGCGCTCGCGTCCAGCCACGGCGCCGGGATCGTCCACCGCGATCTGAAGCCCGCCACCGTCCTGCTGTCCGCCGCCGGCCCCCGCGTCATCGACTTCGGCATCTGTACGGCCTGGCACTCGGCGACCTCGGCGAGCATTGGGCGTTCACCGCCGAGGCGGACAGCTCCGAGTTCGGCGACCCGGCCTTCGCCGCCGACGGCTCTCCCGCCTGGACCTACCGTCCCGACGCGGAACTCCTGCGCGACACCGTCACCGCCATCGGCACAACCGCCCACGTCCTGACCGAATCAGGCAGCCTCCGCGCCATCGACGCCACGAACGGCCGCCGCCGGGCGTCCTTCAGCCCACCCAGCCGGGTCGACTCCGGACCACGTGTGGCGCGGCGGCACCCGCTACGCCCTCGCCCCCGCCGATCGATGAGTTCCGGGTCGAGCGGAGGTCACAGCCTGCGGAACCGCTGGCGGAGAGACGCGCTCGTATCCGGAGGAGACACATGGCACAGCTCATCTACTCGATGATCACCTCGCTCGACGGCTACGCCGAGGCGGCGGAGGGCGACCTCGGCACCGGGGCCGAGGACCCGGAGGTGCACACCTTCGTCAACGACCTCTTCCGGCCCGTCGGCACGTACCTCTACGGCCGACGGATGTACGAGACGATGGTCTACTGGGAGACCGCGCACACCAAGCCCGACCTGCCGCCGCACATCCTGCAGTACGCCCGCGACTGGCGGGCCGCGGAGAAGGTCGTGTACTCCACGACGCTCGACTCGGTGTCCAGCGAGAAGACCAGGATCGAGCGGACCTTCGACCCGGACGCGGTGCGCAGGCTCAAGGCCGAGGCCGATCACGACCTCACCGTCGACGGCCCGAACCTCGCGGCGCAGGCGATCGCGGCCGGCCTGGTGGACGAGTACCACCTGTTCATCACCACGAGCGTGGTCGGCGGCGGCAAGCGGTTCTTCCCCGACGGCGTGCGCCTCGATCTCAAGCTGGTGGAGGAGCGTTCCTTCGACAGCGGGCTGATCTACGCGCGCTACCGGACCCGCTGAGCCGCACACACCACACGGTGGCCGCGACGGTGATCTCCGGGCTGGTCGAGGAGGACGTGATCAGGCTCTGCGGTGCGGTGCGGTCGCCCGGTGTGCTGCGGATGACCGGCCTTGGAGCGCTGCTGCTGGACGGCGAGGGCCCGCAGCTGGTCGTCCCGGGGGACGTCTGCGGCGCCCACCGACTTGGTCTACGCCGTTGACGGGGTCTCACCCGCCGCCGGGGCGAGCCGGTAGAGGGTGATGCCGTAGCCGATGAGCCACACCACCCACATCAGCCAGCCCGCCAGGCCGAGCAGGCCGAGCGGTCCGGCGTGGTCGACGACCAGCCAGGCGAGGGTCGCGGAGGTGAACAGCAGCGCGGCCGCGCCGAGTCCCAGGGTGTGCTGCCACGGTCGCAGGAGACCGGCGCGCAGGCCCGCCACGGACAGGCCGACCAGGGCGAGCGCCAGGAACGTGCCGTTGAGCGTGAACAGCGCGTCGTGCAGCGCCCAGAGCCAGGGGGAGGCCCCGTCGGTGGGGGTGGTGGCCGTGGCGAGGGCGAGTCGGCAGGCGACGACGGCGGCGAAGGTGGCGTTCTGCAGCAGCAGTCCGGCCATGCCGAGCAGCGACCACGCCTCGCCTCGTCGGCGCTCGGCCGGCCACAGCACGGCGAAGGACCCGGCGCCGAACAGGGTGGCCAGCACCCAGGCGGCGGGGGTGAGCGCGGCGCTGAGGCCGACGAGGTCACGCTCGGCCGCGAAGAACTCGCTCACCTCCGCGATGCCGGTCCCGGTGGTCGGCTGGCCCGCCGGCACGACGATCAGGTTGGCGAGGACGATCATGAGGGCGAAGCCGACGGCGGCCAGGCCGCTGATCCGGTGGAAGCCCGTGGGGGAGGCCGAGACCTCCGCTATGTGACGGCTCATATATTGATTATAAGCAGCGTAAAACCATTGGGGAGACGGCCATGGTGGAGGAACAAGGCAGGCGCCGCTACGAGTCGCTGCGCCGGACGGAGCAGGCGCTGCGGACCAGGAGCGAGATCGCGGACGCGGCGCGTCGGCTCTTCGTCTCGCGGGGCTGGGCGGAGACCACCGTGCGGGACGTGGCGCGCGAGGCCGGGGTCTCGGTGCCGACGGTGTACGCCGCCTACGGGAACAAGCCGGGACTGGCCCGGGCCCTGGCGGACGCGGCGGACCTGGCGGCCGATCCCTCGCGGCTGCTCGCCGAACTCGAGGCGCCGGGCATCGAACCCGCGGCGCAGCTCGCGGCGATGGCGGGCTACGACCGGCGGCTCTTCGAACGGGCCGGGGACATCATCACGCTGGTCCGCGAGGCGGGGCGAACCGAGCCCGAGCTGGCCGCGGTCTACCGGGACGGCCGCGCCCGCGGGCACGAGACGAGGGAGCGCGTGTTCTCCTCGTGGCCGACGGGCGTGCTGCGGGCGGGACTCGACGTGCCGTCGGCCGTCGACATCTACGCGGCGCTGTGCACGATCGACGTCTACGCGACGCTCACGGCCGAGCGCGGCTGGTCGCCGGAGCGGGTCGAGGGGTGGTGGGGGGAGGTGCTGGTCCGAGAGTTGCTGTCCTGAGCGGTCGGCGGTGGGCGGCCAGGCTGGCCCGGCGGCGCTGATTCGCCGGGCGCTTCGTTGGACACCGTGAACCTCGTGACCGATTCCGTAAGCGGCGTGACCCGCCGCACGATGCTCCGGGCAACGGCCGCCGCGGGCGCGGCCGTTGCCGTACCCCTCTCCCCCGCCGTCGCCGCCGCGGCCGCCCCCGCGACGACGGGCGGCGTCGACCTCACCCTCACCGCCGCCACCAACGGCTCCGCCACCCTCTCGCCGGCCGGCGACCGGCTGGTCGCGGAGGTGCAGAACGTGCTGTGGGCCGTTCCCCGCGCGGGCGGCGAGGCCGTCGCCCTCACCCCGCCCGACCTCGAGCCCAACCGCCCGCAGTTCTCGCCCGACGGCCGGCGGGTCGCCGTCTGCGCCTACCGGGGCGGCGGGTTCCACATCTGGACGCTCACCCCCGACGGCTCCGATCTGAGGCAGCTCACCGACGGGCCGTGGGACGACCGCGCCCCCGCCTGGTCGCCCGACGGCACCCGGATCGCCTTCGCCTCGGAACGCGGCGGCGACCCGGTGACCGGAAGCCCGTACCGCGTCTGGGTCCTGGACGTGCGCTCCGGCGAACTCACCCGGCTCACGGGCCGCCCAGGCCAGGAGGGTCCCGGGCAGGAGGGCGCCTGGGAGGACTTCGACCCCACCTGGTCGCCGGACGGCGGCCGGGTGTTCTTCGTCCGCGCCGGGATCACCGCCGCCGGCACCCTCCAGGCACGGCTCGTCGCCTCGGTGCCCGCCGAAGGGGACGGCCCCGTCACCCCGGAACACACCGACGACGGGCCGGCCGACGCGCAGGTCATGACGCCCGCGCTGGCCTCCGACGGGCGCCTCGCCTATCTGCGCACCACCCCGGCGCCCGCCGCCTCCTGCACCCTGGTCGTCGACGGCGAACCCGTCGGGACCGACGGCGAGGTGCTCCCCGTACCGGTCCGCTGGACCGCCCAGGGCACGCTGCTGGTCAACGTCGGCGGCCGGTTCCAGCTGGTCGACCCCGCGGCGGCCGGGGCTGCCGAGACCATCCCGTTCAGCGCCACGCAACACCTGCGACCGCCCCGCTACCGCGTCAAGTCCTACGACCTCGCCGGCGACGGCGAACGCCGGGCGCGCGGGCTGCACCTGCCGGCGCTGTCGCCCGACGGGCGGCAGGTGGCGTTCGTCGCGCTCAACTCCCTGTGGACGGTGCCGATCACCGGCGGCACGCCACGCCGGATCGTCCGGGCCGACCCCACCCGCTACCTGCTGGCGCCCGCCTGGACCCCCGACGGCCGGGGGCTGGTCTACGTCGACGACCGCGACGGGCTCCTCGCCGTTCGCCGGCGCGACCTCGACTCGGGCGCCGAGACCGTGCTCGCCGACGGCGGCCGGGTCTTCCCCGCGCTCTCCCCGGACGGCGACCGGCTCGCCTGCCTCGACATGGCGGGCAACCTCGTCGTGCGCCGGCTCGCCGACGGCACGGAACGGGTGCTCATGCCGCCGCTGGGCGGTGGCGGACTGCCGGGCCGGCCCAGCTGGTCGCCCGACGGTCGGCGCATCGCGCTCTGCGACCGCAACCGGCTCAACGGGCGCTTCCGCGAGGGCTACAACCTCATCCGCGTCGTGGACACGGAGACCGGCGCGGCCGCCCTCCACCCCTTCCGCCCGCACGCCTCGCTCTCCGACCGCTACGACTCGGGGCCCGTCTGGTCCCCGGACGGCCGCCACCTCGCGGTCGTCGTCGAATCCGCGCTGTGGCTCCTGCCGGTGCGGCCGGACGGCACCCCCGACGGGGAACCCAGACGGTTGACGGCGGACGACGAACCCGCCGACCACCCCTCGTGGTCCGGCGACTCCCGCACCGTGCTCCACCTCTCCGCGGGCCGGCTGCGCACCGTCGACGTCGCCAGCGGCGCGTCCCGCACGGTCGAGGTGCGGTTGGGCTACCGGCGGCCCCGGGCCAGGGACGTCGTCGTGCACGCGGGACGGCTGTGGGACGGTACCGACGACCGGGTCCGCGAGGACGTCGACGTGGTGGTCAGGGACGGGCGGATCACCGCCGTCGAACCGCACCGCCCCGGCCGGTCCACCGCCCGCCGCCACGACGCGTCGGGGCACACGGTGCTGCCCGGCCTGTGGGACTCCCACATCCATCCCTGGCAGAGCACCTACGGCGGTCGGCAGACCGCGCTTCAACTCGCCTACGGCATCACGACCACCGTCTCCCTCGGCGGCTTCGCCTACGAGCAGGCCCGCCTCCGGGAGGCGCTGGCCGCCGGCGAGCTGACCGGCCCCCGGCTGCTGGCCACCGGCGAACTGCTGGACGGATCGCGGGTGGCCTACAGCATGGGCAGGGCCCACGGCACCCGGGAGGGGCTGCGCCGCACGCTGGCCCGGGCACGCGCCCTGGACTGGGACTTCGTCAAGACCTATGTGCGCGCCCCCGGTTGGTTGATGGCGGAGGCGGCGGAGTTCGCCCACGACCGGCTCGGCGTGCGCGCCGGCAGCCACCTGTGCTCCCCCGGCGTGCAGCTCGGCCAGGACCTGACGACCCATCTCCAGGCCACCCAGCGCCTGGAGTACGGTCACGCCACCTCGGCGACCGGCCGCGCCTACCAGGACGTCACCGAGATCTACACGGCCACCGACTTCCGCCTGGTGGCCACCCCGTTCACCGCGCTGCCGCTGCTCGGCGCCGAGCCGGGGCTGGCGGACGACCCGCGGGTCACCACGCTGATGCCGCCCTGGGACACCGCCGCCGTGCTCGCCCGGGCCGCCCAACCGCCCAGCGCGGCCGAGCTGTCGACGCTGGAGCGGGAGACCGACGTCTACCGGACGGTGCTGGCCGGTGGCGGGGTGGTGGCCCTCGGCACCGACCAGCCGCTGGTGCCGGTCGGCCTCCATCTCCATCTCGCGCTGCGCGCCCTGCACCGGGCCGGCCTCGGCGTGGCCGAGACGCTGCGTACCGCGACCGTGCTGCCGGCCCGGGCCTTCGGTGTCGAGGACGACCTCGGCACGGTGACCGAGGGGCGGCTCGCCGACCTCACGGTGGTGGACGGCGACCCGTTCACCGACTTCTCGTCGCTCGTGCGCACGGTCGCCGTGCTGCGCGGCGGGGTGCCCGTCGAACAGGCGGCGCTCGTCGCGGCCTTCGCGGACGCGCCGGGTCCACGCACCGGGGCGGCCCTGGCGGAGGACTGGCGGGAGGTGGGCAGGCTGATGCGCCGGGAGGGGTGCTGCGACGACGGCGGCTGGTGAGCCGTCGCCCGCGGACCGGTCGTGGCCGCCGCCGAGTCCGACCGGGCCGGCGGCGCCACGTCCCGGGAGCGCCGTGCGATGTACGCCCAACGGCGCAGCCGCCGCCTCCGGGTTCCGACCGGCGGCGGAGGCACCGGCCAGGGCCGGGCGCCGAGGATGGTCGTGGTCTGGTCGGTAGAGGCGTCGGGAGGCGTGGGTGCGGGTTCTTCGGGTGGTCGTGGCCGGGGTGTGCGGTGCGGGGTTGACGCTGGGGGCGGTGGCACCGGCGTCGGGGGCGTTCCCGACGCCGGCGGGCGGGGCGTCGTCGGACGCCGGTCTCGAGCGGACGCTCGGGGCGGTGCGGGACGCGGGAATCCCCGGCGTCTACTCGGCCGTGCGGGACGGCGCGCGCCGGTGGGCGGGAGCGGCCGGGGTCGCCGACGTGCGCACCGGGCGGCCCGTGCGCCCCGGGATGGCGCATCGGGTCGGCAGCGTCACCAAGACGTTCACCGCCGTGGGGGTGTTGCAGCAGGTCGGCCTGGGGCGGATCGGCCTCGATGACCCGGTGGCGGATCATCTGCCCGGTCTGCTGCCGGCGGATCAGGGCCGGGCCGTCACCGTGCGGATGCTCCTCAACCACACCAGCGGCATCGGGGACTACGTGCCCGCGGCGTTCCCGTCGCTGGCCGGTGGCCCGGGTGAGGCGGCCGAGAGCCTCGACGAGCACCGGTTCCGCCGGATCGCGCCCGGTGAGCTGGTGCGCCTCGGCCTCGACGCGCCGCGCACCGGGGTGCCCGGCGAGCGGTTCTCCTACTCCAACACCAACTACGTCCTGGCCGGCCTGCTGCTCGAGGAGGTGACGGGCATGGCGGCGGAGGACTACCTCACGGAGCGGGTGATCCGCCCGGCCGGGCTGCGGGACACGGCGTTCCCGCGCTCGCCGTTCCTCGCCGGGCCGCACTCCCGGATGTACGAGGCCCGGTACGGGGACATCGACCCGCCGCGGGACTACAGCGTCTACGACATGTCGTGGGCCGGGGTCGCGGGCGCCGCCGTGTCCACGATGGAGGACCTCAACCGCTTCTACGCCGCCCTGTTCCGAGGTGAGTTGCTGGGGCCGGCGGAGTTGGCGGAGCTGACGCGGACGGTGCCGGCCGACGGCGGCCACCGGGAGTCCTACGGTCTCGGGGTGTACCCGGTGGAGCTGTCCTGCGGGCGGTTCTGGGGGCACGACGGCCGGGTCTGGGGCGCCGTGACCTTCGCCTTCACCAGCGAGGACGGCGAACGACAGGCGGCCGTCGGGCTCAACCTGGCGGGTTACCAGTCGCTCGACGAGCAGGGCGGGCTGGAGCCGCACCCCGCCGACGAGGCGTTGGTCAACCACCTGGAGCTGGCCCTGTGCGGCCCGGCGGGGACCCCGCCGGCCGGCGCCCGGCTGGGGGCGGTGGACGGGGCGCCCTGACGGCCGGCGTCGTCGGCCGCATCCGGTTTCACCGAGGTGACTCCTTGTCCCGTTCGGGGCCCCGCGCCCATCATGTTTACGTGAACATCAGCCAGCGGGGGAGTTCGTGGCGGACGCCTGCGGGGTTGGTCGCGCTCGGGCTCGGCAGTTTCGGGATCGGCCTGACCGAGTTCGTGATCGCGGGACTGCTACCCCAGGTGAGCCGGGACCTGGAGGTCTCCGAGGCCGCGGCCGGGTGGCTCATCTCGGGATACGCCCTGAGCGTCGCGGTCGGCGCGATCCTGCTGACCGCCGCCACCACCCGCCTCCACCGCAAGACCGTCCTCGTCGGCCTGGTGACGTTGTTCGTCCTCGGCAACCTGCTGTCCGCCGTCGCGCCCACCTACGCCGTGGCGCTGCTCGGCCGTGTGGTGGCCGCCCTGTGCCACGGTTCCTTCTTCGGCATCGGCTCGCTCGTCGCCCGCCGCCTCGTCCCGCCGGAGCGGGCCTCGCGCGCCGTCGCCGTGATGTTCGCCGGGCTGACGGTCGCCAACGTGCTGGGCGTGCCGTTCGGCGCCCTGGTCGGCGAACGCTGGGGCTGGCGTGCCACGTTCTGGGCCATCACCGGGATCGGCGTGCTGGCCGTGGCCGCCGTCGCCGCGTGGGTGCCGGCCTGGGCGGGCGCCGTGGCCGAGACGCACGGGACGGCCGGGGTGCGACCCCAGCTGCGTGCCTTCCGCTCCTCGCGGGTGTGGCTGACCCTGACCGCCACCGCCCTCGGCTACGGCGGCATGTTCGGGGCGTTCAGCTACCTCGCGTACACGCTCACCGAGGTCACCGGCTTCTCCGGCGCCGACGTCGCCTGGCTGCTCGTCGTCTACGGCAGCGGCCTGGTGATCGGCAACGTCGTCGGGGGCCGGGGGGCCGACCGCGACCGCGACCGCACGCTGATCGCGTCCCTGGCGGGGCTCGCCGCCACGCTCGCGGTGTTCGGGCTGCTGGCCGAGGGGCGGATCGCCTCGGTGGTGCTGATCTTCCTGATGGGCGTCTTCGGGTTCGCCGGCGTCCCCGGCATGATCACCCGGGTCACGGACGCCGCCGGCGGCGCGCCGCTGGCCGCCAGCGCCAACGTGTCGGCCTCCAACGTGGGCAACGCCCTGGGCGCCTGGCTCGGCGGTCTCGCGATCAGCGCGGGGCTGGGCTACACGGCGCCGCTGTACGTGGGCGCCGCGGTCGTGGCGCTGGGCCTCGCCGTGATGGTGGTGGCGGCCCGTACCGGGCCCGTCGTCCCCGTTGAGGTGGCTGGTCACGCCCCGCCGGACCCGGCGTCCGGCCCGGCCCGGGTCGGCGGGCGCCCCGCGACGCGCCGGTGAACCGGGGGCGGCACGGTTCGGACGGCCGGATGCGGGAACTCGCGCCGACATGTTCCAGAGCATTGTGCGCGGTGGTGCGGCCGGCGCCGCCGGGACGACGGTGTTGAACGCGGTGACCTATGCCGACATGGCGTGGCGGGGCAGGCCGGCGAGCGAGGCCCCCGCGCAGGTGGTCGACAGGCTCAGTCGGGAGATCGGGCGGCCGGTCCCGGGTTCGGACGGCGGGCGGGAGAACCGGCTCTCCGGCCTCGGCGCGCTGTCGGGCATCGCCGTCGGCTGCGGCACCGGGGCGGCCGTCGCCCTGCTCCGCCGCGCGGGCGTCGAGCTGCCGTGGTGGCTCGGCGGGGTGCTCACCGGTGCCCTGGCGATGGCCGCCACCGACCTGCCGATGGCGCGGCTGGGGGTGACTGATCCGACGAGCTGGTCGGCGAGGGACTGGGCGTCGGACGCGGTGCCGCACCTGCTGTACGGGCTCGTGACCTACGGCGCGGTCGCCGCGGCGGATCGCGGTCGTTGATCTCGGGGCCCGGCGGGGCCGGGCCGGGGCGGTTCAGTTGCCGCGGGGCGCGTACATGATGACGGCCATGCCGGCCAGGCAGACCGCAGCGCCGATCAGGTCGAAGCGGTCGGGCCGGTAGCCGTCGGCGATCACGCCCCAGGCGATGGAGCCGGCGACGAAGACGCCGCCGTAGGCGGCGAGGATGCGGCCGAAGTTGTCGTCACTCTGGAAGGTGGCGACCACCCCGTACAGGCCCAGGGCGATGACGCCGGCGCCGACCCAGATCCAGCCCCGGTGTTCGCGCAGCCCCTGCCAGACCAGCCAGGCACCGCCGATCTCGAACAGCGCGGCGACGACGAACAGGGCGACGGAGCGGGCGACGAGCACGGCGACGGGGTCCTTCTGCTGCGGGGTGACGGGGACGGGGACGGGGTGCTTCGGCCGCCGGGGTGAACGGTTCGACCAGCTTCGAGCGCGGCGTGGGAGGTCGGCGCTCATGGGGTCGACCGTAACCGTCGGGTCGACTCGCGGGTCAAGCGGGTGCCGGGCGCCCCGGTCGGCCATCCGGAGGAGGAGCGGCGGCCGGGCGGCCTGTCGGTCGGGGCGGTCTCCGGACGACTGGCAGCGTGCCGGGGTGGGCAGGCGCGACCGGACGCGACGCCCACCGGGGAGCGAGGAGTCAGATGCAGATCGGGTACAAGCTGGCGGCGGAGGGGTACGGTCCGGCCGAGCTCGTGCGGCAGGCGGTGCTGGCCGAGCGGGCTGGGTTCGACTTCGTGGAGATCAGCGACCACTTCCATCCCTGGCTGGACGACCAGGGGCACTCACCGTTCGCCTGGGCGGTGTTGGGGTCGATCGCGGCCCGCACCGAGCGCATCGGGCTCGCGACCGGGGTGACCTGCCCCACCATCCGCTACCACCCGGCGATCATCGCGCAGGCCGCGGCGACCCTGGCGCTGCTCTCGGACGGCAGGTTCACGCTCGGCATCGGTTCCGGGGAGCGGCTGAACGAGCACGTCGTGGGCCGGGGGTTCCCCGACTCGGTCCGCGTCCGGCACGAGATGCTGCGGGAGGCGTTGGAGATCATCCGGCTGCTGTGGCAGGGCGGGTACCGCTCGTACGACGGCCGGCACCTGCGGCTGGAGGACGCCCGGGTGTTCGACCTGCCGTCGAGTCCGCCGCCGATCGCGGTGGCCGCGGGCGGCGCGGACGCCGCCCGGCTCGCCGCCGAGCTCGGGGACGGGCTGTTCGCGACCGAGCCCAGGGAGGACCTGGTCCGCCACTACACGGAGGCGGGCGGCGGCGGGCCACGCTATGCCGAGGTGCCCATGTCGTGGGCGCCGGACGAGCGGACGGCGGTGCGTGCGGCGTTGGAGACCAGCCGGTGGGCGGTGACCGGTTGGAAGGTGATGAGCGAGCTGCCCAATCCGGTGAACTTCGAGGCCGCCTCGGCCACGGTGCGGGAGGAGGACATCCTCGGCCAGTTCGCGTGCGGCACCGATCCGGAGCGGTTCGTGGCGGTGGCCCAGCCGTTCGTCGACGCGGGCTTCGACCGGCTGGTGATGCAGAACGCCGGGCCCGACCCGGACGGCTTCCTCGACTTCTACCGCGGTGAACTCGACGGGCGGCTGCGCGCGCTGACACCGCGCGGCTGAGCGGCGCGGCCGGGAGGCCGCCTGCCGCCGCCTCGGCCCACCGCTGCGCGACGCGGCCCGCCGCGGCTGTGGCGCACAGGACGCACCTCGACCAGGTGTGACGGGCGTGGAATAGTCTGGGGCCTCGTGGCCCGGGCTCTCCCACTCGGCCGTGGGCTGCGCCGCGGCGAGCGACTCGGGCCCGGCGTACCGGAAGAAGGCGACGCGTGGAAATCTGGATCAACCCGGCCTGCTCCAAGTGCCGTTCCGCTCTCTCCCTGCTGGACGCGGAGGGCGCGCGGTACACGGTGCGGCGTTATCTGGAACAGCCGCCGACCGTGGCGGAGTTGGCGGGGGTGCTGGAGCGTCTTGGCCTGGAGCCCTGGGACATCACCCGGCTCGGTGAGCCGGAGGCGGCCCGTCTCGGCATGGACGCCTGGGAGCGGGACGCCGCGCGGCGCGACCGTTGGATCCGGGCATTGGCCGACCACCCGGCCCTCATCCAGCGCCCGATCATCACCGCGGACGACGGGACGGCGGTGGTGGGCCGGTCGCCGGAGGCCGTGCGGTCCATGCTTCCCCCGCCGGACTAGCCGATCGCGCGGGTGTGGGCGACGAGGGCGTTGGCGTGCCCGTGGCCGAGGCCGTGTTCGGTCTTCAGCCAGGCGACCAGTTCCGAGTGCCGGGTGAGCGGGGAGGCGCGGATGAGCCGCAGCCAGTGGTCGACGGGGTGGCCGTACTTCTTCTCGATGGCGGGGAAGTAGCTGGCCGGGCCCTTGGGGCGGGTGGTGGTGGGTTCGGTCATGGTGGTCCTCCTCAGGCCCGCGCGGCGTCCTCGGGGTACCAGCGCAGTTCGACGGTGTTGCCGTCGGGGTCCCGGACGTAGAGGGAGACCCCGTCACCACGGGCGCCGTAGCGGTCGACCGGCCCCTCGACGACGTCGAAGCGCCCGGAGTCGATGACCTCCTGCCAGTCGAGCGGCTCGACGACGAGACAGAAGTGGTCGACGTTGACCTCGCCCCGGGGTCGGCTGACGAGGTCGATGATGGTGCCCGGGGAGACGCGGACGGACGGGAACGGGACCTCGCCCGCGCGCCATCGGTCGACGCGGACGGGTTCGAGGCCGAGGGTGCCGCAGTAGAAGTCCAGGGCCCGTTCCGGGTCGTCGGTGTTGAGCACGAGGTGGTCGAGTCCGGTGACGCGCATGGCTGGTCGCTCCCTGTCCTGGTTCGGGGTTCGGTGTGCTCCACGATGCCCCGGCGGGCGCGGCCGACCAAGCGACGATCGCTCCACTATCGTTGAATCCCGGTAAACGATGTGGGGGTGGGTGGTGCTGGAGCGGCACGAGATCGAGTCCTTCCTGACGCTCGCCGAGGAGTTGCACTTCGGTCGCACCGCCGAGCGTCTCGGGGTCACGACCGGGCGGGTCAGCCACGTGATCAGGAAGCTGGAGCGGCGGGTGGGCGCCCGGCTGTTCGAGCGCACCAGCCGGGTCGTGCGGCTCACCCCGGTCGGCCGTCGGCTCGCCGACGACCTCCGCCCGCACGTCGCCGGCATGGAGGAGGCGCTGCGCCGGGCCGTCCGGGCCGGGCGCGGCGTGACCGGGCGGCTGCGGGTCGCCTACGTCGGCGACGCCACGTCCACGGTGCTGATGCGGGCGGTGAGTCTGTTCTCCGAGCGTCACCCCGACTGTGAGGTGCTGGTCAGCGAGGCGCACCTGTCCGGCACGCGGGCGGGCCTGCTGGACGGCTCGATCGACGTCCTCATCGCCTCGTTCCCGTTCGACGGCATGGCCAACGGCCCCACGCTGGTGCGGGAGCGGCGGCTGCTGGCGGTGCCGGTCGACCATGTCCTCGCCGGCGCGGACTCCGTCTCCCTGGAGGTGCTGGCCGATCACCCGGTCGTGCAGTACCCGGCGGTCACGTCCGCGGCGTTCAAGCGTGACCGCACCCCGGACCACACCCCCTCGGGCCGGCCGGTCCGCAGGGGGCCCGTGGGGAACACCTACTCGGAGATGCTGTCCCTGGTGGCGCTCGGCCGGGGCGTGCTCCCGGTCGGCGAGCTCACCCGGGAGTACTCCCGGCGGCCCGACCTCGCCTACGTGCCCATCCACGACGCCCCGCCCATCCGCCGGGGCCCCGTCTGGCTGGAGGCGAACACGACCGCCCGCGTCCTGGCGTTCGTCCGGGCGGCCGAGGACGCCAATCCCCTGTCGTGACCCCCGCGCGGGGCGGGGGTCGCGTCAGCGGCCGACCGCCCTCGGCGTCCACACGTTCGCCAGCTTGTCGGGGTTGCGCATGACGTAGAAGTGGGTGATCTTGCCGTCGGCGACGTCGAGGGTGGCGACGCTCTCCAGGTGCTCGCCCAGGTAGAGGACCATCGCGGGGCCCCCGTTGTAGCTGGCCGGTTCGGCGCGGCCGCTCGGGCCCGCGCTCCGCAGCAGTCCGATCATCAATCTGGCGACCTTCTCGGCGCCCCGCACCGGTCGACGGGCCGCCACGACCTTGCCGTCGCTGTCGGCGGTCCACACCACGTCCGGCGCCAGCCTCGCCATCAGCCGCCCCACGTCGCCGCTGGCCGCGGCGGCGAGGAACTCGGTGGTGATCCGCGTCGACACCGCCTCGTCGACCGGCTCGAACCGCCTGCGGCGGGACTGGACGTGTGCCCGGGCCCGGTGCGCGACCTGCCGCACCGTCGCCGTGGCCTTCCCTACGGCGGAGCCGATCTCGTCGTACCCGAACCCGAACACCTCGCGCAGCACGAACACGGCCCGCTCCTCGGGGCTCAGCGTTTCGAGCACCACCAGCATCGCCGTGCTGACCGACTCGGCGAGCACGACGTCGGCCGACGGGTCGTGCTCGTCGAGCAGCAGGGGTTCGGGCAGCCACGGCCCGGCGTACTCCTCGCGCCGGCGGGCGCCGGCGCGCAGCGCGTTGAGCGCCTGCCGGGTGACGAGCCGCGCCAGGTACGACCGGGTGTCCCGCACGGTGTCGAGGTCCACCCTCGCCCACCGCAGGTAGCTGTCCTGCAGCACGTCGTCGGCCTCGCTCGCGGATCCGAGGAGTTCGTAGGCGATGGTGAACAGCAGCGGCCGCAGCAGGGTGAACCGCTCGGCGTGCTCGTCGCCCGGCGCGCCGGTCATTGGACGCCCGCTCCGGCCCTGGCCCCGGCCTTCGCGAGGACCCGCCGCCGTCCGGCGCCCTTGAGCCAGACGTAGGAGCCCGGCTTGCGGGCCTCGCGTGCCAGCCCCCAGACGGTCGACCGGCAGACGGCCTCCTTGATCGCGGCGGCCGCCCGGCCGCCGATGAACATCGGGCGCGCGCTGTCGTCGGTGCGCGCCAGTTGGATGGTCGCCGCCCGGCGGCCCAGGCTCACGCACTGGCCGGCGAACCCCAGGCTGATCTCCCTGGGCTCGGTGCCGGCGATCCGGCTCAGCACCGTGTTGGCGGCCTGGGCACCGAGCGGGATGGCGGCCTGGCAGCTCATGCGCGGCGGCACGCCCGAAGGGGCGGCGGCGTCGCCCGCGGCCACGATGCGGGCGTCGTCGACGCTGGTCAGCGTCTCGTCGGTGAGCAACCGGCCCGTCGCGTCGGTGCTCAGCCCGCTGCGGGCGGCCAGGTCGGGCACGCCGAACCCGGCCGTCCAGACGGTGACGGCGCTGGGCAGCTCGCGCCCTTCGGCGAGCACGATCGCGTCCCGGCGCACGGCCGTGGCCCTGGTGCCCGGCCCGTCGAGCACCGTCACGCCCAGCCTGGCCAGCCGCCCGGCGACCGAGCGGCGGCCGGCGGGGCTCAGGTAGGGGCCGAGCACCTCACCGCACACCAGGGTGACCTGGCGGCCGACCTCGGCGAGCTCGGCGGCCGTCTCGATGCCGGTCGGTCCCCCGCCGACCACGGTCAGCGGTGCGGTGCGCGGCGCCGCGTCGACCACGGCGCGCAGCCGCTCGGCGTCCTCGAACTCGGTGACCGAGTGGGCGAACTCGGCGACGCCCGGCACGACCGGCGCCGCGCCACGGCTGCCGACGGCGTACACGAGGTAGTCGTAGCCGACGGTGTCGCCCGAGGCCAGCGCCACCCGGCGCCGCGCCGGATCGATGGCCGTGGCCTCGTCGACGAGCAGCCGGACGCCCGCCCCGAGCAACGACGCGTACTCGACGACGGCGTCGTCGGATCCGGTGACGAGCTGGTGGAGCCGGATCCGCTCGACGAACGACGGCCGCGGGTTGATCAGCGTGACGCGCACGTCGTCGCGGACGCGCAGATGGTTGGCCGCCATCACGCCGGCGTACCCACCGCCGATGACGACGACGTCGGTGCTCCCGGTCATGTCCACTCCTTCGTTTCCCTCGGTGTTCCCGTCCGCCCTTCAGACACCGGGGGGCGCCTCGGATGTGACACGGTCGGCGGCGGATGTGGGCCACGTCACTGTCGGAAAACCGGATGCGGTCGGCCGGTCGGCCGGGAGAGGCCACGCGGTGCACGGCATGCCGTGGGCGTTCGGCGAGGAGCCCGAGGTCAGTCCGGCAGGACCTGGATGTCCGCGTGGGAGTCGTAGAAGGACAGGTGGTCGCGGATGAGGGCGACGGCGGGCAGGGGGTCGGGGTACTCCCAGGCGACGTCGGCCAGTGGGCCGTTCTCGCCGTGGAAGGACCAGTAGGAGGCGGTGCCCTTGTAGGGGCACGTGGTGTGGGTCGGGGTCGGTTCGAGGAGCGTCATGTCGACGTCGTCGCGCGGCACGTAGTAGCGGACCGGCAGGCCCGTCTCGTGGAGCAGCACGGGGCGTCGGGTGTCGGCGACGACCCGGTCGCCGATCGTGACGCGGACTCGTTGGTCGCCGTGCTCCACGGTGACCGTGTGCCGTGTGGTGGGCATCGGTGGCTCCTCCGTCCCGGGCGCCCGGCGGGCGCCGTCTCGTGGTCGAGGATGCCACCAGGTGGGCGCGTGCGCCGGTCGTTCAGAGTGCGTCGGTGGACAGCGGCCGGTAGACGGCGAGGGGTTCGGGGTGCTTGTCGAGCACCAGGTCCCGCGGCGCGGCGGCGGTCTCCCCGTCGTAGGCGATCGTGCCGCCGTCGGGTAGTTCGGTCAGCCGGAGGCGGGGCAGCCGGACCGCGGTGTGGACCCGCGAGTAGGCGAGCGTCCCGGTGAGGGCGGTGAGCGCCAGGCGGGTCCTGGCCAGTGGCTTGTCGGCGGCGACCGTCCGCACGTCGAGCAGCCCGTCGTCGAGCTGGGTGCGGTGGGAGGGCGCGAAGCCCTCGGGCGAGTACAGGCCGTTGCCGGTGAAGAGCAGCCAGAGGCGTTGGGGGCGGCCGTTGAGCGCGATCTCGAAGGGTTCGGCCGTGGCGAGCACGCGGACCAGGGAGACGGCGGCGGACGGCCACCTGCTCCACGCCCCGAGCTGGGTGCGCTCGCGCAACTCCTCGCGGGCGCGGACGAGTTCGGGGTAGATGCCGAGGCTGAAGGTGTTGAGGAAGTACCGGTCGGCGCCCGCCGCGCCGGGGGCGGGGCGGATGCGGGCGACGTCGACGCCGACGGCCTCGCCGGTCGTGACCGCGTCGGCGGTCTGGGAGAACCCGTTGATGCCGGTGTCGAGCGCGAAGTGGTTGAGCGTGCCGCCGGGGAAGACGGCGAGCGGCAGGCCGCGCTCCGCCGCCTGGGCGGCCGCCGCGTTGACGGTGCCGTCGCCGCCGCAGACGCCCAGGGCGCGCGCCCGGTCGGCCGCGGCGGCGAGCACCGCGGTCAGGTCCTCGTCGGGTCCCGGCTCGACCACCTCGGCCCCGGGGAGCAGCTTCCGTATCCGGTCTCCCTCGGTCGAGGAGCCGGAGCCGGCGCCCGCGTTGACCACGACGACCAGCCCCGCGCCGCCGGGCAGCGCGGGCGCCGACGCCCGCCGGTGGTGGGACACGCCGGCCGGGGGCCGGCGCGGCAGCCAGCGGCTCGTCGCCAGCGCCGCCCCCGAGCCGAGCAGGCAGCCGGCCAGCACGTCGGCGGGGTAGTGGACGCCGACGTAGACCCGGGAGGCGGCGACGGCCGCGGCGACCGGCGCCACGAGCAGGCCGTGGCGCCGCGACTCCATGGCGACCCCGGTGGCGAACGCCGCCGCCGACGCGGAGTGCCCCGACGGGAAGGACGTGGACCGTGGCTGCCGCTTCAGCCGCCTGGCCAGTGGTACGGCGTCGATCAGCGGGCGCTCTCGGCTGCTGACGTACTTGATGACCGTGTTGGTGGCGAGGGAGGCGAGCGCCAGGGCGCCGACGCCGCGTACCGCCGCGCGCCGGGCGGTCCGGTCGCCGGTGGCGGCCATGACCGCCGCGGTGGCCAGCCACAGCCGGCTGTGGTCGGCGGCGCGGCTGAGCCGCGGCAACACGGCCTGGACGCCCGGCGGGTGTGCGGCGGCGACCCGTTCGAACACGCGCCGGTCGAGGCGGTTCACCCATCCCATGCCAACGTCTCCTCCTCCGCGGGCGCCCGGCCCGCCGGCGGGGCGCCTACCCGCCAGGTCCCGGGCTATCCGCACGGTCAGAGCGGCGCCGCGTCGTCGGCGACCGTCAGGTGGACGGGGCACTCGGTCATGCGCGGGGGCGGTGCCTCCCGCAGCGCCCGGGCCAGGTCGTGGGCGGCGGCCGGCTGGTCCGGCAGGGCGGCCAGGCCGCGCAGCGGGAGGACGCGGGCGTGCGCGCGGCCCGACCGGTCGGCGGTTCTGAGGGCCCGTTCCCACCGCACCCGGGCGACGACCGGTTCGCCGCGTTCGGCGGCCACCGCGCCGAGCAGCGCCAGCTCGTGCGCGACGCACTCCGGCCGGTTGTCGGCCTCGTAGTGCTCGATCGCGGTGCGGTGCAGCCGCTCCGCGAGGTCGTGGTCGCGGTGCGCCCGGCGCGCCAGCAGGGCGCGGACCGTGGCCGTCTTGCCGAGGAGGAAGTGCTCGCCGCTGGTGCGCGCGTAGCCCGCCAGTTCGTCGGCGAGCGCCGCCGCGTCGGCCCAGCGGGCGTCCCCGACGGCGGCGCAGGCCAGTACCGCGGTGGCGTAGGACGCCTCGTGGTCCGCGCCGAGCCCGGCGAGTTCGCGGCGCGCCCGCTGCCAGCGGCGCACGGCGGCGGCCCGCTCCCCAAGGCGTTCGTGGGCCATGCCGGCGACGAGGTCGGCGGTCGCCGTCGAGTGCGGGTCGATGTCGGCGAGCAGGTCGCCGGCCAGGGTGGCGGAGTCGAGCGCGGCTCGGGGGCTGCCCTCGGCGACCTGGAGCTCGCCGTGGAACAGGTGCCAGATCCCGGTCTCCCAGCGGTGCCGCCGCTCGTCCAGGGCGGTGGCGGTGCGGTCGGCCGTCTCGCGGGCCTCGGCGAGCCGGTCCTGCCGGACGTGCGCGGTCAGCGCCAGCGCGCCGACCAGGGTGGTCGCCGCCGGATCGGTGCGCTCGACGGCGGCGGTCACCGCGCGCCGCAACAGGTCGGCGTCGGCGTCCGCGGCGTGCAGGTTGACGCCGAGCCAGCCGCACCAGGCCAGCGCCTCCGGGTACCACGGGGCGTCGGGGTCGGCGGCGGCGAGCGCGTCGGTGAGGCGCCGGTGGCCCTCGGCGCGGCGGCCGGACAGCAGCCAGTAGAGCGCGAGCCGGGTGGTGATCCGGCCGGCCAGGCGTCGTTGCCCCGGGTCGCCGTCCGCGAGGCGGTCCAGGCAGGCCGACACCTCGGCGAACACCGAGCGCAGCGTCGCGAACGCGGCGCGGCTGGTGGGGCCGCGCATCAGGTCGGCGGTGTGGTCGGCGAGTGCGGCGACCCACCGGGCGTGCCGGTGCCGGACGGCCGGCTCCTCGTCGTGGCGGGCAAGTTCGGCGCGGGCGAAGTGGCGCAGCGGGAGCAGCATCCGGTAGCGGGCCGTGGCCGGGTCGAACAGCAGCAGGGACGTCTCGGCCAGCCGGGCCAGCGCCGCCGGCGTGTCGGGGAGTCCCGTCACGGCCTCCGCGGCCTCGGTCGGGAAGGGGGCGGTGAAGACCGACACCGCGCGGAGCACGGCCCGCTCGGGGTCGGTCAGCCGGCGGTAGCCGAGCTCGATGGCGGCGCGCAGCGCCCCGGGGACGGCGCCGTGCGCGCGCAGCCGGCGGGCGATCTCCGGGAGCGGGGAGGTGGTGGCCTTGGGCGCCACCAGCTCGATGCCGAGGGGGACGCGGTCCACGGCGGCGCACACGGCGTCGACGTCGGGAGTCGCGGCGGCCCTGGCCGCCGACGGGGAGAGCCGGCCGAGGCGGTCGTGGAAGAGCCGGACGGCGTCGGCCGCGGTCATCGGCGACAACTCGAAGCGGGCCTCCCCTGGGACGCCGAGCGGCTCCCGGCTGGTCGCGAGCACTCGCAGCTCCGGGCAGGCGGCCAGCAGGCGCGCCGTCAGGTCGGCGGCCTCGGCGCGCAGGTGTTCGCAGTTGTCGAGCAGCAGCAGGGGGCGGGAGCCGCGGCCGAGGGCCGGGAGCAGTCGCTCGAACAGCAGGTGGGGCGGCGCGGCGCCGGGGTCGATCCCCAGCGCCTCGGCGACGGTCCAGGGCAGCTCTCCCGGTGGGCAGGGCACCAGGTCGACCCGGAACACGGCGGCGCCCCGGTGTTGTTCGGCGTCGGCGGCGGCGTGCGCGAGCGCGGTCTTGCCGACGCCCGGCGTGCCGGTCACGGTGGTCAGCCGGGCGGCCGTCAGGCCGGCCGTCAGTCGGGCCAGCTCGGTGCGGCGGCCGAGGAAGGCCGTGGAGGAGCGGGGGGCCGGCCGGGCGCGGCGGGCGGAGTCGCCCAGCACGGCCCGTTGGGCGGCGCGGAGTTCGGGGCCGGGCTCGATGCCCAGGCGGTCACGCAGCGCGGCGCGGACCTCCCGGTAGGTCGCCAGCGCCTCGGCCTGCCGCCCCGAGGCGCGCAGCGCGTGGACGAGCAGGGCGTGCAGCCGCTCCCGGTCGGGGTGGCGGCGGGCCGCCGTCCGGAGCACCCCGGCCAGTGCGGCGGCGTGTTCCGGCCCGGGGTCGGCGGCGAGTTCGCTGTCGGCGCCGTCCTCGAGCGCGGCCAGCCGCAGCTCCGCGAGCCGGGACCGCTCCGCGGTGACGAAGGGCAGGTCGGGGAGGCCGGCCAGCGGGCTGCCCGGCCAGCGGTCCAGCGCGCCGCGCAGCGCCGCCGCGCGTGCGGCCGGGTCGTCGAGCGCCCTGGCGCGGGCCAGTTCGTCCTCGAAGTCGGCGACGTCGAAGGAGTGGCCGGACAGGTCGATGCGGTATCCGGCGGGACCGGTGAGCAGCGGTCCCGGCGGGGTGGCGCGGAGCGCCCGGCGGAGTTTGGCGACGGCCGTGTGCAGGGCGGCGGCCGGGTCCTTGGCGGTGGCGTCGGCCCACAGCTCGTCGAGGATGCGCCCGGCGCTGACCGCGAACGGGGCGTGCAGCAGTAACAGGGCGAGCAGGGCCCGCACGCGCACCCCGGGGACCGGGAGCGCGCGGCCGGACCC
Source organism: Streptomyces millisiae (assembly GCF_031845425.1). Taxonomy (NCBI): domain Bacteria; kingdom Bacillati; phylum Actinomycetota; class Actinomycetes; order Kitasatosporales; family Streptomycetaceae; genus Streptomyces; species Streptomyces millisiae. Next base: position 40,811 of record NZ_JAVREM010000044.1, read on the forward strand.
GTCCCGGACCGCGACGTCGCCCAGCAGTTGGAATTCCATGCCGGTCATGGCACCACACGGCTCGGGGGCCGGCCGCGCCGGGCGTGGACAGGGTTCGGACAGGCCGGTGCGCCAGGCTGCCGGCGTCCCACTCGCACGATCATCCGAGAGGCCCGTACCGTGCTGCGGTTTGCCCTGAGTACCCTGCGCACCCGCCGATCCCTGTTCGTGGGGTCGCTCGCTGCGGTGGCGCTCGCCCTGCTGCTCCTCGCCGCGGCCGGGGTGCTGCTGGAGTCGGCGCTGCGCGACCACGACGAGGCGAACCGTTTCGCCGCGGCGCCCGTCGTCGTCGCGGGCAACCCGGAGCTGGGTCTCGACGGGCGCGACCACCCGCCCGGCTTGGGCGATCCCGAGGCGGCCGCGGTGCCCCGGCCGCTGGTACCCGCCGACCTGGTCGAGCGGATCGGCGCCCTCGACGGAGTGGCCGCCGCCGTCCCGGACCTCGCCTTCCACGCCCAGCCGATCGGGTCCGACGGGCGCCCCGCGGGCCCGACGCGGGGCGCCCGCTCGCTGGGGCACGCGTGGTCGAGCGCCGAGGTCACCCCGTTCACGCTCAGCGAGGGCGAGGCGCCACGGGAAGCGCGCGACGTCGTGCTGGACGCCGCGACGGCCCGGCGGGGCGGGCTGCGCCCCGGGGACGAGGTCACCGTGCTCACCGGGTCGGAGGGCCGTGGCACGTACCGGGTCAGCGGGGTCGCCTCCGCCGAGCCGGGGCTGACCGAGGAACAGGGCGCCCTCTTCTTCTCGGACGCCACGGCACGGCGCCTCGCCCCGCCCGGCGACCTGGTCAACGCCGTCGCGGTGTTCCCGGCGCCGGGCACCGACCCCGCGCGGCTCGCCGACCGGATCCGGGAGGCCGTCGACGCGGGTCCACGGATCGAGGTGCTCACCGACAGCCGGGCCACCGAGGTCTCCGAGGGCGACCTGCGGCTGCTCGACACCATCGTGTTCGTCGTCAGCATGGGCTCGCTGGCCGTGTTCGTGGCCCTGTTCGTGATGGCGAGCGGCTTCGCGTTCGCCACCGCCCAGCGGCACCGCGAGTTCGCGCTGCTGCGCGTCGTGGGCGCCACCCCGGGCCAGATCCGCCGGATGCTCGCCTGGGAGACGCTGCTCGTCGCCGTGTTCGGCGGTGCCCTCGCGGTCCCGGCGGGTGCCGCGCTGGCCGAGCCGCTCGCCCGCGGACTCGTCAGGATCGGCGTCGCTCCCGAGGGGCTGGACGTCGTGGTGGGCCCCTGGCCGCTGGTAGTCGCGGCCGGCTGCGGGGTGCTCGTCACCCAGCTGGCGGCGCTGGCCGCCGCGCACCGGGCCGCGCGGGTGCGCCCGGCCGAGGCGCTCACCGAGGCGGCGGCGCCCACCCGGCTGCTCCCCGTCTCCCGGGCCCTCCTCGGCCTGGCGTTCCTGGCCTTCACCGGGCTCTTCGTCCTGTTCGGGGTGGCGGTCGGCGGGCTGGCCGGCTCGGGACTCGCCTTCGGCGGCGTGCTGACCCTGCTCGTCGCCACCGCGCTCCTCGCGCCCGTGCTGACCCGCCCGCTGATCCCGCCGCTCGGTCTCGTGATCCGGCTCCTGGCCCGAAGGACCGGCCGCCTCGCGCTGGCCAACAGCGTCACCGGGGTCCGCCGGGTCGCCGCCGCCACGGTGCCGATCGTGCTGATGACCGGCTTCACGGTGGCCGCCCTGTTCATGCAGACAACACAGCAGTCCGTGGCCGCGGAGTGGGCCGGCGAGCGGCTGGTCGCCTCGCACGTCCTCCTGCCGGAGGGCGCCGTGGGCCTGCCGCCCGCCCTGGCCGGCGAGGCCGCCCGGCTCCCCGGGGTCGCGACCGCCTCCGCCACCACCACGGCCTGGCTGCGGGCCGCCGTCCACAACGACGAGGCGGAGAGCGTGCCGATCCCGGCGCTCGGGGTGGACGAGCGGGTGGGCGAGGTGCTCGACCTCCGGCTGCGCGAGGGGGAGCTGCGTGGCGTGGCCGCCGGTGACGCCGTGGCGGTCAGCGACGAGCAGGCCGGCGAGTACGGCTGGCGGGTCGGCGACCTGATGCGGCTCCGGTTCCCGGACGGCACCGAGCGGGAGCTGACGATCGGCGCCCGCTACGACCACTCGCTCGGCTTCGCCGACCTGCTGGTGCCCGCCGCTTTGGTGCTCGACCACTCCCCCGACCCGCTGCTCGACGCCGTCTACCTGGTGGCGGCGCCCGACGCGGACACCGAACGGCTGCGGGCCGGGCTGGATGAGTTGACCCGGCGATGGCCCACCGCCACCGCGGCCGACCGGACCGCGGTGGAGCGCGCCGGCGCCGAGGACGCCGTGACCGAGACCTGGCCGGCCTACCTCTTCGGCGTGCTCACCGCCGCCTTCACCGCTCTGGCCCTGGCGAACACCCAGGTGATGGCGACCCTGGCCCGCTCCGCGGAGTTCGCCACCCTCCGGCTCGCCGGCGCCACCCGTCGCGACGTGCTCGCGCTGACCGCGTGGGAGAGCGCCCTCGTCGCCGCCTGCGGGCTGCTCCTCGGCGGCGCGGTGGCCGCGGTCGCGCTCGCCGGCTCCAGCCTGGCGCTCACCGGCGCCGTCCGCGTCGAGGGGCCGCCCGGCTACGCGCTCGCCGTGGCCCTCGGCGCCTTCGCCCTGACCCTGGCCTCCGCGCTGCTGCCGGCCTGGCGCACGCAGCCCGGCACCACCCGTACCCGCCGAAAGGACACCCCGCACGATGCCACCGTCTGATCTCACCGACCGGCCGGCCGCCGCGCGACTCGTGAACGTGACGAGACGCTACGGCCGGGGCGACGGCACCGTCCACGCCCTGCGTGGGGTCTCCCTCACCCTGCCCGTCGGCTCCTTCACGGCCGTGATGGGGCCCTCGGGCTCCGGCAAGAGCACCTTCCTGCGGTGCGCCTCGGGGCTCGACCGACCGAGCTCGGGAACGGTCCATCTCGGCGACACGGAGCTCACGGCGCTGCGCGAACGCCGCCTGACGCTGCTGCGCCGCGAACGGATCGGTTTCGTCTTCCAGTCCTTCAATCTGGTGCCCTCGCTGACCGCGCGGGAGAACATCCTGCTGCCGCTCCGGCTGGCCGGCCGCCGCCCCGACCGCGCCTGGCTGCGCGACATCGTCGAACGCACCGGCCTCACCGACCGCCTCCGCCACCGCCCCGCCGAGCTCTCCGGCGGCCAGCGGCAACGCGTCGCCCTGGCCCGGGCCCTCGTCACCCGGCCCGACGTGGTGTTCGCCGACGAGCCGACGGGCGCCCTCGACCTGGCGGCCCGTCAGGCGGTGCTCGGCCTGCTGCGGGAGGTCGTCGACGCCATGGGGCAGACGGTGGTCATGGTCACCCACGACCCCGTCGCCGCGGCCCACGCCGACCGGGTGCTGTTCCTGGCCGACGGGTCGGTCGTGGACGTCATGGACGCCGCCTCGGCCGAGCGGATCGCCGACCGCGTGCACCGGTTGGAGCCGCGGTGAGACCGAGCCCCGGGAAGGGTGGCGCCCGGGCGGTCCGGGTCAGTGGGGTGGCCGCCCGGCTCTGATGAGGAGCAGGGCGATGTCGTCGCCACGCGGCGCGGACCGCTCGGCGTGGCTGACGAGGCGGTCGGCCAGCGACTCCATGGTGTGGTCCCCGTCCTGGGCGAGCTGGCCGGCCAGGGCGAGCGTGGCGTCGTCGAGGTCGACGCCGGGGGCCTCGACCAGCCCGTCGGTGAACAGGGCGAGCACGGTGCCGGGCGCGAGCGGGAGTTCCACGGTCGGGTACTCGGCGTGGGCGTCGATGCCGAGCAGGAGTCCCGGCGGCACGTCGAGCGTCTCGGTGCGGCCGTCCGGGTGGCGCAGCAGGGGCGGGAGGTGGCCGGCGGTGGCCAGTTGGACGCGGTGCCGGCCGAGGTCGAGCTGGGCGTAGAGACAGCTGGTGAACAGGCCGGCGTCGAGGTCGGTGAGCAGCCGGTTGGTGCGGGCCAGCACCTCGCCGGGCGGGGCCCCGGCGGTGGCGTGCACGGCGGTGCGGACCTGTCCCATGATGGCGGCGGCGTCCACGTCGTGGCCCTGCACGTCGCCGATGGTCGCGGCCACGGCCCCGTCCAGCCGGATCAGGTCGTAGAAGTCGCCGCCGATGCCCATGCCACGGAGGGCCGGGACGTAGCGGGCGGCGACGTCGAGGCCGGGTACGTGGGGCAGGGTGGGGGGCAGCAGCGCCGACTGCAGGCGCAGGGCGAGCCGGTTCCTGGCGTCGTAGAGGCGGGCGCGGTCCAGGGCCTGGGCGACGAGGCCCGCCGCGGAGGAGAGGACGGCGCGTTCCTGCGGGGGGAACACCCGCGGGCTGTCGTAGGCCAGCAGGAGCGAGCCGATGACGTGGTCGGAGGTGACCAGGGGCAGGAAGGCCCAGGCCGCCTTGTCGTCCTGGTGGACCGCCCCGCGGTAGTCGCGCTTGAGCTCGGCGAAGGTCGAGTAGAAGTGGGGGACCCCGCTGGTGAGGGTGCGGACGGCCGGGGTCCCCGAGGTGAGCGGGACGTTGTCGAAGCGGGCCATGAGCTCGGCGGGGTATCCGTGGTAGCCGGTGATCCGCAGCCTGCCCTCCTCCACGGTCATCAGGACGATGGCCTGGGCCCCGAAGGCCGACATGATCTGGTCGTCGGCCTGGTCGACGACGTCCCGCACGTCGACGGCCTCGGTCAGGGTGGCCGCCAGGTGCATCAGGTTGTAGAGGGCGGTGGCCTCGCTCGTCCCGGCGGGCGGCGTGGGCCGCCGGCGCCACTCGGCCCGGACGGCCGGGTCGGGAACGGCCGGGGTGACGCGGACGGTGATGCCCGTGGGGTCGGGGTGGAACCCGAAGGACAGCCAGGTGTCCGGTGGGCGCAGCAGCGTGACCCGGGTGGGTTGACCGCTGATCAGCGCGGCCCGGTGGCGCTCCTCGAAGGCGGGGTCGTCCAACCACGGCAGGGCCTCCCAGGGCAGCGTGCCGAGCAGGCGCTGGGCGCTGCGGCCGAGGAGTTCGGCGGCCATCCCGCTGACATAGGTGAACCGGCCGTCCAGGTCGAGCGCGCAGACGCCGCCCGGCAGCCGCTCGATGAGTTCCACCGCGGCGGTGGCCTGGTCGGGCCCCGGGACCGCGCCGGTCGGGCGGGGCCTGGCCACCAGCCGGGGCCGCGGCTCCGGCGTGAAGGGGCGGCCGAGGGCGGCGGACTGTCGCAGGAGTTCCGCGAGGTGGTGGCAGCAGTCGAGCACGGCGCCGCGCTCCCCGGCGGTCAGGCGGGGCGGGTGGGAGCCCGGCCACAGCAGCACGAGGCCGCCCCAGACCGTCGAGCCGTCGGTGACCGGTGCCGCGGCCAGGGCGAAGTCGTAGGGCAGCACCAGGGCCGGGCGCGGGTAGCGGCGGGCCATCTCCTCCCGGTTCCCCAGCCACACCAGGCGGCGCTCCCGGACGGCGTCCGCCACCGGGATGGGGGCGGACAGCGGCACCCGGACCCAGGGGGCCGCGATCCGCGGGGAGACCCCGGACAGCACCGCGAGCCGCAGCGCGGTGCCGTCCGGCGGCAGCACGTACACCAGCACGACCGAGGCGCCGGTCTCCCGCGCCCCGCGGGAGACGGCGGCGTCGAGTAGTCCCGAGCCCACCTCCCCATATTCACCCATAACTGGATAATACGGTTGATCACGATCACGCCGGCCGTCGAACGTCTGGCGGTTCCCCCGGTGGCTCCGGTTAGGTGGGCACCTGGCCGACGCGGCGGGAAGGCGGGGAGAGGCTCGGGTGAACAGGCGGTACACGCATCTCGGGTCGTACAGCGACTGGGCGAAACGGGCTCGGCTGGCGGACGGGCTGTTCCCCGCGGCGCCCCCCGGGCCGGCCACGCGGGACGCGGTGCGGCGGGTGCTCGACGGAGGGCGGAGCGAGCCGCCGCGCGAAGTGCGGGTGGAGCGGTCCTGGCGGGCGGACGGGCTGCGCGGCGAGGTCGTCTCCTGGTCGGTGGGGTACGGGCCGCGCACCGAGGCGTTCGTGCTGCGTCCCGACACGGTCGGGCCGTTGCCCGGGGTGGTCGCGCTGCACGAGCACGCGGGCGTGAAGTACCACGGCAGGGAGAAGATCGCGGACGGACCGGCCGGGCCGCCCCGGGAGCTGGCGGCCCTGCGCGACACCTACTACGGCGGTCGCGCCTGGGCCAACGCGCTGGCCCGGCGCGGGTTCGTGGTGCTGGCGCACGACGTGTTCATGTGGGGCAGCCGCAGGTTCGAACTGGACCTGGAGTCGGACGAGGCGCGCCGCGAGGTCGCCGCGTGGTCGGCCTCGGCGGACGGGTCGGGGCGGAAGCCGAGCCTGCCGGAGCGGTACGACGTGGTGGCCAGGGGCCACGAGCACACGGTGGCGAAGTACTGCGCGCTCCTCGGCACCAGCGTGGCCGGCACCGTCCTGCACGAGGACGGCGCGGCGCTGCGCTACCTGACGTCGCGCCCGGACGTCGACGCCGGGCGCGTCGGCTGCGTGGGGTTCTCCGGCGGCGGGGCGCGGGCGGTGCTGCTGCGGGCGGTCCACGACGAGGTCGCCGCCACCGTGGTGGTGGGCATGATGAGCGGCTTCGCCGAGATGTTGGACCGGCACGTGGCGCCGCACAGCTGGACGCTCTTCCCGCCCGGCCTCGGGCGGGTGGCCGACTGGCCCGATGTCGCGGCCTGTCGGGCCCCGGACCCGCTGCAGGTCCAGTACCTGCGCGGGGACGCGCTGTTCGCGCCCGAGGGCATGCGGGCGGCGCACCGCAGGCTGCGGGAGTTGTACGAGCGGTCCGGGCAGCCGGAGGGCTACGCGTTCCGCTTCGCCGACGGGCCGCACCGCTTCGACGTGCCGGCGCAGGAGGCCGCGTTCGACTTTCTTGAGCGGACGCTGGGCGGCGCGTCGGGAGGCCAGGGGTGAGCCGGACCGAGGCGCGCGTTCAGGCGCGGGAGCGGAGCGAGGCCAGGTAGGCGTTGTACGCCTCGAGCTCGCGGTCGCCGTCGCGGTCGGCGGTGCGGTCCTGCCGGCGGGCCCGGCGCTCCTCCGACAGGTACCACTGGATGACCAGGGCGACGAGCACCACGACGGTGGGGATCTCGCTGAAGGCCCAGGCCATGCCGCCGGCGCCCGACTGGTCGGCGACCGCGTCGACGCCCAGCGAGGCCGGCGGGTCGGCGAAGGTGTCCACCATGGGCTCGGAGCCCATCATCAGCGCGATGCCGAAGAAGGCGTGGAACGGCATGGTGGCGAAGAGCTCCAGCATCCGCATCAGGTGGCTCGGCCGGTGCGGCCCCGGGTCGACGCCCATGATGGGCCAGAAGAAGACCAGGCCGACGGCGAGGAAGTGCAGCATCATCGCCAGGTGGCCGACGCGCGAGCCCATCAGGAAGTCGAACAGCGGCGTGAAGTAGAGGCCGTAGAGGCTGGCGACGAAGAGCGTGATGGTGAACAGCGGGCTGGTCACCACGCTCACATAGCGGCTGTGCAGGAGCCGGACCAGGATCTCGCGGGGGCCGCGGCGGCCGCGGCCCGCCGTGGGCAGGGCGCGCAGCAGCAGTGTGACGGGGGCGCCGAGCAGCAGCAGGATCGGGGAGACCATGCTGATGACCATGTGCTGGAGCATGTGGGCGCTGAACAGCACCATGCCGTAGTCGTTGAGCCCGGTGCAGGTGACGGCGGCGATGGAGACGACGCCGAGCGCGAAGGAGACGGTGCGGCCGTGCGACCAGCGGTCGCCCCGGCGCGCGAGCCGCAGCACGCCCCAGCCGTAGAGGGCGAGGGCGGCCAGGCAGCCGATGAGGAAGACCGGGTCGCCGCCGAGTTCCAGCGCTCGTGAGAGCGTGAACGGCGGCAGGTCCATGCCCGATCCGTGGCCGTCGTGTTCCATCTCCGGTGTACTCCCGCTCGCAGCGCCCCCGCGAGACAACGATAGGGAACGCCCTGGCCGGGGCGACGGCCAGGGTGTCCGTCAGGCCGCCTGGGTGGCGGCGGCGATGCGCTCCGCGCGCAGCGCCTCGTACCAGCGGTCGTCGACCGGGGGCAGGGCGCGGACGTCCAGGGTGAGCCGCAGCAGCAGGTCGGCGATCCCGGGGTTGCGGGCGAGGACCGGGCCGTGCATGTAGGTGCCGAACACCGTGTCGCGCCAGGCGCCCTCGGTGCCGTCCCCCGTGCCGTTGCCCTTGCCGACGCGGACGCGGGCGAAGGGGCGGACGCCGGGGCCGAGGTGGGTGATGCCCTGGTGGTTCTCGAAGCCGGTGAGCTGGGGCAGGCCGAGCCCGTCGTCGATGTCGGCGAGGACGTCCCCGACGCAGCGCTCGCCCTCGCCGCGGGTGCTGACCACGTCGAGGAGGCCGAGGCCGGGCTCACGCTGGCCGAGGTCGTTGATGAACTCGTGGCCGAGGATCTGGTAGCCGGCGCAGACGGAGAAGATGATGGCGCCGTTCTCCGCGGCGCGGTGGAGGCCTCCGTCCCGGCGCAGCCGCTCGGCGGCGAGGCGCTGGGGGCGGTCCTCGCCGCCGCCGATGAGGTAGATGTCGCCGGAGGTGGGGATCTGCTGGTCGGAGCGGACGTCGAGGCGCTCCACGGCGAGTCCGCGCTGCCTGGCCCGGCGCTCGACCACCAGGACGTTGCCCTGGTCGCCGTAGGTGCTGAGCAGGTCGGGGTAGACCCAGACCACCCGCAGGGTCGATGAGCTCATGCGTGCCGTTCCTTCTGCCTGATGAGGTGGCTGTACGGGGTTGCTGGTGGGTCAGTTGCCGACGATGCGGCGCAGGTCCTGGAAGGCCGTGTAGTTGGCGATGGCCTCGACGCGCCCCGGCGGGAGCTGCTGGAGCGCCTCCTGGAAGGTCTCGCAGACCCGGAAGTCGACAGCGGCGACCTCGAGGCGGACGGCGAGGTCCAGGCGCCGGTCGCCGATGACGACGACGGGGTGGCCGGCGAGCCGGGTGTAGTCGACGTCCCACAGCCAGGAGGTGTCGGTGCCGTCCGCGCTGCGGGCGTTGACCGAGAGGACCACCGGGGCGGGCGGCGGGTCGATCAGCGAGAACGTCTCGAGCCAGCCGGCCGGGTTCTTGGCGAGCAGCAGCCGGATGTCACGCCCCTGGAAGGAGACGACGTCGTAGCGGCCGGCGACCGCGGTGACGGCCTGCATGCGCTGCAGGGCGACCTGCGGGGCGACGCCGAAGGTGGCGGCGACGGCGGCGGCGCTGGTGGCGTTGGCCTTGTTGGCCCGGCCCGGCAGCTGGAGCTGGATGGGCCAGGCGGAGCCGTTGGGGTCGAGCACGTGGTCCCCGGAGAGGACCCAGGTGGGGGTGGGGCGGCCGAAGCCGCACTCGCCGCAGCGCCAGTCGTCGCCGTGGTGCTGGAGCACACCGCCGCAGGCGGGGCACGACCAGGCGTCGTCCTTCCACTCCTGGCCGGCCGCGACCCAGACGACCTGGCCGGACGACGAGGCGGCCCAGACGACCAGGGGGTCGTCGGCGTTGGCGATCACGGTGGTCTTGAGGCCCTGGAGGCCCTCCCGCCAGCGCTCGGCGAGCATTCGGGTCTCGGCCGCGCGGTCCAGCTGGTCGCGCGAGAGGTTCAGCAGGGCGATGGCCTTGGGTGACACGTCCCTGGCGACGCCCGCGAGGTACTTCTCGTCGACCTCGATGACGCCGAACCTGGCGTGGGCGCCGGCCGACAGGGCGGAGGTGATGCCGGCCGGCATGTTGGCGCCCAGCGCGTTGGAGACGACCTCACCTGCGGCGCGCAGGGCCTCGGCGATGAGCCGGGTCGTGGTGGTCTTGCCGTTGGTCGCCGAGACCAGCACCACGTCGAGATGGCCGGCGAGCCGGCCCAGCAGATCCGGATCCACTCTGAGGGCGACCTTGCCGCCGATCACCGATCCGCTGCCGCGGCCCGCGGCCCGCGACACCGCCGCCGCCGCCTTTCCCGCCGTCACGGCCAGCCTGGCCCGCGGCGACAACGGCTGCGCACTCTCTGCCATCGTCCTTGCTCCTTCTTGCCCTCGACCGAAGGCAAGCCTACCGAGGTCCGCGAGCGGTCCCGCACCGCATCGCCCCTCGTGACCGGGTCGTTGAGGGGGGCGCGGACGGACATCCGACACTTTCACCCTTATGCGCCTGTCGAGCAATGATCACCCTTTGTGATCCTTAGAGTGCTTACCGTGAAGGCCGCTCGGTCGCGTGTGGAGTGCTCATGATCCTTTCCATCTCGGGTGTCGTCCTGCTGGGAGTCATCGTCTTCCTCTTCTCCCGCAAGGACGGGTTGAAGGTCTCGCACGCGGTGGTGTGCGCGCTGTTCGGCTTCTACCTGTCGGGGACGGCGGTGGCGCCCAGCATCGCGGCGGGCGGCGCCAGCATCGCCAACCTGCTGGGCGGGATCACGCTGTAGTGGGCGGGTCGAGTCGCCCGCTGCGGGTGGTGACGCGCGGTCTGCGGCGGCTGGTGACGGCGGCGCGCGAGCGGTGGGCCCGGGTCCCCCGGGAGCGGCGGGCCCCGGTGGGTCTGGTGGTGGTGGCGGGCGCGCTGGTGGTGCCGTTGCTGCCCTACGGCGCCTGGCTGGCGGGCGGCGGGCTGCTGGCGGCGGTCGTGGTGCTCGGGGTGCGGGACGGGGAGCGCGCCGAGGCGGAGCGGGCGGCGGCCGGGGCCCGGCTCACCTTGATCTACGAGGCGCTGGTGCCGTACTTCGGAACCGCGCCCGACCCCGCGGGGCCCGGGCTCTACGCGCCCGGCGGGTCGTGGCGGGGCTGCTTCCTCGCGTCCGGCTTCGGCGCGGACGGCCGGCTGGAGATGCTGCGGCTGGCGTACCCGGCGTTCTTCCCCGACGGGGATCCGGCGGCGCGGGAGCGGGTGGAGGGGGTGCTGGTCGGCAAGGCGGGGCGGGACCGCGAGTACCACTTCCGGTGGGACGAGGAGCGCAACGAGCTGGAGGTGGTGGCGCTGCCCCCGCTGCCGGCGGGGATCGGGGCCCAGCGGTTCGTGGTGGGCGCCGGCGAGACGGTGCTCGGCTTCACGGACGAGGCGGTGGTGGACCGCCGGGTGCCGGTGCGCGGGGGCGCCGAGTACGCGGAGTTGGTGGCGGCGCCGCCGGTGGTGTGGCGGACGGGGCCGCGCGCCGGTGAGCCGCATCTGTTGGTGGCGGGGGCGCCCGGGTCCGGGGTGACGTCCTTGCTGCGTTCCGTGGTGTTGCAGGCGCTCGAGCGCGACGAGGTGCTGCTGGTGGACGGCGGCGGCGGGGCGGAGTTCGGGTGTTTCGCGGGGCGGGTCGGGGTGGCGGGGGTGGAGTCGGGCCCCGGTGGCGGGGTCGACGCGCTCCGGTGGGTGGCGCGGGAGACGGAGCGGCGGCTGTCGGCGGCGGGGCGGGGGCGGTCGGCGGCGGTGGGTGGGGCGCTGTGGGTGGTGGTCGACCGGCCGGCGCTGCTCGGTCATCTGGCGCGGCTGGCTGGCGGCCCCGACCCCTCGGCGCTGTTGGAGGTGCCGTTGCGGTACGGCCGGGCGGTGGGGGTGACGGTGGTGCTCGGGGAGCATCTGGAGGGTCTCGGCGCGCTGGGTGGCGCGGTGTTCGCGTGCACCCGGGCGCGGGTGGTGTTGGGCGCGGTGGCGGCGGACCAGGCGGCGGCGGTGCTGGGGGCGCCGCCGTGCGGCTCGCCGGTGGGGTGGGTGCCGCCGGGGCGTGGCTTCGCGCGGTTGGGCGCGGGCCCGGTGGTCAGGTTGCAGGTGCCGGTGACGCCGGATCCGTACGACCTGGCGGCGGACGAGCCGTGGCGGCGGGCGGTGTCGGCGCTGTTGCCGCCGATGC